>JACMLN010000182.1 GCA_014379585.1 Gloeobacterales cyanobacterium ES-bin-313 | reverse complement strand
TGTGCGGGATTTGACTTCCAGAGTTGGCTTTCAATAATTTTGGCGATTAGGGGTCGCCCAATCCCAATCAGGGCGAGGCTAATCACAGCACCAGCCAACCAACGCCCAAAATTGACGTGTTCGGTTCCCGAAGTTGGCGAGATTTTGCTCTTTTCGCCAGCCGCCTGTTGCTTACGGCGCTGCTGGGTCTGGAATGCAAAGTAGCAGACAATCCCGATCAACGGAAACACAATGGCCACAGCAAATAAGGGATGCAGCAGCCTTAGAGCATCAGCAAAATCCACCATAAGAAGTCACCTCGCATTGTGGTTGAGGTAGAAATACCGTTAGGCATCTTGGGGCACAGCACGCTGCGCCCCTTAGCCGGGGAATAAAGGCTGTCGATCAATTACACAGCGCTTTTGACGGCTGGTGTTACTTGACTTCGTCAGCAGGGAACTGGGTGATTCGCCCTTTTTTGATCGCTACAACGACATCGTAGGTAGCACAGTAAGAGAAGGTGTAGTCACTTGTCTTGCTGTACAAATTCACGACCATACCTGCTCCACCGGGCTGCACGCCAAGGGGCAGCAAATCACCGTAGAAGAAGCGGCGCAACATATCCCCTGTACCAACTTGATCCTTGTTCTTGGTCAAAAGAGAAATCTTCTTCTCAAGGGGAACTTCCTGAGCCTGGGCAGAGAAAGTCGTTACAGCAGTCCCTGAGACTGACATTACGCCAACGAGAAACCAAAGGGCAGCCAATTTATTCCATTTCATGATGCTAATTCCCCATAATGTTGCTTTTGCGGATCAATAACCTGGGCACGCTAGCGCAGAGGTATTCGGGTGAAGTCATTCAGTCAAGAAGAGACAGAAGCGCTAGCTATAAGTGATACGGAGCTGAGTCACTGTTTGGATTACTATTTCTTTTATGCAATCTCGCTAGAATCCACTTTCCACTAATAATGGGTGCCTGTTTGCCTGAAGTGGACAGCAGTGCGGCCCCCAGGGTTGAAGACATTGCCCGCGTCCGCTGAACAATAGATCAGCCAGTGATCGCCACAGTCCATACGGTTGACGACTTTGCACTCTAGATAAGCAAGGGCATCTTGCAAGATCGGTGAGCCATTTTTTGCGGTCTTGGTTTCAGTCTCGCCGAAGCGATCTTCGCCCGGTGCAAAGGGTTTCAAGAATTGCTTCATTAAAGGAATGTGTTTGCCTTCTTCTAAAAGATTCAAGACAAAAGTGCTGTTCGGGTAGAGCAACGATTCGATGGCACGATCTTTGGCAACAGCCACGGTCAGGCCGGGTGGATTGAAGGAGGCTTGGGAAATCCAGGAAGCAAGCATCGCACTGCTGACATCGTCATGGCGAACAGTGACGACACTCAAGCTACCGACAATTCGGCCAACAGCCAATTCGAGCGGGGTGGCATCTTGGCGGATTGCCTGCTTCGGTTTGCGCTGTTTTTTGAGGGCTTGGGCAAAGTCTGTGCCCGCTTCAACACATTCTTGAAGAGTTGCTTCTGTCGGCTTGAATTTGACTCGGATCGGTTGAAATCCAAAGGTGTAACCACCGTTCTGGAGCTTTTCGACCAGTAAGTCGATCGCCTCGCCGCTCCAGCCAAATGAGCCGAATACCCCGGCGAGTTGGCCTTTATCGGCGGTGGCTAAGATAATTCCCAAGGCTGTTTGGATGGGTGTTGGGGCATGACCGCCTAGGGTCGGTGAACCGATGATAAATCCTGCACTGCGACCGAGGGCTTCACGAATTTCTTCGGAAGTAGCCACTTCGCAGTTAATCGCTTCGACTGCAACTCCAGCTTTCGTGATCCCGCGTTCAATCGCTTGGCTGAGGGTGGCTGTACTGCCGTAGGCACTGGCATAGAGCAGCGCGACTGAAAGGGTTTGATTCAGTTGTTGGCGATTCCACTCCCGGTAATGGTCGAATCGGTCGAGACCACCAAGACGCAGGAGAGGACCATGGACGGGAGCGTAGGTCTGGGCAGGCCACTCTTCAAAACGATCCAAAACTGTTTCGACCTGGCGAGCCTGGGAAGCCATCAAACAATCGTAGTAGTGGCGCTCATCGAGGGTGTGGCTGGCACCACTTTCGTCAAAAACCGCATCTCCACAGACGTGAACCCCAAAAAATTTATCGCTAAACAAAATTTTGGTCTTGTCGTCGTAGACACAGAGACCACCAGGCCAGCGGGGAGTAGGCGCTGGAATAAATTGGAGGCGATGGCCACTCCCCAACTTGAGCACTTCCTGGCCACGCATCACCAACATTTCTGGCATCGGTGGGGAATTGGTTTCAGCATCAAAAAGCCCCTTGAGCAACACTGAACCAGGATTTGAACAGATGATCTGGATCTGAGGGGCACGTTCCAACAATTTGAGAAGCGTGAAAAAACGGTTGGGATTGACATGTCCGACAATCACATCGGTGATCTCAGTCAAGGGAATCAGTCGCTCCAACTCACTAAGAAAGTTTTCGGTAAATGCTTCACCGGGAGGCGTGATCAAGACTGTCCGCTGACCGCCTTGAATCAAGTAGGCATTTGAAGTTGTGCCTCGCTGAAGAGCATATTCCACCTCAAATTTCAGTCTCGAAAAGCTGCGGGAGCGGAGCACCCATGTATTAGCAGCGATATGGACTGTTTGCAGATCCCGTTGGGTGGGCACAGCACTGGTCATGCGCAATTCCTCGTAGATCAATAATGATTGCCAACTTTGCGGTGGTGAACAGCGGTCTGCCCCTCAGGGTTAGAAACATTCCCAGCTTCGACAGTACTGTAAACCAGCCAGTGATCGCTGCCATCCATGCGGCTTTCGACTTTGCATTCTATATAGGCCAAAGCTTCTTTGAGAATCGGCGAACCATTTTGGGCTGTCAGAGTCTCGATGCCAATAAAGCGATCTTCACCGGGAGCAAAGCGTTTGAGGAAGTGGCGCATCAAAGCGTTGTAGCGGCCTTCTTCGAGGACGTTCAGCACGAAAGTATCCCCGACTTGCATGAGAGCCTCGATGGCACGGTCTTTGGCAACAGCGATGGAGATACCAAGCGGGAAGAAACTGGCCTGAACGACCCAGCTGGCGAGCATGGCACTCTTGATATCTCCCTTCGCCGCAGTGATCACATAGAGGCCACCAGCAATCCGGCCCATCGCTTTGTCCAAGTTGACATCGATGGCCTTCATCTGTTGAACGGTCTTGTCGCGGGTCAACCATTGGGCCAAGTCCGTACCTGATTCTTCGCACTGTTTGTAGATGCTGGGTGTTGGTGCGCCGGAAGGGGTTTCCGGACGGTGGGCACGAATTGCACCAAATCCAGAGCTAAGTCCTAGATCGATAAATCGTCCGTAGAGGGGCATGACGGGTTCATCAACCTCCCCACCAGCTTCGTAGACTCCGAAAGCTTGCTTCGATTTCACATTTGCAAGAATTAGTCCGAGAGCAGATTGCGCCGCTTCAGAAGCCGAGCCTTCCGTGGGTGGCGTGCCAATCACAATCGCTGCAGAGCGACCAACGACTTCTTGGATTTCAGCAAGTTCTGTTGCCCGTAAATCAATGAGTTCGACAGCAACGTGGGCCTTCGTAATCCCTTGGGCAATCGCCTGGGAGAGGCGGTCGCTGTAGCCATAATCGGACACATAAAAAACGGCCACGCTGGTAGTCGCTTCGTTTTGCTCGTGACTCCACCGTCGATAGCGATCCACAAGTTCACTGAGGTGAATGCGAATCAGTGGGCCATGACCTGTCGCAATCGTATCTATTGTTCCCAGTGGTTCCATGCGTTTGAGGGCAGCGACTACTGATCTGGCATTGGGAGCCATGAGACATTCGTAGTAGAAGCGATAATCATCTTCGATAGCAGACAGATTTTCATCGAAGATCACGTCGCTACAGTAATGCATCCCGAAAGCATCGCAGGTAAACAAAATTCTTGTTTCGCGATCAAAAGTAAACATCGTATCGGGCCAGTGGAGGTTCGGAGCCGAGATAAATTCAAGTACGTGACCGTTGCCCAAATCCAAGGTATCGCTGCTTTTCACAGCCTGCTGTTTAAAAGGACGATGCACCATATTTTCTAAAAATTGCAGTGCCATCCGTGAAGCAATAACTGTAATATTCGGGGCAAGGTCGAGCAGATCGCCCACTAAACCACTGTGATCTGGTTCGGTATGACTGATGATTAAGTAATCAATTGTGGACGGGTCAATTTGGCTGTGGAGTAAATCTAAATAAAGCTGACGAAATTTTTCGTGGCTCGTATCGACGAGGGCAATTTTTTCGCCACGAATCAAGAAAGAATTGTACGTTGTTCCATTTTGGAGGCCAAATTCGATGTCGAAGCGGTCGCGATCCCAATCCAGGGAGCGCATCGTCGTTGTCTGCTCCGCAATCTCTTGGACTTGAACACTTAAACGTTTGCGTGTCAATTCCTGAACCATGGCTCCCGCCTCCTTGCCCAATGCCTTACTTGTAGCTTATGCCCGTTCCTAACAGCTAATGATCGAATATCGATCAAGGACTTGTCTTCTGTGCTTTTCGACACAGTTTTGCAGGATGGGTCTTTGGCTGCTACGTAGTAAGAGCGTTGAGCACTGGGCGAAGATTCTGCGAAGCGTCCGTCAAGCTACCGCGTATCTTCAGTATTTGAAGCATCACCGTAAAGAACCGCTTCTTGCTGGGTGAGACCCTGAGCGCTATCAATAATGTCGTCTTGTTCTGCGGCGCTGTAGGAAAGTGGTTGCATAACTGGATCTAAGAGAAGGCTTTCAGCAAATTCGCGAATGGCCGTTTGGGTCTTAGCATTGCTAGGATCTTCGTCAAGTGCTTCTTCTAGCATGGCGATGAATTTATCGTTCGCTTCTTTGACATATTCAAATTGTTTTAAACTGCGCTGGTACAGATCGATCACCACCTCTTGGATTTCTGGTGAAACGCGTTCTGCCGCAGAAGAGGTAGCGGCTTCCGCTTCGACTGCATCTGTATCGGTCAACGTCGCATGGCCGCCAGACATTTCAGGCTCACTGAGTGATTCTAGATCTTGAAAGTATTGAGCGCGGAGTTCTCTTAAGCGTGCAAGCATCTGAGTACCTAAGCAGGACTTTGTGATCCAACTTTCTTCGATTGACGGTCAATATTGTTCAGCCGAAAGAGGGATTCATTTCTTGATCCCCGCTCACTGTTGATAGGAATTTGGCAAGTGAGGGGGCACACTGCTGCGTACCCCTCACCAATTCGGCTTAAACTGCTTTTTGGGAAAGCCTCGTCAACACATCGTTGGAACGTTGGACAAACTGACTCATTGCCTGCGCATCAAAGTTTTTCTGGGAGATCAAGGCAAGGTCGTAGACATGCTGGCAGATCAGGCCAACGAGGGCATCGTCTGCACCCGTTTCGTCCATGCGCTGGAGATTTTCGATCAATGGATTGGTTGTGTTGATCACCAAGGTGTGCTGATCTAAAAAGTCCATCTGCTTTTGCTGCATGAGGGCAGTCATCTCTTTGAGCCGGCGTAGAGCCTCAGGCAATAGAAGCATGGCAGGTTGACCCTCACCCTTGAGGGCTTCGGTGCGCACATTCAAGTTGGGCAGTCCAAGTTTCGCCTTGAACAAATCCGCTAGGCTTTCGCTGCGGGTTTTATTCGTGCGCGGATCGACGATCTCTGCGGCTTTGTCTGTGCTGAGGAGATTTTCGTCGAGATCTGAATCGATGCGGGCGAATTGCACGTCCGAATTTTGGCGTTCTAAGAAACCGACGAAGTGGGTATCGATGTAGGTATCAAGCACCAAAACTTCGAGACCTTGAGCCTTGAAAAGATCCAAGTAAGCACCTTGGGCAGCTTGATCGGAGGTATAGTAAACCTTTTTCTCGCTCTTGCGCTCAAGGTAATCCTTCAATGTCGTGTAGGTCTCAGTTCCAGCTACTTGAAAGATCAACACGTCTTTGATCTGCTCGTAGAACTTGTCGGAATTCATCACACCGAACTTGATAAAGACATTGATGTCTTTCCAACACTGAACGTACTTTTCGTACTCTTCGTTGTGCAGCTCTTTGAGGCGATCCCCAACTTTTTTGGAGATGTAGTCGCTGATCCGGCGCACTGTCCGATCCGCTTGCAGGAAAGATCGCGAGACATTCAAAGGAATATCTGGGCTGTCTATTGCGCCCTGTAGGGGAGTAAGGAATTGCGGAATAATTTCTTCGCAGTTATTGCTGACAAAGACCTGGTTGCAAAAGAGGCGAATCGAGGACTTCGTTGGATCGAAGTCGGGCTTTAGGCGCGGGAAGTAAAGAATGCCTTGGAGGGTGAAGGGGTAATCCGTATTTAGATGCACCCAAAATAGCGGCTCCTCGTTCATTGGGTACAAGTAGCCGTAAAACTCCTTGTAATCCTCTTCCTTGAGGCCATTGGGAGATTGGGTCCACAGCGGCTTTTGGCGGTTCGCGGCTTCACCGTTGAACAAAATTGGAACAGGCAAAAAGTCGCAGTAATTGCGGATCAATTCGCGAATTTTAAAATCTTCCAGGTACTCTTCATTTTCGCTGTCGATGTAGAGAGTGACAGCAGTGCCACGCTCAGTGCGCTCGGAGTCGCTGAGTTCAAAACTGGTGGTGCCATCGCAACTCCAGTGAACCGCAGTGCTGTCTGGCTTGTAGGAGAGGGTGTCGATGGTCACTTTCTCCGAGACCATAAACGATGAGTAGAAGCCTAGGCCAAAGTGGCCGATGATCTGCTGCTTCACATCGTCGCCTTGATACTTCTGCAAAAATTCTTCGGCGCTGGAGAAGGCGACTTGGTTGATATATTTTTTGACTTCTTCGCCGGTCATGCCGATCCCGTTGTCAGCGATAGTCAAGGTGCGCTTTTCTTTGTCGAGCGTGACCTGAATTTCGTATTCTTTACCATCGCTCTGAAAGTCTCCAGAAAAACCGACCATCTTCAGCTTGCTGATCGCATCGGCAGCGTTAGAAATCAGTTCGCGCAAGAAGATATCTTTGTCCGAATACAGCCAGCGCTTGATGATCGGAAAGATATTCTCGGTATGAACAGTGATACTTCCTCGCTCTTGCATGGAAAATTCTTGAACGCAACTTTTATACGATAGCAGTGCAAGCTAGAATCGTTGTCAATTGTCGCTCCTGGGATGCCGTCATGACCGAGGCGAACTACGCAGAGCCAAACCGCGAAGCAAGTCCAATCGCTCCTGCAAAGGCTACCACCACGATCAAAGATGGTCGTCACTCAGAGGTTTGTCTTAACTGTGGCGAACTGACCCCAGGAAATTTTTGTCCAAGCTGTGGCCAAGCCAACGACAATTTCCACGTCTCGACTTGGAAAATTGCTGGAGATTTTATCGGTGATTATCTCACTGTCGATCTAAAATTCTTCAAAAGTGTTCTGCCGCTGATCTTCAAGCCTGGATTTTTGACCCGCGAGTTTTGTGCAGGTCGCCGACTACGCTACATTTCTCCATTTCGGCTCTATCTGTTTATTAGTTTTGCCTATTTCTTTCTACTTCCGTTCTACAGTGCGGAACTCTTTCATCTTGACCTAAAAGATTTACCAAAAACCGAGATCCCTGAACCATCCCCAAAATCCTCCAGAAAACCGCTCAAACTCACGGTGCATACAGGCAATGAGCAGCGAGACGAACGACTCGAAAAAAAGCTTAACGAGACGATCAATGAAAAAATCGAAAAAGTAATTTCTACCGATGGCAAAAATTTACCAAAATTGGTCATAGATACGTTTACAGAGCAATTCCCAAAAATCTTGTTTGTTCTGTTGCCAATTTTTGCACTGTTCTTAAAGATTTTATATGTACGCTCGAAATGCTTCTATGCAGAACATCTGATCTTTGCCTTACACTATCATTCCTTCGCTTTCTTGCTGTTAACCGCTGATACACTATTGGGCAAACCTGACATGTTTGCTTGGACGCCACTTGTACTGAGTATCTATCTTTATTGGTCGATGAAGACCGTATACGGAAGTTCCTGGCTCAAAACGGGGCTAAAGTTTTCAGTACTTGTTCTTGCCTATCTCATTGCTTTGATTCTTTCTTCACTGGCAATTTTTGCCCTTACGATCGCAAAAATTTAAGCAAAGTGCTGTGTTTTTTGACAACTAGAGCTTCTCTATGCGAGCAAACTCCTTGCACTGCTAGACTAGATAGTCTGCAGTATAGGTCTTGGCCGTTATGAAGATTGCCCACAACATTACCGAGTTGATCGGACGCACTCCCTTAGTCGAGTTGAATCGGATTCCTCAAGCTGAGGGAGCGACGGCTCGGATTGTTGCCAAGTTGGAGAGTTTTAACCCAGCCGCTTCTGTGAAGGATCGCATTGGGGTTTCCATGATCGACGAGGCCGAAAAAGCCGGTCAGATCTTGCCTGGGCACACCACATTGATCGAACCGACCTCCGGCAATACAGGCATTGCCTTAGCCATGGTGGCAGCAGCACGGGGCTACCGCATGATCTTGACGATGCCGGACACCATGAGCTCTGAACGTCGAGCGATGTTGCGTGCCTACGGTGCCCAAGTCGAATTAACCGCTGGTTCAGAAGGTATGCGTGGAGCAATTCGGCGCGCGGAACAGATGGTGACTGAGATTCCAGGCGCATTCATGCTCCAACAATTCCGCAACCCAGCCAACCCTAAAATTCACCGCGAAACCACAGGCCCAGAAATTTGGGAAGATACCGAAGGGACGATGGATATTTTTGTCTCTGGGGTTGGAACTGGGGGCACGATTACTGGAGTCGCTGAGTACTGGAAAGCGCGTAAGCCGACGGTGAAAATCGTCGCTGTTGAACCTTCTGGCAGTCCTGTGCTTTCTGGAGGAAACCCTGGTACCCACAAAATTCAGGGCATCGGCGCTGGGTTCGTGCCAGCAGTTTTGAGGGCAGATCTGATCGACGAAATCATCCAAGTTCCTGACGATAAGGCCATCGAGTACGGTCGAAGACTTGCGAAAGAAGAAGGTTTACTCTCTGGCATCTCCACAGGCGCGGCATTTTGGGCTTCCTTACAACTCGCCAAGCGCCCCGAAAACCAGGGTAAGTTGATCGTTTTTGTTCAACCCAGTTTTGGCGAACGGTACTTGAGCACGGTACTTTTCCAGGGCGAAGACCAAACCCCTGCGGTGGCAACCCGCTAGGGTTGCACGGCTTCTTGTACCTGTGTTATGTTGTGCAAGTAGTTTACTTTCCGTATAGGAGAGGGAGGTGGTGCCGATGACTTTACCCAGTACATCCTTAAATCTTCGGACCGCAAACAGTCGGCTGTGCGCCGGAGCTGTTGCTCTCTAGAGAGTATCCTTCCGGCAGTCAGACTGCGGAAACCAGATTGGCCAGACCGCTCCTGCAAGAAATTGCGGGAGCGGATGGTTTTTTAAGGGTACTTTGTCCGGTAGCGTGCGGCGGTTGATCGAGAATCTTTGCTTCCACTACAAAGGGCAAGTAACCCCAGAGAGTGGCAGTGAAAATAAAACCTTTGAAAACAGTCGTCGTTGCCTTGGTGATGGTTGGTACTTTGGGAGCAGGGAGCGCTTGGTCCGACGACGATCTGATCAGCTACATCAACCAGCTGCTCGACTTCATTTTACAGACTCAGACAACTACCTATAGCCAAATTCCTGGCGAATATTCCACGCAGTTAGCAAACATTTACGGAAGCGATCAAGTACCGGAGGATCAAGCCATCGGTGCCCTCTCTTTGCCGGATACTTTTTCCGTTGGTCTATCGATCAGTAATCAATCCCAGAACAATCCCTATAACCTCGGCCCCTTTGCGCCCCGTAGCCTCGTCGGTCAACTAATTTCCCACAGTTCAAATCGAAGCCTCACCCGTGCCTTTCAAACCTACCGAGTGAGCGAAACAGGGCAATCCAATACTCTAGAACAAAACAACAATATTCAGTCCCAGCTTCAAGAGTCTGCCGATCTTGCCGCGAGCTATGCCAGTGCAGCCAACGAGGCCACTTCGACGCAAGATGTGATGAAGTTGATGAATCAACAGATCGCCTTGGTGAATACTTCGTCCCTCACAACAACGCTGCAAACGCTGCAGATGCAAAATGGCCTTGACAATAACTTGGGCAATCTACAGATGCTCGTCTCCGATGTGAGCGATTCCCTTGATACCCACCTACGTGAACAGTACTACAATCACTCCCAGCAAATTTTAGATACAACTACAAATGCTTTTGCCGCCGCCGAGATCATGGCATGGCATTCTACTCAGGAGTGAAGGAAAAATGTTGCTTCTGCAAGTTTTGCCAAGTACAAGCGCACAGCAGGCTGCACAAGATCTCTTAGATCTAGCCATCACTGCTGCCCAAAGTAACCGTTCTTACTGGAGCACCCTCTGGCAAGAGCTTTTTGATAGTGGACTGTGGGCTGGGCTAGAGTTTGTGGCCGGGGGCATCGCTGTCTTTTGTGCAATGTTTTGGGGGGCATTTTATCTGCGCGGTCTGCTCCAGGACGACATTACTCCAGCCATGACAGATCTGATTTGGCCGATGCTCGTTGTCTTTTTTATTGCCCATACACCGAATACCCAGAGCAATTTGGTCAAATTTTTGAATGCGGCGCGGACTGTGCCCTATACGATCGTCGATCAAATTTCGTTACGGGCAGCGGGAGATAGCTTAAACCTCCAAAATACGATCCGCCTGGCTGGGTACCGCATTGCCATGGAACAGATGGTTCGTAGCCTCTACAACCAATGTGCTGCCCTTCCTCAAGCTAGCTTTCAAACCTGTTTGGCGGATAACGCTGCAGAAGCCAATGCAATCGTCAGCAGCTTGGATTCAGTCGCTCAAGGTGTTTTTCAAGAAGAGGCGAATGAAATCAATCAAGTTTTTAGTGGGCAAATCGATCCCTACACAAAAACCGTCTGGAGCAATCAAATCTTTGTACGGGACAGCATCAAAGATGTGTTGATTGCCCTGCTGCTCTCCTGGCAAAAAAATACTCTGCCCATGGTCGAGTATGCACTGATGAGTTGTGTCACCATGGCTCCTCTGTGCCTAGGGGCGAGCCTATTGCCCTTTGGTAATCGTCCCATCGTTGGCTGGCTGGGTAGTTTTGTTGCTATCTGTACCGCATTTGTGAGCTACTACATTCTGATGGCGCTGTCTGCCCATAACTTCCTTTACAACCCTGGCGGGTTCGATAGTAGTGCCTACATGCTCAAATCGACCTTGCTAGATCCTTTGATCGGTGCAACCGTTGGTGCTGCCAGTGGGAGAAGCTTTCTGACCAACGCTGGAGCCTCATTGCTTGGTTCAGCTAGCGGCTACGGTATTGGCTTTTTGGGTTATTGGAAGAGCTAGGACTGACTCATACTTTGCGCTTGGGCAAATCCAGGCAAGCTGTAGGCGAAGTAAAAATGATGAATATAGTTGCCAATCGTATCAATTTCCCGTTCTTTTTGAATCAAGTAGGGAACCACTCCGGCATCTTCGATCTCAGCCAAGGTTCCATAGATCAGCTCAGAACAGAGGATGCCAACGAGACGTTCTGCTTCGCTCTTATAAAAGCCTGGTTGACTCGTGGCCAATACACGCAGAATATCTTGGACTTGGCTCGCTGCAAAGCGCAGGGAGCGCGGAAAGCGTGGATTGAGCACTAGCAACTGCACCACGGACATGGGTGCAACTGTGGCTCGATAAAGTTTGCTATAAATTTCAAAAGCACTGACAGATCGCAACAAAGAGAGCCACTGTTGGACTTCAATGGGGCGTTCTGGAAGCGCTAATTGCGGATCGATGTAGCGGTAGCGCACCTGCAAAATGCGCGCGGTTTGGGCGGCACGTTCGATAAATCGCCCTAGGCGCAAAAAGAGCCAGCCTGTATCGTGGAGGATCGTGCTGTTTGCCAAACTGTCGATCAACTGAGACTGCTCTTTCACTTTTTCGTAGAAATTAATTGCCTCAGTATCGGCATCCCCCTCCCACTGGGCTTCGCGCAACTCAAGATAAAAGCGGTTGAGGCAAAGCCAGACTTCAGAAGAAATCTGATCGCGGATCCCACGGGCATTTTCGCGAGCCTGGGTGATGCAACTGAGAATCGAACTTGGATTTGAGCGATCAAAAGAAAGAAACTGTTCAACGAGCGCGGGATGCACTGTGTCGTAGCGACTCTGGTAGGATTCTTTCTCCCCCGAGATTTCGAGAATCATCTCCCATCGCCGACTGGTTGTCTCTGTATCGACTCCTTGGCCAATGTCCAAAAGAGTCTGGTAATAATCGCCGACGACGCGGGCAATATTCTCGGATCGCTCGATATAGCGACCCAACCAGTAGTGATATTCGGCGATTCGACTGAGCATGGGGTTAGTCGATGGGGATTGCTGAGGAACTTGGTGGTGTGTAAGGTGTCGTTGTCGGTGTGCTACCTTCACCACCATTGTCTGTAAAGAATTGGCTCACCACGCGAGCTGTCACCGCTGCAATGTAACCAATTAAGCAGAGCACTGCAAGACCGGCCATCGCAAAGACACTCTCAGCCACAGCGCCGAAAATAATCTTGACTAAAAAAGGTGGCAAGAGTTTCCAGATAAATGGAGGCACCAAGCGCAACAAAGTACTTAAAAAGAAGAAAGAGGTCAATGTTGTGGCCACATAGGTCGTGAGCAAACCACCGGCAAGGGTGACTCCAGCCCAGTCGAGGGTCGAGACAGCGACGATTGCCCCAAACAACACACCTGCTGCGAGCCAGCCAATCGGCAAGAAAGGAAGGCGTAAAGCAGGGAGGGCAACCACCAAAAAGATTGAACCGATCGTGGCAACAATGCCAATCAGAACACCCACCCCACCGGCAATCGGCAAAGAGGCTCCACGCACCAGCGGGCGGGTCGCGGATCCAGCAAAAGCACCCAGGCCGATACCAGCCAGTAGAGCGAGGAAGCCACCGATCAAAGCAGGCAAGAAAGTAAATGTTGGCGCGAAATCGTTCATAGCGGATCGATAAAAAGGTTTCCACCTATTCTATGCGCTTGAGCGCCGGACGTGCGGCAACTGATCTTGCCTATCGGCAGCTATTTTAACGCACCTGGAATGCCTGAAATCTTTAGGCTGGGTCAGTTGCGAAGCGATCTTGTAATGCGCAAATGGCTGTTGTTATCCGTCATAGTCCTGGCTGTTTTGGGATATTTGTCTTTTCCAAAAAAAGTTGTTACGCCCTGGGAAGGACTGCCAACGGAGAAACAGCTCCCTCAGGATCCGGCGATACGCGTCTATTTCAATCAATCTCGTGCCCACCAGTACCGCGATTACCGTGGATTGCTGCGCTATGGAGATGACCTCGAAGCCCAGATTATTTCCGAACTCAGCCATGCTCGTTTGACCGTAGACATGGCCATTCATCAATTGAACTTGCCAGGAATTGCCAAAGCCCTGATTGCCTGTCAACAGCGCGGTGTCAAAGTGCGGGTAGTGCTAGAGCATCGTTACAACCAAGATTTTCCGACCGTTGCTTTTCCTGAGCGTTTGCCCAGGCAAGAGCGCGAGGAATATCAAAAGTGGCAGCGATCTGTCGATCAAAATGGTGATGGAATTGTCGTTGTTGCTGAGTTGAAGCGCCGCGATGCCCTCTGGATGCTCAAAGATGCGGGGATTGCGATGATCGACGATACCGCTGGAGGCAGCAAGGGAAGCGCGATCATGCACCACAAATTCATCGTGATCGACGGGCAACAAGTAGTTACTGGTTCGACCAATTTCACCACCAGTGACATCCATGGCGATCTTGATGATCCGACGACAAGAGGCAACGTCAATCACCTCATCGTCTTGGACAGTTCCGAAGTCGCTGCAGCATTTAGCGAAGAATTTGCGTGGCTGTGGGGTGGGCAATTCAGTCGGGCTAAACCCGATCGGCCCCCACAGCAATTTTGGGTGGGTGGTTCGCGGGTGATGGTCACTTTTGGCCCATCCGCTTCTCAACAAAGCAGCATTAATCTCTTGATCGCGAGCCTTCTAGAGCGCGCCCAAAAGAGCATCGATTTTGCCCTGTTTAACTTCAGTTCTCCAGAGATTGCCTTCATGCTTGCCCATAAAGCCGAAACTGGCGTTCAAGTCCGTGGTGCCTTAGATCCAGGCTTTGCCTATCGACCCTACAGTTCAAGCCTCGATCTCTGGGGTCTACGGCGGTGCAGTGGTTTTCCTGGGAATCGGCTCATGCGCCTCGGTGTTGCCCTCATTCCTAAAAACGATAAGTTGCACCATAAATTTGCCCTGATCGACGAGAACATCGTGATTACAGGTTCCCATAATTGGTCAACAAACGCCGATGCTCGCAACGACGAAAATGCTTTGGTGATTGAAAATCGGATCGTTGCAGCCCATTTCTACAGAGAGTTTGAGCGGATCTATCGCCTCACAAAACATGGTCCGCCAAAGCGTAAAATCGAGACTTTGCCTTGCCCTTTGTCATGAAACAGTTACCAAGTTTGACTAAAAAAGCGCATGATAACGATGAGTACTTCCTCCAAAATCAGGACTGCGCCAAGTCAGAGCCGATGAAAGACGAAGAGAAAACAAAGGATCAACTCATTGAAGAACTGCGCGGATTGCGGCAGCACCTAGCTGCAATGGAGTTTGGCGCGCAGGAACATTTGCAACAGATGCAAGATTTAGAGCGATTAAATCAACTCAAGGACGACTTTCTCGATACTGTTTCCCATGAGTTGCGCACACCCTTGGCAAATATGACCATGGCCATCCAACTCTTAAAAAATGCATCCGAAAATCGTAAAGCCGATTATTTAGGGATTTTAGAGCGCGAGTGCCTTCGAGAGTCGCGATTAATTAAAGATCTATTGGAATTGCAGGAGCTTGCTTCGCGCCCAAGACAGCGGATGTGCGAGGTGATTGACCTTGGAGAATGGTTACATCACCGTATAGAGCCGTTTCGCCACCAAGCCGAAAAATTTCAGCAGGAGCTGACCCTCCACGTCCAAGTCCCGATTCCAAAACTCACCATTGACTCGCGAAGTTTAGATCGTGTTGTGACAGAATTGGTCGATAACGCCTGCAAGCACACAGTAGCATGTGGCCATATCGCTGTCGAAGCAGAATCGAGCGAAACAGACGCACAATCAGTTCTTGTTACTATTTCAAATACTGTCGAAATCCCGATGGGTGAGCAGGTACGGATCTTCGATAAATTCTATCGCATACCAAGTAGCGACGCTTGGTCTAGGGGTGGTACAGGCTTGGGGCTTGCCCTTGTCAAGCGAGTGGTCGTTGAGCGCCTTGGTGGTGAGATCACTGTTTTTAGTCAGCAAGGCTGGACAACTTTCGAGCTTAAATTGCCTGTCAGCTTTACTTTGTAGGACTCGGCAATTTTGGCAACAAAGTACGTCGCAGAAGACGTGCGAGTTCGCGCTCAACGAGTCGAGTCGCTACTTGGCGACCCAAATCTCTACCTTCAGGCTTTGAGAGAATTTTCAAAGAAAGTTGGAAAAGACGAGATGGCTCTAACTTTGGATCCTCCCGAAGAAGATTCCAGAGGCGTTGCACATTCTCTGTGCTGTTCGTTTGGGTGCCACTGAGTAGGGCATCAAGGAGTTTCTCGCGAATGCTACCACCACGCTCGGAAAGCAAAAAGTCCACAGCCTGGTCAAGCACTCGATTGATGTTGTAATCGCGAGCGTCGCGGGCATTGCGGACAAGATTTTCGAGGCGATTCCAACGGAAAGATCCGTCTTTGAAGAGGAGTTCTGTGAGGGAACGGCGTAGTTCCGGGGAGTTATCAGTGAGCAAACGCCGCGCCACGTAAGGATAGGCAACTTCGAGGACTTTGAAGTTTGGATCGACGGTAATTGCGATCCCTTCAAGGGTTACGAGTGAGCGGATGATTAACGCAAAGAAAGCCGGCACCCGGAAGGGAAAATCGTACATCATCTCAGACATGCTGTCGGTAATATTCTTGATGTTGAGACTACCGATGCTTGCACCCAGAGCTTGACCAAAAACAATTTCCAAGGCAGGGATGATCGGAGTGAGATCTTGGTCAGGCTTTAGGAATTGCAGCTTCACGTAGTCGCGGGCAAGGGCATCAAACTCTCGATTGACCATGTGCACGATCGCTTCGATCAAGCCGTAGCGTTGCTCAACATCGACTTCGCTCATCATGCCAAAATCTAAGTAGGCAAGTCGTCCATCCTGCATGACCAGCAAGTTTCCGGGATGGGGATCTGCGTGAAAAAACCCATGTTCAAGCAACTGGCGTAGAGAACACTGCACACCAACTTTAACCACTTTACTGGCATCGAGACCGAGCTGCTGAATCTCGTCCAGGCGCGTCAACTTCAAGCCGTCGATCCACTCCATAGTGAGCACTTGGCGGCGGGTGAACTCCCAATAAATCTTCGGGACATAAATTTCTGGAAAGTTGACAAACATGCTAGCGAAACGCTCGGCATTTTTACCCTCTTGCACATAGTCCATCTCTTCAAACAGCTTGCGACCAAACTCGTCCAAGATCAGAGGCAAGTCACTTTTCACAAATTTGATATTCTTGTTGACCCAGACTAAGAGACTGCGTTGAATATAAAGATCAAGGGAAACTGCAGGAATAAGATTAGGGCGTTGGACCTTGACGGCGACAGATTCGCCGGTTTTAAGGCGAGCTTTGTAAACCTGCCCTAAAGAGGCTGCCGCAATCGGTGTTTCGTCGAATTCTGCATAGATGTCGCGGGGATGTGCACCTAAATTGGACTGAATCAGTGCGTAGGCATCGCTATTGGAGGCTGGTGGAAGACGATCTTGTAATTTTGTCAGTTCTTCTAAGTAGGCTGGGGGCACGAGATCGGGACGGGTCGAGAGGGCTTGACCGATCTTGATATAAGTTGGTCCTAATTTCGTCAATATTTCTCTGAGCGTGACAGCGCGTTTCACTTCATTTTTTGCCAACTGCCCAGTGAGTTTGTCAAAGCGAATTTGGACAAACCACCAAGCAAAAGGCAGCACAATCTGTAAAAAGCGCCTTAGTATTGCTCCATAGCGCTTCTGATGAAATCTAGCGATTAATGCTGGATCGTAAATCCGCATTCCCTCTACACTGGTTGGCAATATCCGCGCCGCAGGTGCGGGAGGAACAATCGGGGTCGTCGTAGTGATGGCGCTCATGCAATAAATTGTAACATTTCCCGAAGTCTCCAGGTTTTATGCAGACAGATTTTGAAGCTCAGATTTTTACCGATGACTTGAGCGATGAGATGCTCAAGTCATATCTTGCCAGTGACGCTCTTGCCGTCGATACAGAGGCGATGGGTCTCCTTCCCCACCGCGACCGTCTGTGTCTTATCCAGCTTTGCGACCATTCTGGATTGGTTAGCCTCGTGCGCATTAGTCAATTCTGTACAAATTCCCCAAATCTCAAGCACCTTTTTGAAGCTCCCCAGGTGCAGAAACTCTTTCACTACGCTCGCTTTGATGTGGCAATGCTTCGCCACCATCTTGGCATCTATGTAAATCCGATTATCTGCACTAAAGTTGCCAGCAAATTAGCCCGCACCTACTCACCACGCCATGGGCTGAAAGATCTAATTTATGAAACCCTTGGGGTCGAGTTGGACAAATCAGCGCAAAGCTCAGACTGGGGGGCAGTTTTTGAGCTTTCTGATGCGCAACTGCGCTACGCGGCCAACGATGTGCGCTACTTGATTGGTGCGTGGGATAAATTATCGACAATGCTCAAACGAGAAGGTCGCTATGAATTGGCTCTGCGTTGTTTTGCCCATTTACCAACACAAGTGGAATTAGATTTACTTAATTACTCTGCTATCTTCGAGCACTAGAAATCTCTGCCCATAGTGGGAGTCGTTCTGGTGTGATTTTCGTACAATGGGGATCACAATCTTCCCTAAAAAATCTAAGCAATGCAGACTCGTCTTCGTGCTCCCACCTCTCGAAGCTCAATGCCTTCCACTCTTGAACGCATCCTCGTAGTCGATGACCTACCTGATAATATTGCGCTGCTGGAATTTTTGCTTGTCGGCGAAGGTTACTTGATTGAAACGGCAAGTAGTGGCCATGAATGCCTTGAAATGGTGATGAGAGATCCGCCAGATCTCGTTTTGCTAGATGTCATGATGCCGGGAATGGATGGCTATGAAGTCACTCGAAGACTTAAAGTGAGTGGTCAATTCTTGCCAGTTTTGCTTGTCACCGCTTCTGATCAGCCCAGTGCGGCACTTGGGCTCGATGCGGGTGCCGATGAATTTATTCGTAAGCCGATCGAACCGGATGAATTGCTAGCACGGGTACGCTCCCTGTTGCGACTCAAGCGCTCCATTGCCGAACGAGACAGTATCGCTCGTCAACGCGAGGACTTTGTGACCCGACTTGCCCACGACCTACGTACACCGTTGGTTGCCGCTGACCGGATGCTCAAGCTCATGGATCGTGGTGCACTTGGGGAGATGCCAAGCTCCATTGCGGAAGCTGTGACGATCATGGCAAGTTCAAACCACAACATGCTCGAGCTGGTTCGTACCCTTTTAGAGGTCTACCGCTACGAAGCAGGTGCTAAACGGCTACACTTTCAACCCCTCGATTTTGTTGAACTACTTCAAGAAGTCTGCAAAGAGCTTGCACCACTCGCCACTGAAAAAAATCTTGAGCTTCAGCTCAATCTTGAATCAGTTTACTTAGTCCAGGCAGATCGCCTGGAACTACGCCGTGTGATCACGAATCTTTTAGGCAATGCACTCAAGTTCACCCGCAAAGGCAAAGTTGAGGTCTCAACCCACAACATGGGCAACAACGTTTACCTTGAAGTGAAGGATACAGGACCAGGTATCCCACTCGAAAATCAAACCAATCTTTTTCAGCGCTTTGCCCAAGGTAGTCCAGCTACAGAAGAAGGCAGCGGACTTGGTCTTCACCTGAGCCGCCAAATTATCGAAGCCCACGGTGGCTGGATAAGCCTTGTCAGTAGTCCCGGCGAGGGAAGTACGTTTATTGTGGAACTGCCATCTCTAAGCGCTTCCTAGGTTGCGCAGCTTCTCGTTGTTTGGCCGGAATCTCAGTGGTGCTGGCGTTTTCTAAAACATACATTTGAACTCTTTCAACATCTAGTCGGAGTTCTAGCAAGCGCTGGCGGTATTTTTCAATTACGAGAGTCATAGAGATACTGTCGGACAACATGACGCAATTCTAGGGGTGAAACTTCCGTGTGTAATGTTCGCTGTGGTCAATTTAGCCTTATTTTTACTGAGATTCAGTTTGTGGATTCCATTTTGGCAGATGCTCGAAGGGAGATTGTGGATTCTCCAGAACAACTATCCCTGCCTGCACATAGGGCACGATGCCTTTGGCAATCTCAAGATCGTCGCGGTTTAAGGCAGCTGAGAGGTGGCGAAAACTATTGCCTTGAAGTAGAGTGCGAAACTGTTGGTGCAACCGTGGCAAGCCACCGTTGGAATGCTGGGCAAGATAGCGTGGTCGCTGGTAAGGACTCCAAAATTCGCTCCCTAAAGCTTGCCAGCCACGCCTTTCTTCGAGGCACTCAGCCAGGAGTGGCAGCGGATCGAATTGGCAAAGACTACTGGCAGGGCTGGGAAATTCGACAAAGCTACACTGACCACGTTCGAGAGAAAGTAATGCACTGAGCGCTTCTTGGGTTTGGCGCTCCAAAACTTTGACTGCTTGGGGCAAAGTGATCGCTCCTTCGGCAAGCAGCCAACCGACAGCTGCATATTCAGGGATCGGTTTCTCCCCCCTTGTACGGGCGAACTTTGTGATGACCTGATGGTGCAAGGATTGTTCTTCGCCGACGTAGCGGCGCAAATGCCAAAGTAGGCGCTGGAAAGGCGCTACATTGTGGCTTGCACAGACGAGCCAACCCTCGTTGAGCTGAACCATCCACCGTACTGAGCCGGCCAGAATTTGTAATTGTCCTGTCGCTCCCGCCCCATGCAGGCTATCGAGGAGAGTGATAAAGGCTGGGCCAGCGGGATGGGTGGATTCCTGCGCTAGAGCTTTCTGAATTGCTGCACGTTGCCCGCGATCCGACATAACTTCGCCATTTTCAGCTGTTCTGGATCAGGGTACCCTTCTTGCCAAAAAATTTCTCAAAGCAGGTCAGGTCGGAGGTTTTGAGCTGATCGCAAGTAAACATGGTGAATGTCTGCCTGGGCTTTCTCGCAGTTCACTTGGAGTAATACACGAATGCAACTTGGTAAACTGCCATGGACTGGAAGTTGCGCCAAATCGAGTAGAGGGACATATTCCCATCCAGGTAAATACTTGCGGGCGACTTG
This sequence comes from Gloeobacterales cyanobacterium ES-bin-313, assembly GCA_014379585.1. GTDB lineage: Bacteria > Cyanobacteriota > Cyanobacteriia > Gloeobacterales > Gloeobacteraceae > JACMLN01. The sequence goes on along the minus strand of JACMLN010000182.1, from coordinate 44,166 downwards.
ACTCGGGAAAATCGTGGTCAGATCCGGTGTCGTTGTAAAAATGGCACTGCTAATTTCGCTGGCGGCAAAGTGATTGCGTTCCTGCATCGTGGTCAGCAGTTCAAGAACCGCCTGCTCAACTGTCGCTATGCCATTGTCGCTGACCGTCGTCGCGCCTCGAATCCCACATAATCGCCAACCCAAGGCCTGATTCTCCACCTCAATATGCTCAAGATTGTACCAATCCTTGAAAATTTGTTACCTTTCCAAGGAATCGGATGCCTGTATTTCTGTGATCAACCCATTCTTTTCCTCGTCGCGCCCTGCGCGCACCCTCCCCACTTTGGCAGCAACGCTTGCAGTCTTTGCGGCTTTGATCTGTGTTTATCTGCCTTTTTCGGGATCTTTACATCTTTTTGACTGGGATGAGTTGATTTTTGCTGAGGCTGCAAGAGAAATGACAGAACGTCAGGACTTTTTGCGGGTATTTGTCAACTACCAGCCGTTCTTCGAAAAACCACCTGGATTTTTCTGGTTCCAAGTCCTGAGCTACCAACTCGTTGGCGTAAACGAATGGGGGGCAAGATTGCCCAGTGTTCTCTTTACGGCTGCGTCAGGAGCAATGCTTTTTTGGTTAGGGAGATATATTCTCTCTCCAGGTTTTGGACTGCTTTGGGCTGCTCTATTTGGCCTTGGATTTTTGCCAGCAGTGATGGGCAAATTGGGGCTGGTGGATCCGACTTTTAACTTCTTTGTCCTCTCTACACTGATTGGGTTATTTGCAGCCGATGAAAGTCGTCGCCGCGATCGCGTGGATCATACTTTGCCAAAACTTCCTTACAGTGTGATCGCAGTCTTCAGTTTGGCAATCGCGGTTTTGGTGAAAGGTCCCTTAGCCTTGGCGATTGTCCTACCAAGCTTTGCCATTTATAAGTTCTTTGTTCAAGATCCAAGTCTTCGCCCTCTCGACGTCATCGCTTTTTTAGGGAGCACTTTACTGCTCGCTAGCTCCTGGTTTGCAGTGATAAGCCTTATCTACGGGCCTGAATTTGTGATTCAATTTGTGACTTATCAGCTCAGGATCACAGGCACAAACGATGGTCATCCCGGTTTTATCGGTTTTCATAGCCTCGTCTTTTTATTCGGCTGTTTTCCATTCTCAATCTTTATTTTCCGGAGTATTTTCCGTCGTTCTCTCTATCGAGAAAGACGGTTTACGATCCTAGCTTTTACTCTATTTGGATCTGTACTAGTACTTTTTGAACTGATTGTGAAGACAAAGTTAATTCATTATTCTTCGATGCTTTATGCCCCAGGTTCTTTCCTCGCAGCGCAATCCCTCTGGCGAATTTGGCAGGGGAAAATCAAGGTAAATGCTTTTGAATTAGTTGCTTTGACGCTGGTTGCGTTCCTCCTGGCTCTACCACTGCTTCTCCTCCCCTACGTAGGCAACAATCACAAAGTACTCGACTCCTTCTTGCCAGGTGCGTCGATTCAGGCCTATCTGGATACACCGGTTACTTGGGGATGGGAAACATTTTTACCTGGTGGTTTTCTACTCTTGGCGACGGCACTGAGTATGCTTTTTTGGTTGCAAGGAAAACCTAAACCGGCAATTGTGACGCTGATCGCCACTGGAGCATTGAGTGCCAATCTCAGTTGGATCCTACTTGGCAGTCGCGTCGATGCCTACATCGAAACCCCAATGGTTCGCTACATCGCCCAAGTTGGCACTGCGCCCCTTGCTTTTTATGGCCCCCTCACCTACTTACCTCCTTTTTATGCCAAACGTGCCATTGCCAATCCTCACTCTCCGGCTGAACTAGAAAAGCTGATTGCTCAGCAACCGAATTTACAAGTTGTCGTCCGCGCCAGCGAAATGGGTGAAATGGCCCAGTTCCCAAGTCTCAAAGTTCAGAATCGCTACGGAGCCTTTCTCCTCTTAGGTCCCAATGTGAAGAGTGCAGAGCGTGCAATTGCAACAGCTCGGCAGTCAGAACAACACATTAGGATAGAGATGTTTCTGGAGAAAATCCATGCAGATTGAATTGAAGATCGACGGCATGACTTGCAATGGCTGTCAGGCGGGTGTCACAAGAATTCTTAAAGCCCAGAAGGATGTCACAGAAGCCACCGTCGATCTTGTGGCTGGCCGAGCAGTCATCGAGGGCAATGCAGACCCACAACAGCTCATCCGTGCCGTAATAGCTGCTGGTTATGATGCGCAACTTGTATAAGGCTACAGCAGCTTTAAAAAGCGCAATGAACAGGAGGAGCGTAGTCGCTTGCCCCTACCAGATTCGGCAGCGCTCCGTGGGCAATGGACAGTGAAAAGCCAGGGAAAATGCTTCCAAGTTAGCAAGTGGCAGGTTCACCCGCAAACGGGAAGGGGCGTAGCGAACGTAACCTGAGTAAGGTTCATTGGCGGCCCAGAGGCGCGCATAAAAGATAAAAAACCGCTGTTCAGGGCTAAATCCATCGATAGCAAGGCGTGGTTTGCCCGCTTGTACCTTTTGAAATGCCCCGTAAGAAAAGCTCAGGCTACTTAAATCGGCAACATTTTCAGGCAGACTAGACTGGCCGTTGAGGTTCAGGCGATTGAACTGATTGGCAAGGCAGATACTACGCTTGAGAAAAACCTTCTGGTCGGCCACTTTCCACCAAGAACGCCGATTCCCCTCGCTGTCATACTGTTCGAGGGCGCTTAGGCCGTGGGTGAGTTCGTGGCCGATTACCGTGCCAATCCCTCCATAGTTAGCGGCTGGTTCTGCGCCAGACATGAAAAAGGGTGACTGAAGTATGCCTGCGGGCAAAACGATTTCGTTCCGGCCTAAGTCATAGTAAGCATTCACCTCGGAAATCGCTGTATCCCAATAGTCTGGATCTGGGAGTTTGCCGATGCGTTGAAGGTCGAGACGGGTTTCCCTCTGCCAGGATTGGAAGAGATTGGCGACAAAGTTTTCGCGCTCTACCTTCAGCGTCGAATAGTCCGAAAGATGATCGGGGAAAGCGATCTTGGCTCCAAGCGTATCGAGGCGCTTAAATGCTTGTTCGCGAGTTTCATTGCTCATCCAAGTTTGAGCAGTCAGAGAAACTTTGATCTGCCCACGGATATTGTCGAGAATGGCGTGCACTTCTGGGCGAACTGTGGGCGAGAGATATTTTGCAGCAAAGGCTTGGCTGAGAAGCCCACTGAGGGCATCATCTGTCGCCCCAATGCAGCGCTTCCAGCGCGGTTCATCGCTGACATCGTCCCAAAATTGACGATTGAAGTGATAATCTTCCCTGGCAATTTGGCGATTTAAACTAGCCGCTAGGGCATCGATCAAACGCCATCGCAAATAGATTTTCCAGTGGGCAATCGGAACTGTGGCAAGTTGTCGATCTAAGGCGCGAAAGTAGGCTGGATAGACGACGCTGAACTCGTTCGGAATTTCAAGTGAAAGGGCTGAAAAGTACGCGGCTAAGGGCAAATGGGGGATCAAGCTCTGGAATTGATCGCGTTTAACGAGGCGACGACTCTCAAGGCGACGTTGAACCCGGCGAGGCGGCGAAGCAAGCGCCAAATTGCTCTCTAAATTGGCAACGATTCGAGCATCTGCTACCGCTGTTGTACTCCCTGTCCAAGCAAAAATACGGGCAACGTGGTTTCGGAATGTTCCAAGTTCCTGTTGATAGTAAAAGGGCTCCCCCATGGCCAAACTTGTGGGTCGGATCTCGGCTTTGATCGTCACGGTTCGACCCATGTCTCGCGTGCCAAAGTCGAAGAGTGCATCTAACCCATAACTTTGTAGATGGGCAATTTCCGCAATCAGGCTCGAACGATCCCGTACTTGCGAGAGACGATCTAGCTCTGAAGCAAGGGGTCTAAGGGCAAGGCTTTCAATGCGTTTTGTATTCATGCAACTTGCATAAAAATCACCGAGCTTCTGGGTGCTGCTACCAGGTGATCCCGTGTGGCTAGCGAATTGAATCAACAAACTGCGCAGATGTAGATCGTTCTGTTTGGTGAGCTCTTCGAATTGATCCCAGCTCGCCGCATTTTTTGGAATCGGATGTTTGCGTTTCCAATCGGCATTGACGTAGCGGTCAAAGTCCTGGCAGGGTTTGCAGCGCGTGTTGAGGGCGATGTTGCCCAAGTGAGGCAACGGTGCTCCTTGGACGGGTACAGCAATGAAGAGGAAAATGAGCAGCCAAGAAAATTGTTTGACCATATCCACACAATATCAGCCAAGCAAGGGAACGAAATTGTCCTTGTGCAGCGATTCATTGAAGCCGTGGGTCGATTGATACCACCCGAAATTTGGGGGTTGGCAAACCATGGCTTGACCCTGCATGAATCCAAAGCATAAACAAATCAATTGCCTTGGAGTTCCTTGACGATCCGGTCTGCACGGTAGATCTTGCCCAGAGCTTCAGTCAGAGCATTGGTCGTGACAGCAACCGAGCGGTTGACGCGGGGATCAAAGCCGAAAGCACCACCGAGAGATTGAATATTGCCATCGAAGATCAGCCCAACGGCTTCGCCCTTACTATTGATCACGGGGCTACCAGAATTTCCACCGATGATGTCCGTGGTTGAAACAAAGTTAAACGGCGTAGACAGATCTAAGCGATTTTTGGCCGCGAGCCAACTGGCCGGCAAAGCAAAAGGATCTTGACCTGTTGCCCGATCAAAAGCACCTCCCATGGTCGTAAACGGTTTCACCATCTGGCCATTTTCCTGGTAGCCCTTCACGGTTCCATAGGAAAGTCGCAGGCTAAAGGTTGCATCCGGGTAGGTACTCGTACCCTTGATGGCAAAGAGTAATTTGGCAATCAGAGCACCATTTTTCTTTTCGGGCGCCTCAACGGTATCTTCGTACTGCTTGCGAAGCGCCCGCGCCTCTGGATCGACAAGTAGCGCCAGTTTGATCATCGGATCCTGGGAGGCAAGCACTGCCTGATTTCCTCCTTCCCAAAGTTTTTTGCGGTAGGCAATATCGAAAAGCTTTGAGCCAGCAATGACTTTCTTAGCTAAGGTTTCTGGAGAATCTTTGCCGAGTACTTTGAGGACGTCGGGATGATCGACCCCAAGATTTTCTCGAAGTTTAGTGAGCGCAAAGGTCAAATCGACCTCTTCGAGTTCCTTGTAGATCGGGGCACTGGAGAATAGCTGCTGGGTCAGCCGAGGCAGACTGGCTTCGGTAAACTCGCTCAGACGTTTTCCATTCGGCTTGCCCCGTTCTTCACCCCCCCGCACAAGGTTTCGAGCGATCTTAAATAGCTCCGAGCTGAAACCATTGCGGCGCTCAATAAAAAAGTAGGGCTTGTAAATCTGTTTATAGGCAACTTGCGCCTTAGCGATCTCCCCCCAAGCATTGCCATATAGGGCAAGTTTCGCGGGATCATTAATCATTTGGGTGACAAGCGCCTGTTCTTCGGCCACTTTTTGGGCAAAGAAGCTTTTATCGAGGAGCGCTTCTTCCTCGCCATTCAATGCCTTAAAGCTGTTCTCGATGCCGAAAAGCGGTTCTTGCGAAATTCGCTTTTGTTCTAGCCCTTGCTTGCCAAATTGGGTGTAGATACCGCGCAATTCTGCATATAGCTTCAGCCGCGTCGGAATGGATACATCCCGCAAAAATTCCAATTGGGAGATGGTCAAAAGACGCTGGGTAGAGCCAGGATTTCCAGAGACAAACACCAATTCATTCTCTGAAGCACCCTGAGCATTCCACTTCAAATAATCTTTCACTTGCGCTGGTTTGCCATTCTCGTAGGCTCGCAAGAAACTCACATCTAAGTCGTAGCGCGGGAAATTAAAGTTATCCGGATCGCCACCAAAAAAGGCAATGGGAAACTCTGGGGCAAAGACAAGTCGCACATCCTGATAGCGCTTGTAACGATAGAGGTTGTAGCGGCCTCCTTGATAGAGCGTGACGACATCGCAGCGAATCTTCGTATCAGCACCGCAGGATTGTTCAATGCGACTGATCTCCGCTTTTTTAGCATCATTGAAATCTTTTCCACTCAAACCAGCCACAGCCTTCGTGACCCGCGCCGTCACATCTTCAATATTGGTGAGGGTGTTGAGTTCGATATCTGGACACTTTTGTTCCTCGGGGGCTGTACGAGCCAAAAAGCCACTGACAATAAAGTCCCGCTTAGCTGTTGAGAGCTGTTGAATACAATCGGAAGCGCAGTGGTGGTTGGTCATGACCAAGGCACTGGGCGAAACGAAAGAGCCTGAACATCCTCCCGCAAGTCTTACAGAAGAAAGACGCACATGATCCAGCCAATCCTGGGTGGGCTTAAAACCATACTTCTGAGCAACTGCTTGCGACGGAAAGTTATCGTATGTCCACATACCTTCCTCTGCCACAGCGCCAAGGGGAGCCAGCGTTGCTGCCAAAGCAAGCAAGATTGCGAGTCGTTTCATGTAAACTCCAGGTAAACATCTGAGTAGTTTCTCAGGATCTGCTACTCGCTGCAAGTTATCGTACCGCCTCAGCTACTTCCCTCAAATACGCAGCATCTTTTCAGCGCAAAACATAGATACAAGCGAAGACAGTTAGCATCATGGGTTGCATATTTAACTAATTTCACGAAATTCCCCATTTACCGCTGCGGTAGGGTAGTTCATGTCCCTACTCTAGCCAGCTGTACACCAATGTTGATACAAGGGATGAAAGACCAACGATCATGGCCAAGGCTCCCGCACCACCGAAGATTGCGGCGAATAAATTTCCCTTGGGTGATTGACCCGTGAGTCGGCACTTTGCATAGAGGGTTTGCGTGAAAAAACTAGAAAAGATACAACTAACCATGATGCTGAATCCCATATTAAGGAAGCGGTTATCTGGGACCAGACCACTAATAATCCCCATACAAAAACTGAACAGAAGCGTCTCTTTGTATAGACCGTAATAACACCAGTAGAAAAAAGTAAGGACGAAAGACCCAAGGCTAAAGTTGAGCTTTGACAGGCGACCGCCGCTGTTAAACTTCCCTCCAGGCTTCAACTGCAATAGCCAGAAGTAAAGCCCCCAGTTTTTCTCTACTGTCTGGGCATCAGGAGGATCGGCGAGACCAGCATCGATCACTTCGTCGATTAAGGCGAATTTCGCAGCAAACTTTTTAGGAACTATGAGTTGAGAATTCATAAGACGCATCTAAGAATGCAAATACTATAGCAGAAGATTTCTGTGTTTCCAAGTTGGATCAGTGCATAGTTATGATGAATTTTGGTAAGGGAATCAACCCGTTTTTCTAAGCAAAACTCAACGGAAACTAGAGACGCAGAGAGTGTGTGGAGAAACGAAATTCATTCACGAATTTTAAAACTTTGATCGGCTGATATCCCATTTTCCATTCTGTTTAATGCACTTTTTGCTTTGTCTGTCCAGCCATCTTGCTGTTGATAGACTCGCAAAAATGATTGTAAATGACTTTGGGATTGGGGATAGTCATTGAGAATATATTCCGACATGCCAGCATGAAAGAGTGCCATGTAGTTGTCAGGCCAATAGCGCAAAACCAAATTCATAATCAAACCCGCAGATTTATCGTCACCAGCGTCAGCTACAGGATGACCAATGTTAAAAACGATAGCAGCTGCGTAAACTCGGTTATTGGGTGGAAGTTGGAGAATAACTTGATCCGCAAGGTCAATTCTGCCAGCTAGAGCATAACAGCTTGCCGCATATCCTACTCCCTGAGGTGTTTGCGGATAAGTCGCACCACTCATGGCAGTGACAACTTCCACTGAATTGCAACTCGGTTTGATCTGGTTAAACCACTGTTCTTCTGCTGTTAAAGAAGATGCAGGTATTGAAGGTGAATTGGTAACTGGTGAGTAGCCTTGATTAACTGAGCTAAAACCAAAGAAAATGATAGCGCCAAAACTTGCAATAACAGTACCCACAACTGCCAAATATTTCTGAAGATCATTTTGTGGTTGGAACTTTGCTTTGCCAGTGATTGAAATATTTCTCAGTTCTTGAAGTGCAGCCGCAGCATTATTAAAACGATCTTTGGCATTTGGTGCAACCATCTTTTGCAACCAATTTACGAAGTCCAGATTGATTTCTTTGACAAGGTGACGGAATTGAAATTGATAATTTTCGTCCATTAAGCGACTGATCTCCACCGCCGAAGTATTGGTAATGAGGGAGATCAATGTTGCCCCTAAACTGTAGAGGTCGGAAGCTGTTGTCAAAGGGCGATTAAATAACTCTTCAGGGGGCATGAATCCTGGCGTTCCTGCCATGACACTACTTAAAGCCACTTCTTGGCTATTGACTCTTGCCAAACCAAAGTCAATTAAATAGGCTTGATTGTTTTTGTCCACCAAAATATTTTCAGGCTTGATGTCCCGATGAAAAATAGGTGGCACTCTCTTTTGCAAATCGACGAGTATTTCTAATACTGAGATAGCGATTTGTTGAATCGCTTCAGGTTCGAAACTTTTTCTCATTGCCAAAGTTGTTGCAGCCTTATATTCTTGCACCATACAGAAACCATCACCAGTTTCAAAAGAATCTAGATAGCGCGGTATCCGAGGATGATTTAATGCTTGCAGAATAGAGATTTCGCGCTCGTAGACTTTGAAGCCTTCCCAACTAGCGTTCTCTTGTACAAAACGAAATTGCTTGATTACTACTTGCTGTTTATCTGTAACAGACTCGGCCAAAAAACTGATTCTGCCCCCTTCGCGATTTCGACCAAGTTCACGAATGACTTGATAGTTCTGGCTGGAAAAATCAGGATAAGTATTCATAGCAGAGCAAATTGAGGAATAGACTCTAGTATTCCCCACTCATTGAGTTTCTTTCGTTCTGCTAGCGTCTTTCCGTCTCGCTACGGACGAGAAAGATTCTTGGGCGATTACCTACCTCTATTGCCGAGAGCGGAAGGGCGCGAATCCGTCCTCGCGCCTGTTCGTTTGTGCTTGGTTCTCGATGCTGGTTGCTCGGAAGCATGGGATCTCGATTGCCCTTGTCTTTGCTGACGGCCATTGGGAATCGGTTCGGCCTTGACCTTAGGATCCGGCTCAAAACCAGCCACAATTTCTTTCAGTAAGGGCTGTTTGATCAGCTTTTCAATATCTGCCAATAACTTCAGTTCATCGACACACACCAAGGAAACTGCTTCACCATCTACGCCAGCACGCCCCGTTCGACCAATGCGGTGAACATAGTCTTCTGGCACGTTGGGTAACTCGAAATTGACGACGTGGGGCAGGTGATTGATGTCAAGCCCCCGTGCCGCAATATCTGTGGCGACAAGTACCTGGAGACCACCGTCTTTAAACTCCGCTAGAGCACGGGTTCTTGCCCCTTGGCTCTTGTTGCCGTGAATGGCGAGGGCTTGGATACGATCCTCTGTCAACTGTTTTACCAGTCGGTCAGCCCCGTGCTTGGTGCGCATAAACACCAACACCTGGGTCCAACGATGTTGTCGAATCAAATGGGTCAGCAGTTGGCGCTTCTTGTCCCGATCCACTGGATAGACTTTTTGGGAAACCGTATCAGCAGTCAAGTTGCGGCGGGCAATCTCGATCATGGTCGGGTGATCGAGCATCCCATCGGCCAAGGTCTTGATTTCTTCCGAGAATGTAGCAGAGAAGAGCAAACTTTGGCGTTTTTTGGGCAAGAGAGCCAGAATACGGCGAATGTCGCGGATGAAACCCATGTCCAACATCCGGTCCGCTTCATCTAAAACCAAGATTTCGACGTGGGACAGATCCACCGAGCGTTGCTGGACATGATCGAGCAATCGCCCAGGTGTCGCCACCAAAATATCGATGCGGCTCCGCAAGCGCTGCATCTGTGGGTTGATACTCACCCCACCGAAGATCGTCATCGAATTCAGTCTCAGATACTTGCCGTATTCGCGCACGCTTTCTTCCACCTGCGCCGCGAGTTCGCGGGTCGGGGTCAGAATCAGTGCCCGGATGGGCGTGCGTCCCGGCATTGCCGTGTTCGATCTGCCCCTCTCGGAAAGCAGGTGCAGAATCGGCAACGTGAAACCCGCTGTCTTGCCGGTACCTGTTTGCGCTCCGGCTAGAAGATCCGCACCTGAAAGGACGACAGGAATGGCTTGTTTTTGGATCGGGGTAGGTTCGGTGTAACCTCGCTCGTTCACGGCTCGAAGAATTTCGTCGGATAGGCCGAAAGTGGAAAAGGACATGAAAACTCCGGAAGTGTATCGGCCTACCGCCCATAACGGCGTCAGTCTCAGGCAGAAAAACAAGATGGTTGCGGCGCAAAGACTGAAATCACATACCGCTCCTACCCACCGTAACAAACATTGAACAGAGGTTGCTATTGGGATCGCCGAATCCTCGTGCAATTTCTTTGTTGGTAGACAATCGATGGTGAAATTTACATGTAAATTTCGTGTTCATGTGAAGAAAAACTACTTCAACGATACTTTCGGAGTGCCGACAGCCTTCACGATGGTGTCGGGAATGGCGTAGTCTTTGGCGATGACGCGAGCTGTGATTTTGGCGGACATCATCACAGCCGGGGTGCCACCACCAGGCTGGGCATTGGCTCCCACCAAATAGAAGTTCTCGATGTCTTCGCTGCGGTTGTGGGGTCTAAAGAAAGCACTCTGGGTGAGGACAGGTTCGACTCCGAAGCCATTGCCCAAGTAGCTGTTGAGGGTGTTTTCAAAGTAGTCAGGGGTAATAAAACTCTTGTGGACGAGTCGTTGGCGCAGTTCTGGGATATAGCCCCGCTCTTCAAGGAAAGTGAGTACTTTATCGACGAGGGGTTCACCGAGTTTGCTCCAGTCCAAACCACTTTTGTTGTTAGGAACCGGGACAAGGGTGTAGGCAGCATGGTGCCCAGGCGGGGCGAGGCTGGGATCGGTCAAGGAAGGAATGTGCAAGTACTGGGAGAAATCTTTGCTCAATACTTTTTGCTCGAAAATTTCATCGAGGAGTGCTTCGTAGCGAGGGCCAAGAATAATATTGTGGTGGCGTAAATCCAGATCTAATCCATCGGCCTTGAAGCCAAAGTAGATCACGACGATGGACATGGATTGCTTGGCAAATTTGACCCGTGCATTCTGGTTGATGAAGCGATATTTTTTGTCGATCAGTTTCATATAGGTGTTGGCGTAATCGCCATTGGAAGCAACTAACTCAGCAGGATGAACACTGCCATCGGCTAGGGCAATCCCTTTCACCACTTTGCGCCCAAAACGAGTCCCTTCCACGTCGATTCGGCTCACTTCGCTGTTGTAGTAGATCTTGCCGCCTAGTTCTTCAAACTTGCGCACGAAACCTTTGACGAGAGAACCTGTACCGCCCATGGCAAAGTGAATTCCCCAGGTCTTTTCGACGAAGTGAATCATCGCATAGATCGCTGGTACTTTCAGCGGACTACCACCAACAAGCAGCGGCTCAAAACTAAATACCTGCTGGAGCTTCGGGCTTTTGAAGTAGCGCTTTACAAATGCAAATAAGGGCCTTACCGCATCCAACTTCACCAAGTCTGGAGCGATTTTGAGCATTGTGACTACATCACCAAAGTAGGTGTAGCCAAGCTCTAAAAAACCGCGATCAAAGATCGCCTTCGCGTCGTCGTGAAAGCGCTCATAACCAGCCAGATCTTCTGGCTCAATGGCCTGAATTTGTCTACGGGTACTCTCTGGGTCGCCGTCGTAGTCGAAGTAACTGCCGTCGTCGAAGTAGATCCGGTAAAAAGGCAGAATCGGAATTATTTTGACGTACTTCGAAGTATTGGGTCCACCACTGATCCCAGTTCTGATCCGGTTATTGATATCGAGAACTTGCGGGGAAAAGTCTGGCTCGGCAAGGGCAGCGGCATCTCGTTCTAACGAAAACAATTCTTCGATCAAGTGTGGAACCGTGATCACCGTCGGTCCCATGTCGAACGTAAAGCCATCGACGCGACGCACGTAGGCACGACCACCGGGCGCATCGAGCTTTTCAAAAATCTTCGTATCGAAGCCAAGACTTTGGAGTCGGATGCCGAGGGCGAGACCGCCGATTCCCGAACCGATGATGATTGCTTGCTTGCGCTCCATGCCTTGCCTTTCTGAATTGACCACAACATATCTTAACGTGCCCTGTCTTTTCAGGAGCAAGCTTGATTCTCTAAGCTGCTTGGCCGCTGTTGACCAGAGAAACTTCGACGACTTCCTCAGAAACGATATTCACCCGGACATCCACGCCTTTGCCAAAAAATGTGCCTAACTTGGGTCGGCAGGTTTCCCAACGCTCAGGGCCAATTTTGGGCGAATTGAAACGCAAGTGCAGGGCATAGTGTTCTTCTTCAAGGGTTTCCCAGTAACCAGCCAAGATCGGGAGTTCTTCATCACGTTTGCTCAAACCGATGCGCTTTAGGGCTTCGGACATGTGCGCTGCCTTGAAGTAAGCCTGTTTTGTGATGTCAGAGTAGACCTGATTTTGAATTGGCGTTGCTTGGGTGCGATATTTCTCAATATTGGCTGGTGGAGCCTTGAGAATTGGCGCAGGCGGGGTTGTGGACAGTTTTAGAGCAATGCCAATAAAGAGTGGAAATAAAAAATAATTAAGCCCAGCGAAACTAAGGTTCGTACCCAGATCTTCCATATTTTTTTGGTGCGAAATCACAAAGTATCCCAGCAGAAACAGGCCAAAAAGCAGCAACCCAATTCCGATGAGGACATTCGGCAGTGAAAAAAACTTGGGAACAGGCGAAGCCATAGAAGATCTGGAGTAGTACTAATGTCTCCAGGATGCCTCAAATCTTAGGCTGTGGCACATCAGGGTTCAGGCGTGGCTGGCAGTGCCCGCTGCGTATTAGCCCTACGCGGCGGGCAATCGCTTCACCCTGAGCCTCGAAGGGACCCCAGGTTTTATCAGCCCCTTGGGACTCAGGCTCCTTGGTGATCTCGCAGGTACCATCTACGAGTCGGTGAATAAACCAACACTTTGTCTCGTCCATATGGCTTTCGTAGGTCATTAGGAAATAGGATCCGGCAACTCCTGCTTTCTTCCCCCCAAGCCGAATCCTGTCTATCTAGAATATTAGCCTTCCATGACCTAAGAAATACCGCACAAACACCGAACTTGCTTAAATCCACTCAAAAGCGCCAAAAGCTTAACGTTTCGCTACAATTTGAGGTGCTGTAGTTTATGATCTAGGGTTTGTGATGGAAGGAGCCGCTCCTCCGGTAAGCTAGGTGCAAAGGGAAGGCCCCAGATTGCTAAATCGACCACTGCTGATGCTCTTTGAAGTGAAGCTCCAGGATGCCTACGAGTCCTGTCGTCGCCTGACGGCGGAGTACTCCAAAACTTTTTATCTGGCGTCTCTTCTGTTCCCGCCCGAAAAACGTCGTGCGATCTGGGCGATCTATGCCTGGTGTCGCCGCACGGACGAACTTGTCGATGGTCTTGGTGCCACTGCCGACTTAGGGGATCTCAGCCGTTGGGAGGAGCGCCTCCAGAAAATTTTCGCAGGCGCTACAGAAGATGCTTACGACGTGGCTCTCGCCGATGCGGTGCAAAATTTCCCTCTCGAACCCCAACCGTTCATGGACATGATCGAGGGGATGCGCATGGATCTCAAACAGGATCGCTACGAAACCTTCGAGGACTTGCACACCTACTGTTATCGCGTCGCGGGTACTGTCGGCCTGATGGTGTGTGCTGTGATGGGAGCGGCTCCTGAAGACCCTGTCGTGCGCGAGCAGGCGATTGCCCTTGGAATCGCCAAACAGTTGACCAATATCCTGCGGGATGTCGGCGAAGATGCCCGTCGGGGTCGTGTCTATCTTCCCCTCGAAGATTTGCGCAAATTTGACTACAGTGAAGCGGATCTGTTCAACTGCGTGAACGATGAGCGCTGGGCTGCTTTGATGGAATATGAAATTGCCCGCACCGACGAGTACTATCACCAGGCTCAAAAAGGAATCTCAGCCCTCATTGCTGACGCGCGTTGGCCTGTTTGGGCTTCCTTGATCATGTATAGGAAGATTCTCGATAAAGTCCGCCAAAACGGCTATCAGAACTTTGTGCAGCGGGCCTACGTTCCGAGAACCGAAAAATTATTGCTGCTCCCAGTCGCTTGGGCAAAAGCGAAAACCTAGACTGATGACCGTCAAGATCAACCTCAGTCCTTCTAGCGTCAAAACTTGGCTAGGTTGCCCTTACGCCTATGCCCTCGATAAAGTCGTCAAGGTTCCGCGCTGGCGAAGGGTGATTGCCCCCTATATGCACACAGGACGGGCAGTGCACACGGTCGTCGAACATCTCTCCCAAGCCCCTGAGTTGACCGCTGAAGACGCAATGCGCGAGTTAGATGCCACCTTTGCTTGGAATGTTTATGCAGACCGCCTAGAAGCAGAGGCGGCCTACGAAATTGCTCGCAGGCGTTTGAGCGATTGGCTGGCTGCGCCCTACGGTTGGGGAGAAGGACGAATCTTGGCAATCGAAAAGATGCTCCGTTCACCTGTGCGCGAGGGGTTAGTGCTTTGGGGCAAGCCGGACTTAGTGCGCGAAGCTGCCGACGGTGCCCTCGAAGTCGTCGATCACAAATCTGGCCAAGTCATTCCAAGCCTTGAACAGTTACGCCAAGATCCCCAAGCCACGATCTATCGGATTCTTGCTGCGATGCACTGGCCTAACTATCAGGAATACCGGATTAGTTTTAGCTATTTGGCTACTTCAGAAGTGATCCCAGTCACCTGTACAGACGAAGAGGCTGAAACATGGTGGGATTATTTCTTGGAGATTGCCGAAAAAATACGCCGATCCTTGCGAAGAGCAGAGTCCGATTTGCCCCTAGACGAAGCATTTGAACCACATCCTAGCGAGCACTGTGCTTATTGCACGTTTCGAAAAGTCTGCGCTTTTCAAGAACGCTGAAACTGGTTCGATAATATAGCGTTAAGACTAAAAAGTTCCAAACAAGAAGCAGCATCCCAACTTGCTGCTCTTTTTGGAAATTTTGTATTTAAGAGGCTTCAGTACAGAGAAGATGTTTTCTCTGAACTGTCGCCCCCAATCGATGCTGTTAAGGAGCCGTGGATGTCGTCGTCGTTGTCGTCGTCGTCGATTCCATTGACCCACCTGGCGCCCCTTCCATTGCCCCGGGTGTCGATTCAGTAGTAGTAGTGGTGGTGGTGGTCGTCGATTCCGTTGTGGTGCCACCGGAGCAACCAACTAGCAACGCGCCGAGAGCAAGAACAATCAAATACTTCTTCATCAGATGTACACCTCTAAAGTTTCAGGCAAACAAAAATGTCTATGTCAGTTACCTAGGCACCTGCATAGCACGCTATTCCAGAGAGCATCATACCAGAAACCTTGTGAGTGGCAATCTCACCACAGAAAACTCCTGTGCTAACATTCTGGATAACGCCAAGTGCGGGTGTAGTTTAGTGGCAAAATGAAAGCTTCCCATGCTTTAGTTGCGGGTTCGATTCCCGCCACCCGCTTCTTCTGAAATTGATTACAAAATACTCACCCTAAGGTCTCTGAAACTGTTTGGCGTATAGCAGGGTCTTCGAGAAGATCTTGGGAGGCTTGCGAAAGCCAGAGCCAGTATTCGTGGTTGCCCGCAGGCCCAACCAAGGGCGATCCCGTCAATCCTAAGAAACCCCAACCGAGTACGTGAGCAGATTGCCAGAGGCCGGAGATGACATCGCGATGGGTAGAAGCTTCGCGGACAACGCCATTTCTGCCAACTCGGTCGCGGCCAGCTTCAAATTGCGGTTTGACGAGAATCAAGAGTTCCCTTGGCGCGATGAGAAGACGCTGCAAGGCAGGCAGAACAAGGCGAACGGAGATAAACGAGATGTCAACGGTGGCAAAGTCGGGGAACGGATCTTCGGGTTTGTAGAGTTCTTCGGGTTGCAGATTACGAAGGTTGCAGCGCTCTTTGAGGATCACTCTTGGATCCGTCTGCAGTTTCCAAGCCACTTGGCCGTAGCCAACATCGATCCCGTAGACCCGTGCAGCACCATTTTGAAGTAGACAGTCTGTGAACCCGCCTGTGGAGATGCCACCGTCGAGGCAGACCCGTTCAGCGAGCTTCGGTGCGAATACATCGAGGGCACCTTGGAGCTTTTCTCCCCCCCTCGATACGAAAGGTGGTTGACTCTCGACGGCAAGAGCGACTTCATCTGCACAAGCAAAACTGGGTTGATCGACAACCTCCCCAGCCACACGGACTTGGCCACTGCGGATTAGGGCTTGGGCCTTTTGGCGACTGTCTACTAATCCACGGGCGACAAGCAACTGATCGAGACGTTGTTTGATCATTAATCTCCTTCTAGCGGTAAACCGGCTTGGACTTTTCCTTGGCCAAAGTAGCGGCCAAACTGCAATTCGTAGACTTCGTCCTCATTCTGGGTTTCAACCACCAAGTCTGAGGCTGGGTAAGAAACGCAGAGAAGTGCGTAGCCCTGAGCCTTGAGTTCCGGAGAGAGACCCATGGCTTCTGGTTGATGTACATCTCCTTCAAGAATCCGCACTGCACAGGCAGTGCAAGCTCCGTTGCGACATGAATATGGCAATGTGACTGCTTGGGCTTCAGCGGCCATCAGTACATATTGATCACTAGCAATTTGCAGGCGAACGGTGCGCCCAGACTGATGATCGTGAATACAGACTGTGTGAGTGGTCATCTACGCAACGTTCGAGATTAGTAAGAGGGGATATGATTCAAAAGGAGAATCAAAGCCGGAGCAATGGCTACTATTCTGTCACGTGCTGTAGAACTTGATTTTTTTGAACTTTTTCAGGAGTAGTAAATGTCAGCAGTAACAACCCCAGTACAGATCCGCTATGAAGTCCGAGATCTCGGACTAGCCGCGTCTGGACGCCAACGTATCGAGTGGGCTGCGCGTGAAATGCCTGTACTTCGGCAATTGCGTCAACGCTTCAGCCAAGAACGTCCCTTGGCAGGCATCCGGATTTCTGCCTGCTGCCATGTCACCACTGAAACGGCAAACCTTGCGATTGCACTCAAAGCCGCTGGGGCGGATGCCGTGCTGATCGCTAGTAACCCGCTTTCGACTCAGGACGATGTTGCTGCTTCGTTAGTCGTTGACCACGGCATCCCCGTCTTTGCCCTTAAAGGCGAAGATACTGCGACTTACTTGCGCCACGTCCAGATCGCCTTGGATCATTGTCCTCAGATCATCGTTGATGATGGTTCCGACGTAGTTGCCACGATGATCAAAGAACGCCCCGAACTGATCAAAGACATGATGGGCACCACCGAAGAAACCACCACGGGCATCGTCCGCCTCAAAGCGATGTTGAAAGCTGGTGTTCTCACCTTCCCGGCCATGGCTGTCAACGACGCTGAAACCAAGCATTTCTTCGACAACCGCTACGGCACAGGTCAATCCACCCTTGATGGCATTGTCCGCGCTACCAACATCCTCCTGGCTGGCAAAACCATCGTTGTCGCAGGCTACGGCTGGTGCGGTAAGGGTGTTGCCGATCGTGCCAAGGGTATGGGTGCCAACGTGATCGTCACCGAAATCAACCCTGTCGCCGCTATCGAAGCTGCTATGGACGGATTCCGCGTGATGCCCATGATCGACGCTGCAGCCTACGGCGATATCTTTATCACTGTGACTGGCAACAAGCACGTCATCCGCCGCGAACACTTCTTGGCCATGAAGGATGGAGCGATTGTCTGCAACTCTGGTCACTTCGACATCGAAATCGACCTTGTTGCTCTCGCTGAACTTTCGACGGGCAAGCGCACTGTACGCAACTTCACCGAAGAATATTCCCTCGAAGGCAAGACAGTCATCGTCTTGGGTCAAGGCCGCCTCGTCAACCTCGCTGCAGCGGAAGGTCACCCCGCTTCGGTCATGGACATGAGCTTCGCCAACCAAGCCCTCGCTGTCGAGTACCTGGTGAAGAACTACGGCAAGCTCGAACCAGGGATCTACAACATCCCAGTTGAACTCGACCAACAGATCGCCAGCATCAAACTCGCCGCCATGGGCATCGGCATCGATACCCTTACGGCAGACCAGAAGCATTACATCTCTTCTTGGGATGAAGGTACTGAGTAACAGCGCCTAGGGGCACTACTGGCCAACAAAAAGCCCCCGGAGACGGGGGCTTTTTGTTGGCTAGTTTCCGGTGGAGACTACAGCAAGGTGCGCTTTTGGGTGACCATGCGGAAGCATTCGATCATGTCGCTCTCCTGCCAGTTGTTGAACTTGTCGCAGCCAACGCCGCACTCGAAGCCAGTGGCCACTTCTTTGGCATCTTCTTTGAAACGCTTGAGGGAATCGATGTGGCCCTCGAAGACCACCTCTTTGCCCCGACGAATGCGCAGTTGGGCATTGCGCAGCAGTTTGCCGTCCTTGACGTAGCAACCAGCCACTTGGCCTTTGCCGACGGTGAAGACCTGGCGCACTTCTGCGGTGCCGAGGGCCTCTTCGATTAGCTCGGGATCGAGCAGACCTTCCATGGCCAGTTGGATGTCTTCGAGGAGCTTGTAGATAACGTCGTACTCGCGGACATCCACGCCAGCTTGCTCAGCGGCTTGGCGGGAGCTGGCTGAGAAGATCGTGTTGAAGGCAAGAATGACAGCATTGGAAGCGGCAGCCAAATCGATGTCCGTATTCGAAACTTCTCCGGCTGCTGCCTGCAAGAGGCGTAGCTGAATCTTGTCTTGGGGGATTTTGTCGAGAGAAGCACGAATCGCCTCGACAGAACCTTGAACGTCGCCCCGTAGAATGATGTTCAGTTCTTTGAGTTCGCCTTCTTGCGCCTGAGTTGACATCGCACCCAAAGAGATCCGCCTGGAAGTCATCTGTTGGGCGAGGCGGCCTTCGCGGGCGGTACTGGAGCGCTCGCGGGCAATGCGCTGGGCTTCGGAGTCGTCGAGATAGACATCGAACTCGTCCCCCGCTTGGGGCATTTCACGAAGACCAAGCACTTCGACGGGCATCGACGGTGGAGCAGAATCAACCTTTTCGCCGCGATCGTTGTAGAGGGCGCGAACCTTACCGTAGATCGAACCGACGACCAAACTGTCGCCAACCCGAAGCGTCCCATTTTGGATCAAAGCAGTCGCCACAGGGCCACGGGACTTGTCCAAGTGCGCTTCGATGATTGTGCCCTTGGCTTCGCGGTTGGGGTTGGCTTGCAACTCCAGCTCGTAGTCAGCAACCAGCAAGATACTTTCAAGCAGCAAATCTAAGTTGATCCGTTGGCGGGCACTCACAGGCACCATCACCGTCTTGCCACCCCACTCTTCGGCAACAAGGTCGTACTCGGTCAATTCTTGCTTGACGCGGTCAGGACTAGCATCGGGCTTATCAATTTTATTGATCGCCACCAAGATCGGCACACCAGCTGCTTTGGCGTGGGAAATCGCTTCAATCGTTTGGGGCTTCACACCGTCGTCCGCCGCCACAACCAAGATCGTGATGTCTGTGACCTTTGCGCCCCGTGCCCGCATCGCCGTAAACGCTTCGTGGCCAGGAGTATCCAAGAAGACCAGTTTGCGTGGTCCTGACTCAGTTGGCACTTCAATTTGATAGGCACCGATGTGCTGGGTGATCCCTCCAGCTTCGCCTTCCGCGACGCGAGCCGAGCGAATAGCATCCAGCAAAGACGTCTTGCCGTGGTCAACGTGACCCATGATCGTGATCACAGGTGGGCGGGTTTCGAGTTCATCGAGATCCGCAATATCGAGCATTTCGGTCTTGGTGGCCTTTGAAACCGCTGCCTCTGTCTGAATTTCGAAGCCGAGTTCTTTGGCAACCATTTCGGCAGTCGCCTGTTCAAGGGTCTGGTTGATATTGACCATCACCCCGCGCATGAACAGGGTCTTGATAATTTCAGTGGTCTGGACATTCATCCGTTGGGCAAGTTCCTGGACGGAAACGTTGCCGCCAAGCACTAAGATCTTTGGTTGCTCTTCGACGACTTGGACTTCACGCTCTTCGCGGCGACGCATTGGGTTTGCACCGGGACGAGCAGCGCCTGCTTTTTGTAGTCCACTGCCCTTTTTGGCAATCCCACCCCCAGGACGACTCGGTGCGGCTGGCTGACCACCGATCGGCTGGGCGGCCACTCGGGTTGGACGGGCTGGAACATTATTTGGCGTCGGTTGGCTACCTTTTCCTGGCTTGGGCTGCATCCGGCTGACTTGACGTTCCTCTTCACGCTCTTGCTTTTGGGGGCGGGGTGCTTGGGGAATCGCGGCCTTGGGCGGCTCTGGTGCGACCACTTTGAGCGGCTCTTGCACCACCAGTTTGGGGGGTTCGACAACGGCAATAACTGGCTCTGGAAGAACTACTGGAGGGAGTTCAACAATCGGCTCTGGTTCTGGAGCGACGAATACCTCGACAGTTGGCACAACTGCCACAGGTTCAAGAATGACAGGTTCAATGACGACGGCGGGCGCAATAATTTCCAGGGGCTTAGGCTGAACAGCGACAAGCTCAGGAACCGCTTTGACAGGCGGCTGATAACCAACGGGTGGACGGCGTACTTCTAGGATTTGTTGTTTATTGGCAGAAGCTGCGGCTGCTTGCTGTTGGGTTTGAATCTTGGGTTTTTTGCGACCAGCAGATAAGCCGCGCTGGAAAGCATCGCGGATCTGATCCGCTTCCTCTTGGGATATTGTACTACTGTGGGATTTATAACTGATTCCTAGACGCTGACAGATCGCGAGCACGTCTTGATTCTCCCGTCCGAGATCGCGAGCCAGGTCATAAATTCTCACCTTGTTTTGCATCTTGCCGTTTGTCATCCTCTGGCCCTCCACTAAGTTCCGCATTCTCGACATGAGGCAGCATCTGCACCTTTTCAAAGCGCTGGCGTAGCTCCCCAAACAGGGCTTCGTCCACGCTCACTTTGAGAGCGCGACCCAGCCGATTTTTGCGTTGCGCCTGCCGCAGGCAATCATCGCTCGGGCATATGTACGCCGATCTTCCTATCCCCGTATCTAATTGTATCTGCCCAGACGGGTGAATCCGGACAATACGCCAAAAGCTTGTTTTTGGACCGACTCGCCGACAACTGACGCAGCGCCGTTCTTGATTCATGGGGGACTAGAAAGACTGTCCTTTAGTTGTAACTGTTGAAGTTGCGCCTGAGCTTGGAGATTTTGGGAATCAAGTTCGATGGCCAGTTTAAAAGCGTCGATGGCAAGGGCAGTTTGCTGGGCACCTTGGTGGGCAAGACCAACCATAGCAATCACTTCAGACTTTTGGTGGGGATCATCAGCGAGGGCAAATGCTTTTTGACCTTCAACCACTGCGCCTGTGTACCAGCGGCCCTGGTAATAAGCTCGCGCCAGACTGAGGTGCGCTCGTGCTGAGTGCGCATTCAAGGCAATGGACTGTTTGAGTGCTTCCTGGGCAAGCCCAGGATCTAATGACTGTTCTCCTTGCAACAGGTAGTATTCGCTGGCCATCAGCGTGCAAAACCGCCAAAATGCTCCAAATCCCCCCAAGAATGTGAAGAGCGCTCCCAATATGAGCAAGAGAGCCAGTTGTCGTTTCATCACTCGGACTCAGGAGAAAAGGCGCTGAGGCGCAAAACCTGTAAAATTTCTTCGCCGTAGAGGGATTCTCGTTCCAGTAACGTCTCAGAGAGACGCGCATGTTCTTGAGCATGATCTCGCAAAATTTTGCGTGCGTGTTCTTTGGCCTCTTTTAAAAGCGCATTCACTTGCCCATCGAGGCGTTCACGGGACTGATCCGCTAGTTGCTCTCTGCGATGCCCTGCGACTAGTTCTTCCCCCATCCCCAACTCCCAAATAAATTGCTCTGCCAACTGAGCCGCTCTTGCTAAATCTTCTTTTGCGCCTGTAGTCACCGTGCCAAAAAATTCCTCTTCGGCAACTCTGCCCCCAAATAGAACCTGAATTTCGGCCAAAAGTTGCTCGCGGGTTTGAAAGGATAAACGATTCTCATCCGCTAATGACCAGCTATAGCCAGCAAAACCCTCAATATTGGGCATGATCGTCAACTTGTGCAAGGTTCGCTCTGGTCGCGCATAGTGCTCGACGATGGCATGACCCGCTTCGTGAATGGCAACGAGCCGACGGTCTTCGGTATTGACTCTGCGCCGTGAACTCAGGCCAAATAAGATGCGTTCGGTGCCTTGGTTGAGATCGAACTGGTTTACCTGTTCGCGGTTGTTGCGCAGGGCAATAAAGCTGGCTTCGTTCACTGAAGCAGCGATTTCAGCACCGGAAAGATTCCAGGTAGTTCGGGCGAGTTGGCGGCACTGAATGCCTGAAACAGTCTGGACGGTACTAAGGTAGTAACTGAAAAGTTGCTCGCGGGCTTCAAGATCTGGTAAGGGCACAAGCACAGTGCGATCAAGTCTGCCAGGACGCAGGAGCGCCGGATCGAGAGTATCGAGGCGATTCGTCGCGCCAATGGTTAAGACGTTTGAGCGCCCAAAGCCATCCAACTCCACCAAAAATTGGTTGAGAGTTCGATCTGCCTCGCCTCGGCCACCACGCTTTGCCGCAAGGGCATCGATCTCATCGATAAAGACAATCGCAGATCGGTGCCTACGGGCTTGGGCGTACACTTGGCGGATCCGCGAAGCGCCCAGTCCTGGATATACTTCGACAAAATCCGCCCCAGACAGCGCATAAAATGGCACTCCAGCCGTGTTTGCAATGGCTTTTGCGAGCAAAGTTTTGCCAGTTCCTGGGGGGCCAACAAAGAGGAAACCACGGGGAACCTTGGCTCCGATGCGTCGATATTTCTCTGGGTTTTTCAAAAAATCGATATATTCTTGAACTTCGCTTTTCGCTTCCTCACAGCCGATCACATCTGCCATTGCCACACGCACATCACCAGATCGCGTGATCACGAACGTGCCAACTTTGCGTTCTAACGTCGCGGCCACCCGGTCGATGCCAGCGCCAAGGTGCCCATCTAAGATCTTTGCTTTTCCTTCCCGCACGGCTAGCAAACCAGCTTCGTTCACTGCTCGCCGCACTTCTGCTGGAGTAAAATTCACGGCAAGCTTTGCCCCTTTAAGCGGATCTGCGCCACTTTGGACACGCCCTAAGTAAAAAGCAAATAGCTTTTCACGATCTGCTTCGTCGGGTGGGCCGATGTAGATCTGCCAATCGAGCCGACCAGGACGCAGAACCGCTGTATCGATTTGTTCGACACTATTAGTTGCTGCTAACGTAATTACATTGTTTTGAACTTTAAATCCATCGAGTTCTTCTAGAAACGCCGATAAAGTATTGCCGTCGCCGCCAAAATTACCAACTTCTGAGTTTCGCGCCTTCGCTAGCGCTTCTAGTTCATCGATAAAAACGATGGCCTTTGGGTGGCGGCGGGCTTGCCGATAGATCTGGCGTACCCGAAAAGCGCCGACCCCCAAAAACATATTGGCGAAATCTGCTGAGACCAGACTAAAAAATGGCACCCCTGCTTCGTTGGCGATGGCACGGGCGAGCATCGTTTTTCCAGTTCCAGGTGGGCCAACCAGCAAGATCCCGCTTGGTAACTCCGCGCCCATTTTTTGATACGCTCCTGGCCGCCTGAGCAGATCGACGAGTTGTTGCAATTCTTGCTTCGCTTCGTCCAGACCGATAACATCCTTAAAGGTCACTGCTTGGGCAAGATTTTGCTTCTGCCAAAACCAGCGTTTCTTTTCTATGGGTTGGGTGCGTGAGCGCCCCAGTCCCGTTCCAGCCATAAAGATCAGCAAAAAGCTGAGGGCGTAGGCGATTCCCTGGACGAGAATCACGATCAGTTGCAAAAGCGTATGGAGGATGGCTTGCAAGACTTGGAAAGCAAGCATATTGCGACCAGCAATTTTTCCCTATGCTATCAGAGCTTGAAGTTTGGCGGTTTGTATCTAACTCGCCACACGATCAAATCCAAATTTATCGATAAAAATGCCCTGATTCGACAAAAGACAAATCAAGAATTTCTACCTTGGTTGACCCAAGGGGTTTACTTGCGCTTCACCTCGTTCTGAACCACATAGTCACCAAATTCTGGTGTGGGTGCCAACTTTTCGATCATGCTAATCAATTGATGGTAACGTGCCATATTTCTAAGACTTAAATACAGACCCGCCGCAACTCGTAAGTCGCTCACAGCGCCTTGGGTGTCCTGCATTTTATTGAGCGCCAAGCCTCGATTGCCGTAAGCATCCGCATACTGATCATCAATTTTAATGGCTTCACTGTAGTTGTCTAAGGCGATCTCCAGTTTTCCTAACCGATGAAAAGCATTGCCAAGATTGTAGTAAGCTTTCGCATCAACAGAGTCCAGCCTTAGTACCATTTCAAAATCAGCAATTGCTGAAAGATAATCTCCCAAGCAGGAATGAAGCGTTCCTCGGTTGAAGTAAGCCTCAGCGAAATTCTTTTTAAACTGAATAGCTAGGGTATAATCAGCTAGCGCTGCTAGGCGATTCTTCAACTTGTACTGAACATTTCCACGATTGCAGTAGGCTTCAGCGAACTTGGGGTCAATGCTAAGCGCCTGGTTGTAATCCTTAAAAGCGCCTGAGTAATCCCCTTCCTGAATCTTCAGCACTCCCATATTTAGCCAGTTTTTAGCGCGCATTACATTCAAGCCACATTAGTGCATCCAGGTACAACCCTAACCTATATTTACTAATAACCCTTAGAAAATAAATATCTTCATAGAAACACGACTTCTCAGTGGATCTCGAAAAAGATTGATAATTTGGGCTGTGATCTAACCAGCAAACACGCCTGGGTGGATTTCTTTGTAGAGCCGCGAAATCTGGACAGCTGCTTCTCTTGCGTCTGCTTCAATCACGATGTGGGTACTGATCGTATCTTCTCCCCCAGCCGATTTGTCGAGGAGCATCAGCCATTTTTGGCGCTTACTCACCCGTCCTTTGATCCGAAACACTTGATCGCCCAAGCAAAAATTATCGATAACAACAGTCTCATCTGTGTGAAAACCTGGATCTTCGTCCAATTGCGCCAGAATCAGACAGAAGTGACCGTCCTCTGTAATGCAACCATCGCTTAGTTCTAACTGCTCTTCTTCTGAAAAATCGCGATTTCTTTTCAAGGAAGAAATCAACAAGATCTTGTAGTTTTGTTTCGACATTATTACCAATCAATGCTATTAATATTCTATGCTGTCTCAATCAAGAAACGATTGAATTTGCCCAAGAAGTTTCCATAAGGCTCTGGGTTGACTAATGTTCTGGATTTCGCTGGCCATCGGCATCCACGACCAACTCGCCCTCTTCAGTTGAGACAAGCCAGGAAATAGTTTCTTGAGGAAAAATCTGTGGAGCAGAAAGGCAAAACTCGATTAGAGTAAACAAAGTGAACGCTTTTGCACAGAAATGCGAATTCTTGGTCTTGATCCCGGTATTGCCACTGTTGGTTATGGAACCATCGATATTGCCGAGCGCGAACCGGTAGTCGGCGATTTTGGGATCGTTCAAACCTCATCGAAGACAGAATTTTCGCAGCGGTTGATGGCGATCTACGAAGACATGAGCAGTCTGCTCGTCACCTTCAAGCCCGACTTGATCGCTATTGAAAAACTCTTTTTTTATCGCATGGGGAACATCATCGGGGTGGCACAGGCCCGTGGAGTCATCTTGCTCTGTGCGGCGCAAAAAGAAATTCCCTACGTCGAATTTAGCCCTCCCCAGATCAAGCAGGTGCTTACTGGGAATGGCCGAGCGGATAAAAAAGATGTGCAGTTGGCTGTTCAACGGGAACTGAGCCTCGAATGCCTGCCGAAACCCGACGATGCAGCTGATGCCCTCGCCATTGCCTTAACGGCTTGGCGGATGCGGGTTCCAGCCCTTGTGCATCGGGAAGAAGCATCAAAAGTCTAGGTGAATCATCGAAACTAATCTATAGAAAAATGCTTATCATCGCAATGAACACGATTGATAATCCTGAAGGGTAAGCCCAAGTATAATAATTAAGAAATTCTAAAAGGCTGGCGCTGCAGATGTTAAGTGGCTGGTGGGTACCCTTCTACGGATTGGCTGGTGCGGTTTTTACCCTACCGTGGACAATTAAGCGCACAGGCCCACGTCCAGTCGCTTACTTCAATTTGTTGACGACTGTGCTCGCGTTTGGGCACTGCCTTCTCCTCCTGGCAGACTCCTGGGGAAAGCCCCCTGTTCCTTTTCAGTGGACATGGTGGGATGTTCTCGGTTTACGGTTTAACTTAGACCTCGAATATTCGGCTCTCAACTTCGCCGCAGCCACAGTGGTAACGGGTCTAAGCCTGCTCGCTCAGATTTACGCCTTGGGCTACATGGAAAAAGATTGGGCACTGGCGCGCTTCTTTGCCCTGATGGGATTTTTTGAAGGGGCTATTTGCGGACTTGCCCTGAGCAATTCGGTTCTGGTCAGCTACGGCTTACTCGAAATGCTCACCCTCTCCACCTATTTATTAGTCGGTTTCTGGTACGCCCAACCGCAAGTTGCCACGGCTGCCCGCGATGCCTTCTTGACTAAGCGGGTTGGGGACTTGATGTTGCTCGGTGGACTCGTCGCTCTCGCCACTTTTGCGCCCAGTTTGAATTTTCATGATCTCGCAGTTTGGGCAGATCATTCCACGTTGCCCGCCTACGCAGTGGACTTGATCTGCCTCGCCCTGATCGCTGGTCCCACAGGAAAGTGCGCTCAGATCCCTCTGCACTTTTGGCTTGATGAGGCGATGGAAGGCCCAAATCCTGCTTCGATCTTGCGCAATTCGGTAGTTGTCGCAGCTGGTGCTTTCTTCTTGATCAAGATGCAGCCCGTGATCGCCCATTCTGCTATCGCCCTCACCGCTTTGATTGTGATCGGTTCGGTCACTGCCATCGGTGCTTCGTTGGTCTCCCTGGCTCAAATCGATATCAAAAGATCGATTTCCCATTCCACCAGTGCCTACTTGGGACTTGTCTTCGTTGCCGTTGGCTTTCAACAAGACGAAGTTGCATTTCTGTTTTTGCTCACCCATGCCCTCGCTAAAGCCTTAATTTTTATGAGTGTTGGCTCGGTGATCTTGACCACCAATACCCAGAACCTCAATGAAATGGGTGGTCTTGGTAAACGAATGCCCGCTACCTACGCGGCTTTCTTAGTTGGCTCGGCCAGTTTGATTGCTACATTACCCTTAGGAAGCTTCTGGTCTATGCTCTTTGGGGCACAGAGACTCTGGGAGCTTTCAACCTGGGCTGTCTGGCTGATTATTCTGGTGAATGGCCTAACTGCCCTGAATCTCAGCCGCGTTTTTGCTTTGATTTTTGCTGGTGCTCCGCAGGTGAAAACCCGCCGTGCCCCCGAAGTCGGTTGGCAGATGGCCGTTCCGATCATTTCGCTGATCATCTTGAATTTGTTGTTGCCCTTTGCTTTGTGGCAGGATCAGATCTTGCCCTTAGGTCGGACACCCTGGTTTGTGCTCTTTGCTTTGGTCGCTTCTGGGGCGATCGGTTGGGGGAGTGGCGAATTGATCTTGCCCCTCTCGAAAGGTATTTTTCGCTTCACTTGGCCGAAGCCCGTGTTGGCGATCTTCGATGGAGTCCATGATTTTCTTGCCTACGATCTCTACATCGAAAAGTTCTATCGTTGGAGCATTATTCGCTGGATCAGCGACACAGCCCAAACCATCGCTCGCTTAGATCGCCAATGGGTCGATGGGCTTGTCAATCTCGTCGGTGCAACCACTTTGATCGGGGGCGAAAGCCTGAAGCGAAGCGGTTCTGGGCGGGCGCAATTTTATCTGTTGACCATGTTGGTGGGCATGTTGATCGTCGTTGTTCTCGTTGCACGCTAGGAGAAAGGAATGCTCAGTGGTCTGATTTGGTTACCTGTGCTCGGTGCATTTGCTATTTGCCTTTGGCCCAACCTAACGAGTGAGCGCACACGCGCTGTGGCACTGATGTTCGCTATTCTTGAGCTCTTGCTGACGGCTTTGGTTGCTATCCAATTTAATATTGGTGAAAGTGGTCTGCAATTTCGCGAACATCTCGACTGGATCCGGTTGGTTGGTCTTTCCTACTCCCTCGGAGTCGATGGCATCTCCTTGCCTCTTCTGATTCTCAATAGTTTTTTGGTCTGGATCGCCATTCTTTGTAGCAATCTCGATACTCCACGCTTTCGTCTTTACTACGGCTTAATGTTGCTGACTGGAGGGGGGATCGCTGGCTCATTTCTGGCTCAGAATGGCCTGTTGTTTGCGCTTTTTTATGAATTGGTGCTCATCCCGATCTACTGCTTAATTAACTTTTGGGGAGGGACGCGCCGCAACTATGCCGCTACCAAGTTTTTGCTCTACACGGCAATTTCTGGGATCTTACTGCTGGCTGCCTTTTTCGGGTTGGCAGGTCTTAGTGGGATGCAGAGTTTCGACTTTGAGGTACTCCGCACGCAACATTTGCCCATGGGGATTCAGGCAGTTTTGCTCGGTTTCATCATCGTGGCTTTTGCGATCAAGATGCCCTTAGTGCCTTTCCACACTTGGCTTCCCGATGCCCACGTCGAGGCACCGACGAGTGTTTCAGTGCTTCTTGCTGGGGTGCTTCTCAAACTGGGTACCTACGGATTATTGCGTTTTGGCCTCGGTTTCTTTCCAGAGTTATGGCAACAATGGGCACCCTGGCTGGCTGGCTGGGCTGCTTTTACCGTGATCTACGGCTGCATGGCTGCTCTTGCCCAGAACGATATGAAGCAGATGGTCGCCTACAGTTCTGTTTCACACATGGGCTACGTTCTGCTTGCCCTCGCTGTTGCTACGCCACTCAGTATTGTGGCAGCGCTTTGCCAGATGGTTAGCCATGGCCTGATCTCGGCGCTGCTCTTCTTGCTGGTGGGTGTCGTCTACCGACGTTCGGGGAGCCGAGATCTGCGCGTGCTGCGTGGCCTGCTCAATCCCGAAAAAGGGATGCCCTTGGTGGGGAGCCTGTTAATTTTGGCAGTCATGGCCAGTGCTGGAATTCCAAGTATGGTTGGCTTCGTGGCAGAGTTTTTGGTCTTCCGCAGTAGTTTCGTCGCTTTCCCCATCCAAACTTTGATCTGTATGATCGGGACTGGATTAAGCGCAGTGTATTTGCTAAATTTGATCAACCGTGCCTTTTTTGGTCGATTGCCGAAAGAACTCTCTCAACTTCCGAAAGTGCTTTGGATCGAGCGGATTCCCGCAATTGCCATTTCAGTTGTGATCGTCATCCTTGGCATCCAACCTAATTGGTTGACGCGCTGGAGCGAAGCAACAGCCAATACTTTTGTCGTCCCTACGATTGCCCAGGAGCGCTGAACCATGGTATTTGTCAATCGCCTAGAATGCGGGGGTGCCTTACTTCCAGATACTAAGCAGAATGTCTTTGAAGTCTGTGGGGTACTCGAAAGTTACGGGATTGTCCTTGATGCCTACTGGAAAAATCTTTTGTATATTTCCGAGAAAGAGTTTCTCGTCATTTTTCCGTTTTTCAAGTACTTCAATGGCAAGTTCACTCCAGCAAAGCTAGCGAGCCACCTTACCCATAAGCGCATCAATTACGAGTTTGCTGAGTACTGTGCAAAGACGATGCTCTGGCACGGCGGTGGTGGTTTAGATGCCTACTTAGAAAGCCCTGAATTTCTAGAGCGAGCAGAGTCGGCCATTCAAGCGAAGTTCAAGGGCAACTTTGGCATGAAAGTCTTGCACCGTTCATTCCCCGAATTTTTGTTGGAATGGGTACGTCAAGCCTGCCTTTACAGTTTGTTAGGCCAATTCTGGCGAGTGATGAGTCCGCTGTTTTTGAACTTGGCCGAGGCGTACAAACAGGGCAAGATTGAAACGATTACCGATGTAGTCGATTACATTCGCAACGGACTGGTGGAGGCTGCCTCCATCCCCATTACGTACAGTGTCAACATTAACGATCAAACCTTCGAAATTATTCCTGAATCTGTGGGACTGACTTTTCTGGCTGATGCCGGTATTCCCTACGTCGAGGCGATCTTTTTGCGTTCTTTGCCGTTCATGGGCACTGTCTCCTACAATGCTCAGATCCAAAAAATCTCTCCAGCCCCCGAAGATTTTAGCTACGGTGCACTCTTTGCCGATCCCCTAATGACTGGCGCTGCAGGCATCCCACCGACGCTGCTGATGCAGGACATGGATACGTATTTGCCTGCCGACTTACGCAAGCAGTATCTGAGTGGGTTGCGGGGAGAGGAAGATCTACGGGTTCAGATCTGTATCGGCTTTCAAAAGTCGATGTGTTGTGTGACCACAGCCGCCATCCAGGGACTTGCTCCCTACCCTCTTTCAACGTTGGTTGTGGAGGAACGCCGCGCCAACCGCGTCTATCTGGAAGGCTGGTTAGAGCGCTTGAAAGGTTCCTGCGTCGATAGTTTCTTGGCCAGCCGTTTCGAGTGTCAGTATTAACGCTCTTCTGTTGGATGATCCTTAAAGGGGAAAACTTGAGTTTTCCAGGACAAGTAGTAGCGAATCAGCCACCGATGTAAGTCATCGGATGACCCATGGCAATTTTGTTGGGGGGACCAAGCGCTTCTAAGATTGTGTCTCCTTGGCGGCAAGCGGGAAGACCATTGATCATGACTGTTGCGCTTCCATCGATCACAACGCCTGGGCCGTGGGGAGGAATCGGTAGAGGGGTAGCACATTGGTGGACATCCGTTGTTCCCTTGCCCATGGAGGCTCCGGGTGAAGCCGAGACTGCACCACTGATCGCCGCACTCATCGAAGCAGCGGAGGTGGTTTTCGTGGTTTGTTCTGTGAGCAGGGCAGCAGGGGCACCGGGAGTTCCTGCGGCTGCAACCGTTGCCGCTTCTGCAGCTTTGATCGCAATATCCGTTGCTTGTTTCGCAGATTGGAGTGCCGCAACTGCTGCAAGGGGGATGCCGCGCCATGCCGGGAGATTGCCAATCATCACAGTTGGACTGCCAGGGCCGCCTGTAAGCACTGGCGGCAAAGGATGAACAACAGGGTCGGTGATGCGGGCGGCCATCTTTCCCATAACAGCTCCATTTCGAGATAACAGAATATGCTTATTGTGCAGTATAATAGCTCTGCATAAACTCTGCAACCGTTGCCCTTAGGCTTTAGCAAGCAACTCAATGAAGAGGTAAAATGATGGACTTTTTAAAGCTTCTCTGGTTCCTTTTCCGCAATACAAAAGTGAAGCAAATCGACGATCAGTTCCAGATTGACATTCGCGGACTTAAGCTTGTGCTCGACGGAGCAGGAAATGTGGCGGTTCAGGCACAGAACAATCTACGCGTCAATTCTGCTTATGTCTTGATTCAGTGCGAAGACAATTTTGAGCCACTGCAAGCAGCACAAAAAGCAGCGGAAGTTTTGGATATCTGCTGCAATCATGAGCATGTCACAGAGCCTGTGCTCGCTGGTAAGTAGCGAGAATCTCCTCCTCGAAATTTTGGTAAGTGAAATAAATATGGCGAACTGCATTAGGGGTCAGGGGCTTGCCCCTACCCCTAAAACCCCTACCCCATGGGGGACGGACGCGCCCGTTCCCCGTTCCCCATGCCCCCTCGGCGCCCTTTAATGGCTTGATGCTTGGAATAGCTTTGGGTGCGACCCGTGGTGGTGCTGAATTGGAGGGGGATCGATAGAGTTCTGGGTGCCAATGGAGAAATCATTGGAGGGGGATTGGGAGAGGTTGAGCACCAATAGATAGGTCAGCTTCGTAAGACCGCTCAAGGCCAAACAGCCTAACTTAGCCAGCTGTTACGCAATCGACCCACAGCTAAGCCAAAACAGCAAAAAGCAAACAGGAAAAGGATGGTTAGGGACAGCCATATTTCAGGCAGATGCTTGCCACGCAGCAAAATATCTTGGTAGGCAACCAGTGCCCAGTATTGGGGCGTGAGACGTGCAATCAATTTTAGGGGTGCAGGCATAACGTGTAAGGGAACCAGGATGCCACCTAATGCCGCTAGGATAACCATTCCAACGTTGGCAATATTGTTGAGTTGTTCGGTATTTTGAAAATATGTGGCAAGCAGTAGACCAAGGCTCGTAGCGACTGCAGCTGTTTCTAGCGTAATGATGAAGAGTGCCAAGAATTCTGTGCCAGGTTCCAGATGCAAAACCGCGATGCCAAGGATAAATAGCAGAGCGGCCTGTAAAAGATTGATCAGGTAAAAGGGCAAAAGTTTGCCGAGCAGTAAAACAACAGGGGAGAGAGGAACTGTGCGTAAACGCATAAAAGTTCCCGCTTGCTGCTCTTGTAAGAAAGACAGTCCGAGCGTGCCGACAATAAAAAAGATTCCGAAGATCGTCCAGGCAGGGACATTTTGCTGTCGGCTATTCGGTCTTGGTTCCGCTGTGCCTGTCGAAAGCTCATCAAACTGAATGTGCGGAATCTGAATATCGCCAAGAGCAATGAGCAACTTTTGACGACTTTCAGGATCTTTAATTTGAGCAGAAATTCTCGCATTGAGTTCACCGATGACGACCTGACGACCGAGGGAACGTTCAACAGTGCCAGAAATAATCCCTCGTAAAGGAGCGATCACCTGCAATGGCGCAGTCGGGTCAGAAATCAGAGTAATAGTCCCACCGTTTTTTGCCGCTTGGCTAAAGTCTTTCGGAAAGATAATTGCTATCAGTGATTGCTGACGAACCACACTTTGGTTGGCTTCGTTCCGATCTCGAAAGGTCAATATTTCTAAGCTGTTAGACTTGCCGATCTCCGCCAAAATATCTTTAGAGAGACTGCCTCGATCTTGATTGAAAATCGCGACTTTCGGAAGGTTGTTTTGGTTATAAAGTCCATCGAGAGCTAGAGTCATCACAAAGAGAAAAATAACTGGCATGACAAACAACAGAATGAGAGTTCCTTTGTTCGTGATCAAGATCTTAAATTCTTTCCAGGTCAACGCTCCTATCTGTTGCCAAAACATCTTCACTGATCCCGGAGCGATTTACCGGTCAGCTGCAAAAAGACGGTTTCTAAGCTCGGCTCGAACAGTTCAAGATTGCGAATTATCACACCTTCAGCCTGTAAGAGCGAGAGCACTGCGGCGATAATTGTTTGGGGTCGATCTGACTCAATGTGCAGAAGATTTTCTTGCCAAATAACCCGCGCAACAGCCTTCAGTTTTTTTATTTCAGCGAGATCTGGAAAACCAGAAAGCACTTCTAGGCGAAGACTTCCTCCTCCTTTGGCCTTGAGTGTCTGAGGTGTACCAAGGGCGATCAAACGACCCGATTCAACAATTGCGACGTGGTCACAAAGGCGTTCTGCCTCTTCTAAATAATGGCTGGTGTAAAGAATCGCCATCCCCTGAGCTTTGAGGTGAGCGATCCCTTCAAGCAGTCGATTGCGGCTCTGGGGATCGACCCCGACTGTCGGCTCATCAAGGAGTAAAACCTCTGGTTTGTGCAAAAGTGCCGCCGCCACATTTAAGCGCCGCTTCATGCCACTGGAGTACTGGGCAACTTGTTCTTTTTCCCGACCAACTAGACCGACAAATTCCAGCACTTCCCCAATCCGTTTTCTGAGTGCCACACCACCAAGACCGTACATCTGCCCCCAGAATTGGAGATTGTCCTCAGCCGAAAGGGTTTCGTAAAGTGCCAAATCCTGGGGAACCAGTCCCAAACGTTGCTTCGCAGATTGGCGATCAGCGACGATATCGAAACCACAGATCTTGACAGTCCCATGATCAGGCGCGATCAATCCAGCGATCATGCCGATTGTCGTCGATTTACCAGCACCATTGGGTCCTAGAAAGCCAAAGATTTCCCCAGGGGCAATCGAAAAAGAAATATCCGCCACTGCCTGACGCTGACCATAGGATCTTGCAAGAGAGAGAACTTCGACACTCACAGTTTTAGTAGTGACCAATAAAACTTTGTGCAAGATCATGATAGCGGGTGTAATGCCTATGGCCGCTCAAAGAGTCCGTCTCCGATATTTTTAGATCGCTGATTAGGCAGTTTGTCCTCAAGCAGACGGCGGATCAGGCCGACTGGCTGATCGGCGATGGATTATTCCGTTGAATATCTTCAGCAACAGCGTTGACTGAATAACTAAAGTTCCTTCTACAACAATGTTTGTAGGTATTTATACTCGCCTTGATCCCCAGAATTTACAGGCTCATAAAGAGATACTGGCGCAGTTTTGTTGGATGCTCCATACTGGTCAGAATGTTTAACCTCAGTGTTTTCAATTGGTAAACAAAGATGACGACAAATCAGAGCTTCCAGGGAACTCAGACTGAAAAAGATAAAGACTATTTGCCAGCTTCGGTCAAGCAAGCTTTTCTTGAACTTCAGTTTAGAATGGGACGAAATCGAATCGAAAAAGCAATCAATTTTGCTTATGGAGCTTTAGTTGACCAGAAGATCGGCGAGAACACAGAACGCTACATTGCCCTACGGCAGGAAACACTTCAAAGTCTCAACCAGCAATTCGATATCTCAGATGAGCAGAGCAATGCCATCTTGCTTCTCGCTGCTTGGCGAGTCGATCATGAAATGCGAGAAAGAGATCGCTAAACAGACTTGCGATCCCATAAAAATACCAATTTTTCAGCAACAAACACTTTCTTAGGAAAGTAGTACTTTTCGGAAGTGCTTTTCGGCTGTGCCTTCAGCCAACGCCGTTGTTGCGAGAGCAATGGCGTTTTCTAAGGAACTGCAAAACCCGGTTTGGGTCATCACAAAAGCACTACTAAAGATTGCAGCACGACGTAGGGAAGTTGGTTCCCCAGCTAAGGTGCTTAGGGTAAGGTCTTGGTGGCGTTCGAGGTCTTTGCCATCCTTCAAAAGAGCTAGATCATCGTCTCCTAGCCCGTAATCCGCAGCAAGTAGACGAAATTCGACAGGAAGGGACATTCCCTTTTGCCAACGGCAGCCTAAGTTTGGATGGAACATGTTGCAGTTCACTGAGCCTTGAACTCCGCGCACCATAACCATCTGCGCAACATCGTTCCGCAGTTGATGGGTACCGATGGCAAGCGTAATTGTCTCGCGGTGGGTATAGCCGATCACGGGAAGCCCGACACGGACTGGATTCCAGAGCAATTCGGCAGTGGCAAGGGGTGGACGTTTGCCGAGTTCGTCCCGCAAGGTTTGGAGTGAGAAAGCTTCAGGAAAGTGGGCAGGCAAATAGACCCAGCCAAAGTTCAGGCTTTTATACTGCTGGGTGAGCATTTCGGGGCTTTGGAACAGATCAATGCCAAGTGCAGCAAGAATATCAAAACTGGTCAGGCCGTGCTTCGGGGGCATATCTGTGC
The DNA here is from genome assembly GCA_014379585.1 of Gloeobacterales cyanobacterium ES-bin-313. Classification (GTDB taxonomy): domain Bacteria; phylum Cyanobacteriota; class Cyanobacteriia; order Gloeobacterales; family Gloeobacteraceae; genus JACMLN01. The sequence goes on along the minus strand of JACMLN010000182.1, from coordinate 9,004 downwards.
TGCCGTGCAGCACAATCCCTTGACCAAGGCTGCTACAGATAAGTGCGGTTAATGGTGTGACGCAGGCAAGGCGATCTTGACCGTCGTAGGGACTAGAGAGGACTGCAGGGGGAGGGAGATCTTCTGAAATGGTCAAGGGCTTGGCGAGGGTATCGAAGGCATCGAGAATGCCTGCTAGTTCCTCAAATGTGGGGCGTTTGATTCGGTGGGCGATCAAAAAAGCACCAGCTTGGGCAGGAGTGGCTTCTTGCCGCAAAAGCATGATCGTTGCTTCGCAGGATTCTTCGCGGCTGAGATCACGACCAGTCAATCGCCCAGAACCAATTTTTTTGACGTACTCCCGAAAGGCAATACTCATCCACCCACCAGCTTAAGATTCTCCCGGTCTTGAGACTGCTGAAGATGTTGTTGATAGATCAGTGGTAGACGCTTGACAAGCAGATCCGAAAAAGCAGCCACGACTGGAATCTGATAATTATCTCGGCGACAGATCAGTTCGACTCGACGCTTCAGTGTCGGACTGGCAATATCGACCCGCACCAAATCGGGGGGAAGATTCTGAAGCGCAGAGATCGGTAAAACGGCAATGCCAACGCCTTGGCGAACCGTTTCTTTGAAAGATTCAAGGGTGTTGATCTCGACAGCAATTTCTAAAGGTGCTCCGACTTGGGCAAAGTAATGGCTGAGGGCGGTGCGCATCGCATAACCATCGCGAAAAACAACCTGTGGATAAGGTGTGATCTGCGAAAACAGTACCCGCCGATGACGAGCAAGGGGATGATCGGAAGGCACAAGAACAGCAAGCTCTTCGTCGTACAAAAATGTACTGACAATATCTGGGGTGGTTATTGGCCCCATCACCACCGCCAAATCAACTAGTTTGTCAAGTAAAACCTTTACAATCCGCTCGGAGCCGAGAGATGTGAGGCGCAGCTGAGTCTTCGGAAAGCGTTCACGAAAACTTGCCAACAGACTGGGAAGCAAGTAAGTATTTACGGAATGCAGGCCAGCGATGCAGATTTCGCCGCGATCAGGTCGCAGTAGCTCGACAATCGAATTTTGGGCTTGGTCTATCTCTTTCACAGCCCGGCGTGCGTAGGGCAGCAAGCATTCACCGATGGGGGTCAAAGTCGCTTTGCGGCCAGTGCGATCGAACAAGGGGCCACCCATCTCCTGTTCTAAGGCCATAATCTGCCGACTTAAACCAGGCTGCGAAATATCACACAGATTTGCAGCCATGCGAAAATTTCCGGTGCTCACCAATGCCAAGAAGTACTTGAGTTGTTTGACATCCACAGGTCCCCTCCATCCCCAATTCAAGGCGACCAAAGTATTAAGAAGCTATGCGCCTCCGCATAAGGCTGCTGTATCCAATGAAACGAATGTCATATCTAAGCCTTTGAAATACATTGCCAACTCTGCCCTAGAAAGTGCCAATTTTGGCCAAAATCCTTGAAAGCCATGCAGAAGTCGTATCGAATTCATGCGAATTACGGCAAGTGAGCAACTTTCTGTAATGAAACGCACATTTAGGATGACCGATTCCTTGTCTGCTGTGAAAAGAAAGCAGACGGGTGTGTCCATGAGCAATCCAATTGAGAAGATCAAGGCAGAAAAGCCCGGTCTCGCTATCAAGCAAGAGATCGCTCAGTTAGCCGCTTTAGGCTGGGAGGCTGTTTCCAAGGGCGATCAAGAACGTCTCAAGTGGATCGGCTGGTTTTTCCGGCGCAGAACACCGGGACGCTGCATGGTGCGGCTACGGGTGCCTGGGGGGATTCTCACCTCAGATCAATTGCGAGTCATCGGTGGCATCTTGGCGGATTTTTCCGATGTGCAGCAATTCGATATCACCACCCGCCAGAATGTTGAAATGCGGGGTCTTCGTATCGAAGACATCGTCGAGATTACAGAGCGCCTGGAGTCTGTGAGCCTGTTCACCGTCCAATCCGGCATGGACAACGTCCGCAATGTCGTTGGCTCTCCGGTAGCCGGTCTTGACCCTAACGAAGTGATCGATGTTCGGCATTTGGTTCAGCAGATCAATGACGCGATTACCAATAGTGGCAAGGGCAATTTTGCACTGAGTGACTTGCCGCGCAAATTTAATATCTCGATCACGGGAGACCGCGAAAATTCAGCCCACGCCGAAATTAACGATATTGGTTTTATTCCCGCCGAAAAAGACGGACAGATCGGCTTCAATGTCCTCGTCGGTGGAGTTCTGAACTCCCAACGCGCCACGCCAGCACTTCCGCTCGATTGCTTTGTATTGCCGGAGCAAGTTGCAGCCTTATGCGTGACGATCCTCGAAGTCTATCGAGATAATGGCCCTCGCGAAGCGCGCCAAAAGGCACGGCTCATGTATTTGATCGACGATTGGGGCGTCGCCAAGTTTCGAGAGGAAATTGAGAAAGCTTTCGGGCAGCCCCTAGACCGTGCTTCCCACCATGAATTTATCGATTACGACAAGCGAGATCACGTCGGTGTCCACCCACAAAAGCAAGCTGGGTATTGCTTCATAGGTCTGCACGTTCCGATTGGGCGGATCTATGCACCCCAGGTGTTTGAGATGGCTCGCCTTGCCGATACTTATGGCAGTGGGGAAGTCCGGTTTACTGTTGAGCAAAGTTTCTTAATCCCGAATGTTCGCATGGAGAGCTTGGAAGTTCTCTACAAAGAACCACTTCTCCAAATATTCTCTCCCGATCCCGATCCCTTACTGCGCGGCCTGGTCTCCTGCACGGGGGCACAGTTCTGTAATCTGGCGATCATCGAAACCAAAGAGCGCGCCCTCAAAATCAGCCATATTCTCTCTGAAGAACTCTATTTCCCTGCTCCAGTGCGTATCCACTGGTCAGGGTGTACCAATTCCTGCGGTCAACCACAACTCGGGGATATTGGTCTCATCGGTGGCAAGACGAAGCGCAACGGTGTGACCGTCGATGCAGTCGATATTCTATTGGGTGGCAAAGTTGGCAAAGATGCTCGCCTCGCTGAAGTTCATGCTGAGGGGGTTCCCTGCGAGGATCTCATCCCGATCTTGAAAAGCCTCTTGATCGAACATTTTGGTGCAGTGGAGCGTTCAGAATGGGTTGAACGAACCGCGTAAAAGTACCCTCTTCATGACCCAGCAAGTAGATGTCAGCCTGAGCGTCTTGATCCTTGCGGGTGGCTTGAGTACGCGCATGGGCACTGACAAAGCCCTCGTTTGCTACGAGGGGTTGCCATTGCTTCTCCACGTCTTGCAGGCTGCTCAGAATCTGGATGTCCCGATTGCAATCGTTACGCCTTGGCCGGAGCGTTATGCTGCATTGGAGCTGCAAGACGCGACTTTCATTGCCGAAACTTGCATTACCCAAGGCCCGATTTCCGGCCTTCTCTGTGGGTTAGAGCATACTTCTAGCGAGTGGGTTTTATTGCTTGCCTGCGACATGCCAAAGCTAGACGGTCATGTTTTAGAAACTTGGTCGAGGAGCCTCAAAGAAGTTCCCAGCGATGTGCTTGCCCTGGTTCCGCGCTACGAAAATCGGTGGGAGCCACTTTGCGCTTTTTATCGCAGTCGTTGCTTATCTTCTTTGAAAAGTTATCTCGGCACAGGCCGAAAGTCTTTCTACCACTGGCTTGCTGAGAACCCAATTCAGGCACTTTCTGTAGACAACCTAAGCATGTTTCTAAATTGCAATCGACGAGAAGATCTCACTCTCGAAGTTTAGTTGGACTTAAACAAACAGAGGGATGCCGATTTACTGTCTATTTACTAGGATGGACTAGTAGATTTTCAAAGAAGCTGTGACATCTTGGGGTGATCGTTTAAATCGCTTAACTGGGCGGACCCGCTATGTGGTCTGTCGGATCTTTGTCCATTTATCTGGAGAGGGTGCCGCCCCTATTCTCGGCATCCTTAACAATGCAGCCCGATCTGCTATGGAGTCAGATGGCGATATGGAAGTTCTAGGTGAGAGCCTAGTGGCCGTTGCTCAAGCACTCCTACAGTACGACACCTTCTGGCGTTCAGCAGCCAATGAAGGGGATGTGTTTTGGAGTGAAGGTGAGGCTGCTGACTTCGTGAATGAGCTATTTACAGACTCTGGCAGTCGCTACTTGAGCAGTCCTGACTTGGAAAGTGCCTTGATCCCACCGACAAAGGAGCTTGCCTTGCCAGTCACCCGCAATCTAGTGGTGATGCTCACTGTTGCCTTCACAGGGGAGGTAGCTGAGTTAGAGACGGATCTTTCTAGTGCTGAAACCTTGGCCAAGGGACTTAAAACCTTGATCAACCTGCACTACCAAGGCAGTCTACGAGCGATTCAGGTGCATTTTTCTCCAGCGCAATTCGGTGACGAGCTAACTTCCGACCAGTTACTGGCCAATTTTCCTGAACTTCTGCCTCTCTAGCTATGGCAGACATTGTTTGTTCTACTGCTTTTTTCTCGACTCAGAGGAGTCCCCAAATGATCCAACTGCGCAAAACGCTGTCCCTGTTGATGGCCCTGACGCTCAGTTTGTCAGTGATTGCCTGCTCCAGTTCAACACCGAACACGACCCAAGGACAAGCGCCAACTGGTGAGAAACGCTCATCGACCAAGCTTCCTGATGGGCAATATCCTCTTCAACAAGCTACCTACAACGATGCTAACGGCGAATACAATATTCTTCTGCTCAATACTCCGCCAGGCAGTTCCTCAAGTCTACAGACTGCCAATTTGCCTCTAGCACGTTTGACTGACGCCGATATCGCTGCTGGCAAAAAGAGTTTTCTGAAGGTAGAGAATAATCAGCCCTCGCTCTATTTGACCCAGGACTACAAAATTGAGTACGTTCACAATGTCACTGAGACCCGCGCTGATCCCCAGACAGGCCAGCCTCAGACTGTAGTAGTTCGTCAAGAGTCAAGCTTCTGGTCACCATTTTTCGGTTCGCTTGCAGGGGCTGCAATTGGTAATGCCCTATTTAGGCCACAATACTATGTGCCGCCTATGTACAGTCCTGGAGGTCTTAGTGGATACGGCGGTTACGGCAACACTTACAACCAAGCCGTGGGTCGCTACCAATCTCGCTACAGTAGCTTGCCCCCTGCTGTCAGCAATAACCGCTCATTCCGTAGCACGGGTCGCCTCAATTCGCCTTCGACCACCCGCCAGCCAGTGGGTAGTAATTCAACGCGTTCTTCTGGTTCAGGATTCGGCAGTAGCACTCTACGCCCCTCGGATACACCCTCATCGGGGAGTAACTATAACCGTGGAACCAATCGCTCCAGCGGTTTTGGAAGTGGACGCTCTAAAGCAGGTGGTCGCCGCCGTTAATTAAGAGACTTCCACTGTACTTTCTACAAGTTCTAGCGCTTAGTAGCTAGCAAAGGAAATTTCAACATCTGTGGGGCGCTACTTACGTTCCGCAGATTTTTTAGTAACTTTCCTACATGGTTATGGATTTCTTGAAACTTGCAATACTGGGTATCCCTAGTGCGGAATCGGAAATTCAGACACTTCTGCTTCCATCTCAATTTAGAATTGTCCCAGTGTTGGAAGAGTAGTCTCCATGGCATCAGGTTCTAAAAAACAGTTATTGCAGCGTTAATTGGTAACGGGCTGATTACTGTCAGCAAAATCGTTGCAGCGATCTTGTCTGGCTCCAACCAGACAGGGAGCTTCTTATTCTACCTACCGCTCAGAAAATTAGAGAGATGGTATCAGACTATCGGTACTCACCAATAACTTCGATCTTTCCTACGATGTTGTCGTTGAACTCTATTAAATTTTTTGCTGGAATCCAGTATTCTTTGCAGAGCGAATTACCAACTATACGTACACTATAACGACTCAAAAATAGACTTCGCACAGCAAAGCGAGTGACATAACCGACACCTGAAGCAGGAATATTCCAATCACGGGCAATTTGAGTTGCATATTCTTCATTGGTAACTGGATAAAAAATAGGTTGTTCTGGTAATCGTGGTGGAAAGGCTCGGTAATCACTTTGCACAATCAAATTTAGTTCTCTTGGGCCAACAGGTCGATAAAGAATTGTTGTACTTTCACGCAACTGATATTCGTCTAGAAACGGCCAATCTGGTAAGTCTTCGCAGCTAGTTAACCATTCAATAGGAATGGCTTCAATACCTGCCTTCAGAGTAACGATACTGCCAACAATAGCGCAAATTGTAGCACAATCGTTCATGCCTGATGAAGCTTGCCAGATAGCATTCTCATAATTTTCTAAGCTGCCTACTGCTAACCAAAGCGCGAAAGCAACAATATTTTCAGAAGAAAGCATTGAATTTTCTAAGAACAAATCAAATCCAGACTGATTAGAAGCTTGCTCAGGGAGTTGCAGGATTTCAATCAATTTTCTACGTACTGTACTTGCGGGGATGGACTTAAGTACTAACTCTAAAAATTCTATTCTATTCCTTGTGCTTCCTTCTTCACGAAATCGTATCGCCCAAAATGCTGAAACAGCCACAGCGTAGGTAAGCCCGCTGTAGAATGATTGGGCTGTCCTTGATCTGGAGTCTGTGGCTAAAAATTCGTCGTTCCGTTTGGCTGGGATTATTGGTAGTGCGACGATCCTCAGCAAAGTTGTTGCTCTGTTGCGCGATCAGATCATTGCCTACAGCTTTGGAACGACAGCAGGTGCCGATGCGTTTAACTACGCTTATAAGTTACCAGGATTTATGCTCACCCTGCTCGGTGGGGTGAATGGACCTTTTTATAGTGCGGTAGTCAGTGTGATTGGCCGCCGGAAAAGTCAGCGGGTTGCACCCCTGATGGAAACTCTCAATACATTGACAACGGTTGTCATGGGGGTAGTTGCGGTTGGACTTTGGTTCGGAGCGCCCCTGCTGATTGGCCTGGTGGCAAATAAAGCCAGTCTTGAAATTCAACAGATGGCGATTGCCCAACTGCGGATCATGGCACCGATGGCGGTGCTTTCGGGGCTGATTGGCCTTGGCTTTGGGGTGTTGACGACGGCAAACAAGTTTGCGTTGCCTTCTTTAAGCCCAATTCTCTCTAGTCTTGCAGTCATCTTTGCTGTGCTGTTCTTTGGTCATCAAGATGCCAATATTCTTGCTTGGGGAGTGCTGATTGGAGCACTGTTGCAGTGGTTAGTTCAATTGCCTTTGCAAGCCAAACTAGGTTTAGGGAGTTTGCGCCTACGTTGGGGATGGCGCAATAAAGCCGTCAAAGAATTTGTCAGTATTTCAGCTCCTGCGGCGGGGAGTTCTCTGCTTTCAAACTTGAACGTTTACACAGACTTATTTTTCGCCTCTCAACTCAGAAGTGGTGTGCCTTCCGCCCTTGGCTACGCGAATTTACTCGTTCAGGCTCCCATAGGCATTCTCTCGAATATTTTATTGATTCCTGCTCTACCTGCTTTTAGCCGTCTAGCAAATCCGAAAGATTGGCCGGAGTTGCGGATTAAAATTCGTGAAACGATTTTAACTGTTTGCATTATTGTTTTGCCGCTTAGTGCGTTGACTGTCGCTCTTGCTGTACCTGTGGTGAGTGCAATCTATGAGCGAGGCCGATTTACACCTGCAGATTCGCTGATGACCGCCCAAGTCTTCGCAGGTTCCGCTTTGGGAATGGTCTTTTATCTCAGCCGCGACATGTTGATCCGGGTTTTTTACGCCCTTGGAGAAGCCAAACTGCCTCTACGCATTAGTCTGATTGGCATTGGTGTGAACCTTGCCTTGGACTGGACGTTTATTCAATTTTTCGGTCCTGCTGGATTGACTTTATCAACCAGTGGAGTGAGTGCGCTTGCCTGTCTCCTACTTATCTTTGCACTGCATAAACGCCTAGGGAGACTGGGTTGGGCAGGTTTGGGTGGAACCCTTTTTAACTTGCTCATCGGCGCGATATTGACCGGACTATCTGCTTGGGGTGCTTACAATCTACTTTCTGTCGTTTGGCCAATTACTGGAATATTTCCGATCCTGCTTAAGCTAAGTGCGGCCAGTACAGTTGGAATCTCAGTCCAAGTTCTTTGGATATTGCTCTGGCGCAACCGCGAAGTGGGGAAACTGCTCAGTCCACTTTTGCGCCGCATTTTCCGTAGAGGGGCAAAAGGATAATCATTGAATTTTCCAAAGCTAAAGCAACCGACTTTTCCATAGTAAAAATGCTCAGTATGCTTCGGGGCTTTCCATTGGGGGCAATCCACCGGGCTTTCTCGGACTTATCCGAGCACCAACAGCAGCCCCTCCAAGTAGCTCATCTTCCGCTGATTGAGTAAAACGCCCACATAGGAGTGCTGCCAAATACCGCACAGCCCAGCGCCACTTACCGCATCGCAATAGCATCTGGCTACGCTGATCACCTTTTCCAAAAAGCCACCATTCAATTTGCCTTGGCCGTTCAGGTGTAGCAATCTCTTCAAAGCTCTCGACTAGGATTTCCCAGTGACGAAATCGACACAAAGATGCGGGTTCTCCACGGTCAGACTGAGCAGTCTCTAAGTAGACAGGCTCAACCCAACACCAAAGGAAACGAGCCACCCGAATAATCATGCCTGATTCCAAGAAATGCCAAAACTATAACCAGTGTAAACCATCGATCTTTCGTTGCTGTTGAAACAAAGTAATACCGATTCGCCATCGAAATCAGTGCCTGAGGCTTCGGACCCAATGCGCCTCCCATCGGCAAACCCAACCTCTCCCAATCCCACTCCAATTCCGCGTCACCACGCGGGGAAATTCAAAATTCAAAATTAAGAATTCAAAATTCAAAATTTTGAATTCTTAATTTTGAATTCAATGGTTTTCGCCATGAGCCTGGGACGCGCAGCGTCATACCTACCGTGCCACCAGTCCACAGACTGCGGTGATTGCGCACCCGCCCGCAACGTGGGAAGAGGACTGCGCAACCCAGCAACACCAAGTATCAAGCCACTAAAGTTGCCAAGGGGGTGTGGGGGACAGGCTTCTGTCCCCCACGGGGCGGGGGTTTTAGGGGGCGGGGCTTGCCCCTGCCCCCTAATGCAGTTCGCCATATTTCTCTCA
>JACMLN010000181.1 GCA_014379585.1 Gloeobacterales cyanobacterium ES-bin-313 | reverse complement strand
CCAAAGGCTGAAGCGTTCTACCGCAGCAAAGGCATGATGGATGGTGGATTGGATGTCAAATATTACAATCTTAGGTACTTTGAATTGGAAACGGCGGATGCACAGCAGATAATTTCAGGATTCATTTAACACCGAAGGAGCGCAAGAAGATGGAATTTATACGTAATGACGATTGGGTTCGTAAGGTTGCCGCATCTGAATCAGAGTTGGAGTGTGATATTTCTGCTGGACTAAATATCGACAGCCATTTTTCTGAGTACACTTCATTCATGCAAAGTAGCAAAAACTACATTAGCGGCGAAAAGCTAATGGCCGTTCTTCAAGAGGAGCTAGGAAATCTTCTAACTAATGAGGATCTTGAAGCTATCGCTTGTGCAACTCAATCTTATGCTCGCAATAGATTAGTTGAGCGTACAAGGCTTACTGAAAACGCATCGTGAAATGATTCTACAAGTTTCCCTAGTCGGCGAAATTAGCTTCCTAAGAGGTTTTCTGTGACTTTAACACCAACAAAGATTCTAAGGTTTGAAGATTTTTTGGCTCACTATCAAGATCAACCTCGCTACGAATTGGCTGATGGAGAACTTATTGATATGGATCCCACAGGGCCTCACGAAATGGTCAGCGGAAAACTGGCTACCAAAATCGGGATTGCGATCACAACTGAACAGCTTCCTTGGTTTATTCCGCGTAATTGCCTTATTCGTCCTTTCAGTGAAGCGTCCACTGCTCGTCGTCCCGATATTGTTGTCTTGGATGAAACAGTTCTCAGCAATGAACCGTTCTGGGAGAAAGAGCCTGTTATTACATTAGGGCGTTCGATCAAACTTGTTGTGGAGGTGGTCTGTACGAATTGGGAAACGGACTATGCCCAAAAAGTAGAAGAATATGCGCTCCTTGGTATTCCTGAATATTGGATCGTGGACTATCGCGGATTGGGTGGAATTGTCTTCATTGGTAAACCAAAACAACCAACTTTTACGATTTGCCAACTAGAGGGTGATGAGTACACTCAGCAGCAGTTTCGCTTACAAGAAAAAATTTTATCTCGCCTTCTGCCTAACTTCCAGATGCGACTTGAGGAAATCTTGCTACGCTAGCTGAGTTGTTTGCGGAATTGATTGGCACTGATCGCAAGCAAGAGAATGGCGGCGATGGCTAAAGTCAAAGCATTTGGCCAAAGGACTTCGAGGCCAACGCCCTTGAGCATTACACCACGGTTAATGGCAATGAAGTGTCGCAGTGGATTGGCCAGAGAAAGGATTTGAAAAAAAGCAGGCATGGATTCTATGGGGGCAATCGAACCGGAGAGTTGGATGAGGGGCAAGTTGATGAAAAATGAGGTGAGGACGACTTGCCGTTGATTGCGGGCAAGGGTGGCAAGCAGGGTGCCAAGGCCGATACCCACGCAGATATACAGTCCAGCAAGAAACATATAGAGTAAAAAATTGCCTCTAAAAGGCACTTGAAAAACAACACGGCCAATCGTGAGCGCAACGAGAACTTCGCCCATCAGTAAGAAGAATAAAGGAACTAATTTAGCAATGAGAATTTCCCAAGCAGCGGAAGGTGTCATTAATAGTTGTTCGAGGGTACCTGTATCTTTTTCGCGCACGACTGTTGCGGATGAGACGAGAACACAGCCGAGGGTGACAACAACACCCAAAACCCCTGGCACAAAGAACCAACTGCTTTTCAATCCAGGATTGTATAAATAGGCCACTTGCGTGGTGACGGGTGGATTAAACGGGGTTTCTAATTGGCTAAAACTGAATTGGTTGACGATTTGAAAAGTGTAGCCAGCAGCGATTCCGGCAGTATTGGCATCGACTCCATCGATCAAAATCTGCAATTGAGCAGGTTGCCCTCTTTCGATATCCCGCTTAAATTCAGGCGGAATCACGAGTCCAGCAGTAACCTCGCCGCGACGTACAGCTTCTCCCAATAGAAAAGTATTCTTCGGGGCAGCGTGTACTTGAAAGATATGGTTTCGGGTAAAGGCCGAAACCAGTTCGCGACTCACTTCTGTATGTGATAGATCGACAATGCCAAGGCGGAGATTATGGACATCAGGGCTGAGGGCAAAACCAAAAATGATCAGTTGGATAGTCGGCGGAAAAAGAAGTAGAAAGAGTAACTGTTTATTGCGCAAAATTTGACGAATTTCTTTGAGTGCCAATGCCCAAAAACGACTTTCGAAAATGGGTTCCAAATTTTTAAACATTACTTAACTCGGTAGTTGCATTTTTTGCAGAGTTTTCCAAGCAACAAAATAATAAATTCCACCCATAAGGGCAAGAATCAAAGGAGCGCACCAAACTCCGGGCCAGCCTGTTCCACGCACAAAAGCATCGCGGGTAATATCAATATAGTAACGAGCTGGAACGAGGGCAGAAATTAATGATAGGGGAAAAGGAATATTGCTGATTGGGTAGATGAATCCGCTAAGTAACAGGGCTGTCAAAAAACCAATCGTTGCCACTGCTTGGGTTGCAGCACTCTGGTCTGAAGCTCTTGCTCCAATCAAGACTCCAAATTCGACACTTGTAAATAAGAAGATGGCGGTGCCAACAAGAAATGGAGTTGGATCCCCTGCAAACCAGATTCCAAATAGCAGTGAACCTAAGACCATAATCGCAACAGTTTGAGCCGCTGCAATGAAGAAGTACGCAAGGGTTTTACCTAAGATCAGTTCGGCTGCAGTCAAGCTTGAAGCGTAGACTTGTACAATAGTTCCTTGCTCTTTCTCCCGCACCATTGCAAGCGCAACGAGCAGCGAGGGATAGATCGCGAGGATGACTGCGTACACTCCAGGAACAATATAAAAAGCTTCTTTGCGGCCAGGGTTAAACCAAATCCGGATATGGGGTTGGATCAGGCTAGTTTTTGGTTGTAAGCCATTAGTACTGCGGAAAAAGTTGGTGGTATTTTGGATGCTGCTTTTAATCACCCGTGCATTGTTTGTGTCAGTACCATCGACGAGCACTTGGACGACGACTGGCCGATTTGCTTTAATTTCGCGTTCGAAGTTGGGTGGAATCACGACAATCGCTTTCGCTTTTCCTTGATCGACAGCATCGAGACGATTTGTGCTTGTCGGTTGAAACTGATTGGTGGCGAAAAATCGTTCTTTGAAGGCGCGACTTAGAGGAGTGTGATTGTAGTCAATCACTGCCAAAGGAATGTCTTTGGTTTCAAGACGAATGGCGTAGCCGAAGATCAACAGCGTTGCAATTGGAAGAAAGAAAGCGAGGGCGACTGTCAACTTGTCGCGACGAAATTGGGATAGTTCTTTAGTACACTGCGCCCAGACCCGTGAGGTGCGAAACCGAGCAGTACCAATCGTTGCAGGTTCAAGGGTTTTCATGGCTGTTCCGTTGGACGATGCCAATAAATGCGTCTTCCAGTGAAAAAGGGACGCTTCGCAGTTTCGGCTGAAAGCCGGAGAGCACTTTCTCTAGTTGCTGGCGTTGGCTTTCAGGCTGATCGAGGACGACGTGCAAACGATCTCCGAACGTGGAAACATTCAAAGTGAGTTCACGGTGGATCGCAGCAGCGAGTTGAGCGGGTGGTGCAGCAGCGATGATTTCAAGAAGTTCTCCCGGTTGGTCAAGTTTGATCTGGCTGGGAGTGCCTTGGGCGATCACTTCGCCTGCAGCCATGAACCCCAAACGGTTACAGTGTTCCGCTTCTTCTAAATAGTGGGTTGTCACTAAGATGGCGGTTCCGCGACGGGCAAAGTCTTCAATCAGCCGCCAGAATTGGCGACGGGCAAGTGGATCGACCCCTGAGGTGGGTTCGTCGAGAAAGAGCACTTCCGGTTCGTGCATCACCGAAGCCCCGAAAGCGACGCGCTGTTTCCAGCCACCGGGTAAGCTGCCTGTCATTTTCTTTTCCTGCCCAACGAGACCGCAGGTGGCGATCACCCAGTCGATGCGTTCTTGGCGTTGACGGCGGGGTAAACCATAAACCCCTGCATAAAATTCAAGGTTTTCAAGAATGTTTAAATCGTCGTAGAGCGTAAACTTCTGGCTCATGTAGCCGATGCGCTTGCGCAGTTCGCTACTCCGTAAACCATCACTTTGACCAGCGAGTCTGATTGTCCCCGCTGAGGGTTCGAGCAGTCCGCAGAGCATCTTGATCGTCGTCGTCTTTCCAGCGCCATTGGCTCCTAAAAGCCCATAAATTTCGCCGTAGTGGACTTCGAGCGTGACCGCTTTGACTGCCTGAAAATCGCCAAAACGACGGCTCAGATCCTTCGCGCCAATCGCAATATCAGCAGTGCTGCGCACTGGTCGGTTGTAAGGATAGGGGAGATACGCGGGGTCTGAACCCTGTTGGCGTAAGCGCGTCACAAAAACATTTTCGAGGGTCGGATCTGCAGGCTCGATGGTTGCATCTTTCAGAATTTCGTGAATGGCAACACTTCCAGCCTGAGTCTCTTTGACTAAGACATCGAGACGATCTCCGAAAGTCTGAACATCCACAATCACCGGGGATGGGGAAGCGAGTAGTTTGGTCTCGCTTAGATTGAGGTTTGTGGTGCGCACTTCGAGGCGGGAAAGCCCTAAGTTGTGGCGCAATTCGGCTGGAGTACCAATTTCTTGAATTTGGCCTTCGTACATGAGCGCGACCCGATTACAGCGCTCTGCTTCATCCAAGTAAGGCGTGGCAACAACAATGGTCACAGCTTCTTCGCCGAGGGCGGCCAAGACATCCCAGAACTCCCGCCGAGAGACGGGGTCAACCCCCGTAGTCGGTTCATCGAGCAGTAAAACCTGGGGCTGTGAAACCAGGGCGCAACACAGAGCCAGTTTTTGTTTCATGCCCCCCGAAAGTTGGCCTGCCAGCCGAGTCCCGAAGCGCTCCAACCCCATCAGCCGCAAGTAGCGCTCTCGCCGTTCCAGAAAGAGATCATTGGGAACTTCGCGCAGTCCTGCACTGTACTTGAGATTTTCGTCAAGGCTGAGGTCGAGGTACAAAGAAAACTGTTGGGTGAGGTAGCCAATGCCGAGCCGAGCATCCCGTGGTGGGCGACCAAGGACACTCACTGTGCCCTGAGTGGCTTCCATGACGCCTGCCAAGATTGCAAACGTGCTCGTCTTACCAGCGCCGTCTGGACCGATTAAGCCAAAAATCTCACCGACACCCACCTGGAAACTGATGCCTCGAACGGCTTCTGTATTGCCGTAGCGCTTGGTCAATTCGGAGACCACAATGGCTGCTGGGCGCGAGGCAATCGCTTGAGGAATCGCATTGGTAATACTAAGCGTCATGGCTTCGTCTCACCGACAAGAATCTCAGCATCCGCAGGCATTCCGGGTTTGACATAGCCAGCAGGCTTATCGATGACGATCTTGACCCCAAACACTTGCTTGACTCTTTCGTCTTTGAAATAGATATTTTCGGGGGTAAACGAAGCTTTCGGATCAATGGCTGCGATGTGGGCCGTGTAAGGCTTGGTGCTGTCCGAATCCAAGTAAACCCGCGCCTGTTGGCCAACTCGGACTTTGCCTATGCTCCCCTCTGGAACGTAGCCCCGCAAATACACGCGATCCAGGTCGATCAAAGAAAGCAACGTTTTCCCTGCAGTGACCACAGCACCTGGTTCGACGCTGCGCGATGTTACGACCCCGCTGATTGGACTGAGAATATTCAAGTAGCCGATTTGGGCTTGCAACTGGGATTTTGTTGCTTCGGCATTGACGACTTCTGCTTGGGCACCAGCAAGCTGGCTTTGGGCTTGGGCTAACTGTTCGCGGACGACGGACAACTGTGAATCTCGTAGTTGCGGATTGAGTGTTGCGGTCTGGGTCTGGGTGAGCGCACCCTGAGCTGCGTTTACCTGACGACGCGCTGCCACTACAGAAGCGTTTCGGGCTTTCAAGTTTGCTTGGGCGGATTCGAAACTGGCTTGGGCTTGGTCAAATTGCTGTTGTGAGGTTGCTCCTTCTTTGAGCAATTGGGCAAAGCGGTTGCGGTTGAGTAGTGCAAGGCGCAAATCTGACTGGGCGGAAGTCACAGTCGCTTGTGCCTGGGCAAGTTGAGCCTGAGCGGTAGCCACTTGGGCATCGGCTTGGTTGACTCGACCCTCTGCATCGCCTTTCGATTGTTGAAGGGTCAACTGTGCCTGGGTGATCTGACCGTTGAGGACACGAAGCTGTAGCTGCGCTTGTCGGGCTTGCTGCTGTGCCGCATTGATCCTGGCCACTGCTCCCCGCAGTTGTGCTTGGATTTCCGAATCGTCAAGGCGAACAAGCAATTGACCTTTTTTGACTCCATCCCCCTCGCGGACAGTCACTTCATCGATACGCCCAGGGGTTTTGGCTCCGACATCGGTTTCATAGCCCTCGATCAACCCAGAAACTTTGAGTTCCCCTGCTTTTGGTTGGTTGAGCCAAACCCAAAGACCGTAACCGATTCCAGACAGCACCAAAGCACCAAGAATCAGAGGAAGCGGGCTTCTGCGCGGTTTTTCACTACCCATGGTCTGTGTCATCGCTTCTGCCCCTATCGATCAACCTGGAACGAAATTTCGGACTGAGGAATTGCTAATGTATTTGCTATTTTTGCAGTCGGAACACTTTCGGTTTGCAAAACTATACTAAACCGACTAGTATAGTGTGTCAAGCATTGCCCTGGAAACCTTTATGGAACTACCGATCTCCGGACGCAAAGACAAATCACTCTCTGCGGAGAAAACCGAGGCGATTTTGGCTGGGGGGATGCAAGAGTTTTTAGCCCATGGCTATGCAGCAACCAGCATGGATCGAGTGGCAATCGCGGCGCGGGTTTCTAAAGCGACGGTCTATAGCCACTTTCAAGACAAAGAAAGCTTATTTACAGCGCTGATTCGCCGCCTTGTCGAGCAAAGATTTCGCTCTCTCTTTAATGATGCGGAGGCTGAGGTTTTGCATACTCCGCCGGAAATTGTGCTTAGAGCTTTTGCCAATCGAGCCTTGGACATGGGTACGCAGGAGCCACAGTTCCTCAACTTTATGCGGATCATCCTGGGGGAATCAGGCCGATTTCCGCAGTTAGCCCGAACCTTTGTCAGCAATGTTGAACAGACATCTTTCAAAATGCTTTGCCAGTATTTCAAGGAATGTCCTTATCTCAAGCTAGCTGACCCGGAAGCAACAGCACGGATTTTTGTCGGGGCGATCGTACATTTTCTGATTGTTCAGGAAATGCTCCATGGCAAGGACATCGTACCCATGGAGCGTGATCGTCTGATTGATACTTTAGTAAATTTGATCGTCGCTAACCATCAATAACTACGCGAGTTAAGGATGATCAATGATCCCAATGGTGATCGGGCCATTGGGTAGCCAATTTTGGGTGCGTACCACTGTCTTGCTCTCTAAATCCCGATGTTCGATCACGAAAACCTGCTTACTTTAGCTGATGTGCCCACAACCAAGGCTTGGCCTATGCTTACCCTATGTTATGGGCGACGATGGTTTGCATTTTATGTATACTGACTTTGTCAAAAATTAAAAACCAAGGGAATTTAGACTATGACTACTACTAAAGATAGACCAATATTGATCACTGGTGCACATCGCTCAGGCTCAACTTGGGTAGGTCACATGCTTGCTCTTTCCCCTTTCTTGGGATATATACATGAACCGTTCAACCCTCGGAGAGAGCCTGGCATTTGTAGCGCGAAGTTTGATTTCTGGTTTATGCATATCTGTGACGAGAATGGGTCTTTTTACGAAAATGATATACAAAACTGTTTGCATTTCAAGGGCTACTTCTTGGAGAAGCTTGGAACCTCGGGGTCACTAGAAAATTGGAAACATTTATGCAGAAACTTCTTGCGTTTTGCAATGTTCAGAACTCTGCAAAAAAGAGCATTAGTAAAGGATCCAATTGCTATCTTTTCTGCAGAATGGCTTGCAAAGCGGTTTAATATGGATGTAGTTGTTATGATTAGGAATCCTGCTGCATTTGTTGGAAGCTTAAAAAAAGCTGGCTGGACTTTCGATTTCAATCAATTTCTACAACAACCTCTATTAATGGAGCACTACTTTTCAAAGTATGAATCAAAGATTAGGGAATATGCAACAGATGGAAAAGACATAATTGATCAAGCGATTCTCTTGTGGAACCTAATTTATCATGTAGTTCTGATCTATCAGAAGGAATATCCCGATTGGATTTTTGTAAGGCATGAAGATCTTTCAAACTCACCTTCAAAGGAATTCTGCCTACTTTACGATAAACTCGGCTTGGATTTTTCAGTAGATATTGAACAACAAATCTTGTCTTGTTCTTCAACTGAATCAAGCATAGGCAAAGGGAGTGTGGTGCAGCGCGACAGTAGTTCAAATATTTATAGCTGGCAAGCAAGGCTATCCGATGATGAGATTTGTAGGGTCAAAAGAGATACCTTCGAGATAGCTTGCGAATTTTATCCTGAGGAAGAATGGATGAAGCGTAGACAAAACTTGTGAGAATCTGAGGTTTCACAGTTCCTCTTTTGAGATGGAAAAGAAATTGCGTATGCTTCGGAAAGAATTAATTTCTTCTCAACTTCGCTCCAATTTGGTGGGTCTAAAGAGTGCCTTTGCTGCTAGGAATGCCTTGTGAGCGGCGGGGATCGCGTTCTGTGGCCATCCGGAGGGCACGGGCGAAGGCTTTGAAACTGGCTTCGATGATGTGGTGGGAGTTGATGCCTGCAAGTTGGCGGATATGCAAGGTCATCCCGCTATTGTTGACGACGGCCTGATAAAATTCGCGGATGAGTTGGGTGTCGTAGGTGCCAACGCGTTGGGTCGGAATGTCGAGGCCAAAGCTTAGGTGGGGTCGTCCAGATAGATCGAGGACGACATGAACGAGGGCTTCATCGAGTGGGGCATAGAAGTGGCCAAAGCGAGAGATGCCTTGGCGGTCTCCGAGGGCTTTGGCGAGGGCTTGACCGAGGACGATGCCGGTGTCTTCGTTGGTGTGATGGTCGTCGATGTGGAGGTCGCCGTGGGCAACAATATCTAGATCGAACAGTCCATGGGTACTGAGTTGGGTGAGCATGTGATCCAAGAAGGGCACCCCAGTTTCAATGTGAGCCTGACCGTTCCCATCGAGATTGACGCTGCCGCGAATGTCGGTTTCGCGAGTGGCGCGGACGATGGCTGCTGTACGTTGTTCCATGGTTAAACCGCTACCAATTCGCCTTTCAGGGCAAATAAACGTTCAATCACTTGCTCGACGACCCGATCCGGGGTAGATGCTCCAGCGGTGATTCCAATGGTGATGGGGCCATCCGGTAGCCAATTTTCAGTACGGATCACTGTCTTGCTTTCTAAATCGCGATGTTCGATCAAAGTGTTTGAGATCAGGCGGTTGGAGCAGTCGATGTGAAAAGAGGGCAAATTGCGCTCGACGGCGATTTCTTGAAGGTGAGTGGTGTTCGAAGAATTGTAGCCGCCGATGACGATCATCAAGTCCAAAGGTTCTTTGACCAGCTCGAACATGGCATCTTGGCGCTCCTGAGTGGCATCGCAGATCGTGTCTTTGTCGTGGCTCATGAAGTGCTCTGCCAGGTTTTCAGGGCTAAACTTCCGCATCATCGTCCGCTCGAAGATTTTACCGATCTGTTCGGTTTCTCCTTTCAGCATGGTGGTTTGGTTGGCGATGCCCACACGTTCTAAGTCCCGATCTGGGTCGAACCCTTCTGAGGCGGCAGGTGCATACTTATGCATGAAAGCTTTGGAGTCACCACCGTGGAGAATGTAGTCACAGACTTCCTCTGCTTCAGCAAGGTTTAGCACTATCAAGTGGCGTTGGGCACGGGAAGCTGTAGCAATTGTCTCTTCGTGCTGGTACTTGCCATGAATAATTGAAGTAAATGCAAATTTTTCGTGGCGCAGTACCCGGTGCCAGACCGCTGAAACCCAAGGACAGGTCGTATCGACGATCACGCAGTTTTGCGCGATCAACTGATCCATCTGCTGCATTTCTTGAATGGAAGCCCCGAAGGCAGGCAAGATCACAACATCGCCGCTGCCGACGAGGCCAAAATTTTTGATTGCTAGACGCTTGCCGTTTTCGTCTTCGTCCAAAAAGCGAATCCCCATTGCCTTGAGGTGCATGTTGACCACTGGGTTGTGGATGATCTCGTTGGTGATCCAGAGCTGGCGATCAGGAAATTTGCGGTGGGTCTCGTAGGCCATCGACACAGCTTTATCGACACCCCAACAGAACCCAAAGGCTTCAGCAAGGCGGATCTTCACTTCGCCACGCTGCAAAGTGTAAGCGTTATCGCGAATCTCTCGAATGAGTGGTGAATCGTAGGCGGCTTGCAGTTCTTCTTGAATTTCTTCTTTGAGACCAAAGCCCTTGCGGTAGTAATTCTTCTCAGGTGGCATCCACTTCTCCACGGCATCCAATGCGATTGTGTCACAATTCCAGAATGTTTCCTCTCGAAGGCCAGAATCTCAGCGGCGGTTACGGCAGCCAACCGATCATCCACCAACTCAACTTGACCCTTCGTTCTGGCGAGTGGCTGAGTTTGGTGGGGCCAAATGGCTCCGGCAAATCGACCCTGCTCAAGTTACTCAGCAATGGGCTGCCAGTTAGCCAAGGGATTGTGCTGCTCGAAGGCGAGGCGATTCAGCACTTTTCACCCTCCGAGGTGGCTCGGCGCTTGTCCTTACTTCCTCAACAGCCGACGATCCCGGAAGGGCTGACGGTACGCGAACTGGTCAGTTTGGGGCGCAGTCCTCATCAACATTGGTGGCAGTGGCAGACCAACAGCAGCGACACACAAAAAGTCCAAGAAGCCCTAGAGCGCACCCAGCTAGAGGATTTCAGCGAACGCCCAGTCGCACAGTTGTCCGGAGGTGAGCGCCAAAGGGCTTTTCTGGCTCTCGCCCTTGCCCAAGAAACCAAACTTTTGCTCCTCGATGAACCGATCACTTTTTTGGATCTGCGCTACCAACTTGAGTTGCTTGAACTGCTCAAGACGATCAACCAAGAACAACAACTGACGATCGTGACGGTGCTTCACGACTTGAATCTGGCTGCGCGCTACAGTGACCGCCTCGTCCTACTCCACGAAGGCAAAATTTGGGCAAGTGGTACAGCCCATGAAGTTCTCACCCCAGAGCACTTGGCCAAGGTTTTTGGCATCGAAGCCGCTTTGATCGAGACCCCTGTGGGTTTGCAGATTTTCCCCTTAAGGGCGTGCGGTTCTGCTTTCCTGACTGTGCCACCGATACAGATCGAAAAGTAAACAATACCCAACTTTTGTGCTGCTAAGATGGTTCGGTTCAGGCGGGTGCTGTTGGCATGACAAAATTTATCTTTGTAACGGGTGGTGTTGTTTCTTCGATTGGCAAAGGGATCGTTGCTGCATCCCTGGGTCGACTTTTGAAGTCTCGGGATTACTCCGTCACCATTCTTAAGCTCGATCCTTATATCAACGTCGATCCAGGGACGATGAGTCCTTTTCAACACGGCGAAGTTTTTGTCACCGACGATGGAGCGGAAACAGACCTCGACCTCGGCCACTACGAACGTTTCACCGATACCAACGTTTCAAAACTGAATAACGTCACCACAGGTTCAATCTATCAAGCAGTGATCAACAAAGAGCGGCGCGGCGACTACAACGGCGGCACGGTTCAGGTTATTCCCCACATTACAAATGAAATTAAAGAGCGTATCCGTCGGGTTGCTCGCGATACAAACCCCGACGTGGTGATCGTTGAAGTTGGTGGAACCGTCGGCGATATTGAATCTTTGCCCTTTCTCGAAGCGATTCGCCAATTCCGCAAAGATGCTGGCCGTGGCAATGTGATCTACGCCCATGTCACCTTGATGCCTTTTATCTCTTCGGCGGGAGAGATGAAGACCAAACCGACTCAGCACTCGGTCAAAGAGTTGCGCTCTATCGGGATTCAACCCGATATTCTGGTGTGCCGAACGGATCGTCCGCTCACCCACGGAATCAAAGAGAAGATCTCAGAATTTTGCGATGTTGCTGTCAGTGGCGTGATCACCTGCCAGGATGCCAAGACGATCTATGCAGTTCCCCTCAGCCTCGAACATGAAGGGCTTGCCCAACAGGTTTTAGAATTGCTTGGTTTAGAGCAACGCGAACCCGATCTGCGGGATTGGGAACATCTCGTGGATCGGATCTGCCACCCCTCTCACTCCGTGAAAATCGCCATCGTCGGCAAGTATGTTCGGCTCTCCGATGCATATATTTCTGTCGTTGAAGCGCTGCGCCATGCTGCGGTTGCCCTCGATGCAGAAGTGCAGGTGCATTGGGTTTCCTCCGAGAGCCTCGAAGAAGAAGGGGCGGCGCACTTCCTGAGTGATGTCGATGCCATCGTTGTTCCAGGTGGCTTCGGTGCACGGGGAATTGACGGCAAGATCGATGCCATTTCCTATGCCCGCAGCCAGAAAGTTCCTTTTCTCGGTCTTTGTTTAGGGATGCAGTGTGCGGTGATCGAATGGGCACGACACATGGCACACCATGGCGAAGCAAACAGTACTGAGTTCTCACCGGAAACCGTGGATCCTGTGATTTCTCTGCTACCCGAACAAGAAGATGTGGTGGATTTGGGTGGAACCATGCGCCTCGGTGCCTGTCCTTGTCGTTTGGTAGAAGGTTCTCTGGCATCGCGCCTCTACGGTGAAACCTTGATCTACGAACGCCACCGCCACCGCTACGAGTTCAACAATGCCTATCGCCGCGAACTTGTCGATGCTGGTTTTCGGATCAGCGGCATATCGCCGGACAATCGCCTTGTCGAGATCATCGAATTGCCTGATCATCCCTTTTTCATCGCTTCGCAGTTTCATCCAGAGTTTAAATCGCGGCCTAGCCAACCTCACCCGCTCTTCAAGGGACTTGTTCAAGCAGCCTTAGATCGCCGTGCGATTCCTAGCGAACCGATGTTGCCCATGGTGCCTTCTTTAAGTGTCGAGCGCTAAGTAGTATTTGGCATTGCTTTGGCATAGACCCTTCTAGATGATGACTATGTTGTACGGACGACTGGA
This sequence comes from Gloeobacterales cyanobacterium ES-bin-313, assembly GCA_014379585.1. GTDB lineage: Bacteria > Cyanobacteriota > Cyanobacteriia > Gloeobacterales > Gloeobacteraceae > JACMLN01. The sequence goes on along the minus strand of JACMLN010000181.1, from coordinate 4,398 downwards.
AATTTTGGCGAAGAGCACTACTTTTCCTTTAAAGTATTTCACTTCTTTAGGATGAGATGATTATGAGAGTACAAGCTGAACACACTTTCAAGAAGGTAATTCAAGGTGCATTTAATTACTCTTACGTTAAAGTAGACGTCCAGCCTTCTAGCGAGAGAAGTAAAGTTCTAGATGCTATACAAAACGACTGCCTTGATCGAGATAATGGAGAGGTAGACAGCATATCTCATCCTAGCTGGATTAGAGCTGCCATAGATGGCGCATTGAGAGGATTAGAAGATTTTCCTTTCCTATATCAAAAGTTTTCTAGTACTGCAAACATACCGAAGCCAGAAAACTTGAACTTTAAGGTTCTCATTACAAAAGTTGTGGGAACTGAAGCAGATACAACAAGTTACGCATTGATAGAGGCTTCGGCGGCGGCCACTCGTAGCGCACTTCAACAACTCATTACTCAAGGAAATTTAGGCGTAAATTCAACTTTAACCGGGGATAATTTATCAAAATTGATCGAAGAGAATCCTGTCGTGAATAGTGACACCAATCCAAAACGGTAGACTTTACTCTACCGTTTTCAGAAAAAATATAAGTTTTCACTGATGCTTAAGCTGGGTATTCTTGGAGATGTGAGCCTTCATTGCCTGTTTGCGTGGGAGTGTTACCGATGCAGCGAACCTTAGAACTTCTAAATCAGTGCCTAGATGCCAGCCTTTTGGAGCAGGGCAAAAAGCCTTTGGTCATGGCGGAGCCGTGCCAGTTAGTGGATCGGCACTATGCCATTGAGTTTGCGATTGCCGTTGCTTGGCGTGCCCATGCTGGACAAGTACGCAAGGGCGGCAATGTTCCCTACATCAGCCATCCTTTGACAGTTGCCAAGATGCTGCTTGAAGCGGGCTGTTCTCAGGAAGTGGTAGTCGCTGGTCTTCTCCATGACACCGTTGAGGACACAGCAACAACTCTAGAATATATCCGCTACACCTTCGGTGAGGCTGTTTCAACGATTGTGGCGGGTTGCACGGAGCTGCACTGTGGTCTGAGTTGGGAAGAATGCAAGCGGCAGCATATAGCCCGCATTGAAACAGCCTGCTGGAACGTACAGATGGTTACTTATGCTGACAAATTGCATAATGTGCGGAGTATGGCCAGCCAGTACGCACAGATGGGTGAATCTTTCTGGCAACACTTTGCCCGTGGCCGCCAAGAGCAAGCCTGGTACTACCGAAGCATGTCTCTTGCCCTTGGCCGCCAGTTACAGGGCTTACCGCTCTACGAAACTTTGAGTGCAGAGATTGAAGAGCTATTCGCCCATGCCTGAAACTTTTGTGCATGTCACTTTGCTCAAGCAGCAGTCACCCCATTAGTAAGCATAGACTTTTCCAGCAATGCGCAACTGCACAGGAATGGCTTTACCGGCTGCGTCTATACGCACATCCACGAGATTGTCTTTGGGATGTTTGAGTATTGCCTGATTTACTTCCTGAATCTTCTCCTCTGGCACATAGTAGGTTTCGATGCCATAGCGGATGCGATTGTTATGGAATGTTCCTTGGAGAAATAGTTGATCGGCGGGTAGGTTTTTAGGGCGTTCAGATTGGTAGCGCACAACCGTCCAAGCGGTGTTTCCAGTCGGCTTTTGAAGGGTCACGTAGACTATCTGACCTTCGTGGAAGCCTGATGATGATAAAGGAGAGACTCCAGGCACTGTGAGGGGAGATGAAATGTCGTAGTTCAGAGTGACTGAGTAGCCTCGCACAGGATCGTAGGGATCCACAGGTACAGTTTTGAGGGTGGCTGGAGTGCCAGTCAGATAGGTGTAGGCGCGTTGGGCTGGCCCAACAAACAGGAGCACAGACTGCAAACCAATCGCAGCCAGGAAGTAGACGAGGGTTTGGTCTTGCTTTTTTTCAGATGTTTGTGCGTTAAGCATTGTCTACAGTTCCTTGACGATCGAGATATTTTTCGAACCAAAGAGCGAAATAGATCAACAGACCACCAGCAATGATGAAAGCAGCTGCTTTCACCAGAAGACCCGTGTCGTATTCAAAGAAACGGCTGAGGATGAGCATAGCCAGTAATCCCTGGCCAACAAGGAAATCGCGGCGACTAACCTGCTGTAGGCCATTGGCGATCCAGTAAGCGGCCAGAGCAATCAAGAGCACGTTGAACAAAAGCACAATGGCAAGAACTGGTGGATGCAGCAAGATGGTGGCCAGAATACCACCGCTGCCAGCAGCAATGATAACGAGTACTTGCTTGCCCTTTTCCAATTCACCTTGTCGCCAGAGCCAGAACAGACCCAAACCAGAAGTGAGCAGCAAGAGAATTACCGTTGGGGAACTCCAGAAAGTCAGCCAATTGCTTTGTCGAAGAGATTCTTGAACCAGATCCCCAGCAGCAGCCCAGAAGGAATAGAGGTAGCAAAGTAGCCCAATACCCAAGGCAGTGAGGTTGCGAAGAGGACTGTATTGAGGCCACTGCCAGGACTGGGGGACAAAACCAACAGCTACCCAGCTCCAAAGAGCTAGCAAAAACATCAACACCAAATACGGCAAGTAGGTGTCATGGCTAAAGAAGTTGAAGCCAAAGAAGCTATTGCCGAGTACAAATCCAGCGAAGGCGAGACAGACAATTTCGAACATCCAGCGGCTACCCATGCGGTAGGCAAGTGGCAAAAACAGAAGCAGACCGCCCCAGGGAAGCAACTGCGCCAAAAAGTCCGAGCGTTGAAGATAGTTCGTGTTCGCCCAGTCCAGGTAGCCGATACCCGCTACGATCAAGGCCAGAACTCCGCTCGGAAAACTGCCCAGGGCATAGGCAACTGCAAGTACGCCAATCGTCCAAAGCATACAGAGTTGATACAGCTCGCCATCAGCATGGAAGATCTGGCCAAACAGAGCGATGTTGCCGCCGTATATTAAAGAGCCAAGCAGGATCAGTCCTTGGCCAAGCACGGACGAAGTACCTGTCACTTTCCAGAGGTAGTAGCCACCACCGTAGGCTCCCCATAAAGCCGCTAACAACAAGACGACCTGAAGAGCACTGGGGATCAACAGCCAATTTGCAGCTACAAAAGTCAGAACACCTAGACCAACCAACAACATGCCAAAAGTGACAATTGAGCCGACCAAGTTGCGTGGGTTGGAAGTCGGTAAGGTATCAAACCCGTAAAGTTCGCTGAGACGTGCAAGCTGGGAAGCGTTCAGGATGCCATTTTCTTGCCAGAAAGATGCTTCCTGCTTGAGTCTGCGCCGAAAATCGAGGGGCTGGGAGCGGGGATTGTTGTCCATCATCGCCTAAGTGATTATCATCAGTGTAGGCAAGGGCTAATGGGAAGTCTTAGTTTCACTTGACCCGTTCTGAAGCACTATGGACGATTTTTGGGTTGCCAAACGATTACTTCTTATCGGTGAGTAAGCGATTGACGAGGTACTTGGAACCTTCTCGGACAGCCAAAACTGCGATTGAAGAGACAGCTGTCTCTAGAGCCCCAGGCTTGTTAGTGGTACCGGAGCTTGCTTTTTTGCGCGGACGCGGCAGTTTTTCGCCACCCACAGTCCCGAAACCGAGGACTGCACCTGCACCGAAGGCAATGCCCGTGACGAGCAGTGGATACCGTTGAATGATTGCTCGCCAACTCAGCTTCGTTTTGATCTGCTCTCCGATCTGTTTAGATGTCTGCGCAAGTTGGGTGCGGGCAGTGTGAATTTCTGCTTCGGCAGGAAGAGTTTCCTGCACTTCCGGTCTCTTTGTTAACGCTTTTGAGTCAACCATGTAAAAGTCTCCTTGGTCTCTTCAAGGGTGCGTTCCGGAGCAAGCTTGGTCTTGCTAAGTTGCTGGATGGAAGCGAAAGCGAGCGCTGCTCCACCACCCAGGAAGATCAGCGCAACGATGAGGGCGGCTCCCCATGCCGGGATCCAGATCGAGAGTGCCTTGTAACCAGACAGTCCCAGAAATGTGATGCCTTGGAGAGCCAAAATACCGCCGAGAATGACTCCGACAGACTGCGCTGCGAAGCGTTTACCATCTTCAGCTAATTCTTGGCGCGCTAGACGCAAATGGGCAGAAAGGAGCTGCTCCACCTGCTGTACGAGCTGAACGAGCAGTTCACTTAAGCTTGCTTTTTGAAGTTCCATGATCCTACTTCTTGCTGAGAACGCGGGCTAAGATCAAGCCAGTACCCAGGGCGCAGGCAATGCTTAAAATCGGGCGCATCCGTACTGCATCTTTCAAAGAAGCAACCAGTTCGCTAGCAATCGAATCGACGTCGGAATCGCGAAGGTACTTTGCGCCATCTTGAAGCGTATCGCTCACTTTATCAGCGTATTCGGAGACAGCTTTCTTGCCATTTGCGCCGACTTCTTCAATCTTTTGGGCGGCATCAAAGAGCTTTTCAGAAGT
>JACMLN010000180.1 GCA_014379585.1 Gloeobacterales cyanobacterium ES-bin-313 | reverse complement strand
TTGCGGATCGCCGATATTTGGAGCGGGTGTTGAGTGAACTGATCAACAACGCTTGTAAGTACACCCCCGAAGATGGCAACATTCTCGTTGTAGTAGACCAGCTTTCGCCCAAAGAGGTTGCATTCAATGTGATCAACGACGGACCAGAAATTCCAGCTACGGAGTTGCCGCATCTGTTCAAGAAGTTTTACCGAGCTGCCAATGCTACCGCCTCAGGGCAAAAAGGAACAGGGTTGGGACTGTCTCTTGTACATAACCTTGTAGAGTGCATGGGTGGTCAAATCTTAGTCAGAAGTGAGGCACAGAAAAACTCATTCTGTGCAATCATCCCGACTGGCATCGCCTTACCAGGGCGTGCTTGGCCCACGAGATGCGCAACGAGCCGCGCCTTAGGGGTCTGAAACCATTGTTCCATCTACCTTACAGCTATAAGCATGGGTGACGCTTTGCGAGTCTACCGATGTCTGAGTCTCAACCCACCCCTTGTCTCACAACCACGGCCTGTCTAAACAGACACAAGGGCTTGAGGAATGGGTTTCAGCTTCTGCCGCCTAACCTCGTTGCGCATCTCGTGGGCAGTATCTGATAAATCCCATGTCAGAAGGTGATCGCCTCATAATCCGTAGGCTCTAACTCTGATTAGCGTTGAGATAAGGACATTGCCAAATCCTGAATCAGTTGGGCATCAGCAGCCGTTTCGATTTGCTCCAGTTCGGGAATTGTTCCCTGCACTTTCATGCAGCAAGGTGTAGGCGGGATATTCTCAGTTTCTTAGTGAGAGCCTAAGAACTAACGATCAAACTTCGAAGCATTCCGACTACGTATTTATACGCAGTCGGAATTTAGGCGTTCGTTATGGTATACTAGCAAATAGTAAGTACGCAGAGCTGAGGAAGCCTACGTTGTACCTGGATTGGTTACATCATGGTTTCCGTATCCCTATCGGATGAAAATGAACGTTTGCAGGCGCTCTACGCATACGATGTTCTAGGCTTGCCTTTCGAGCAAAATTTTGATCGCATTAGAGCACTAGCGAAACGGCTGTTCAATGTGCTGATTGCTCTTATAAGTTTGATCGACAAAGATAATACCCCCCTGTCAAATACTCAACTACACCCATGAAGAGCTTTTTGCAAAGCAACACTTCGAATTAGTAGTTCCCATTCGGTCAATGATAGATGATTCCCAAACATCCCTCTGCAAACGATGTGCTAACGTCGCCTGACACACTCACTTCGAGTGCCGACGACGAACCGATCCATACCCCTGGCGCTATCCAACCCCATGGGTTGATGCTGGTTCTCTCGATGGATGAATGGAGAGTCTTGCAGACAAGTGCGAATACCAAGAAGCTGTTGGGTCTGCCACGCAATCGGGTTCTGGGTCGCGATGTATCCGATCTATTTGGAGCGGAAGCCTTCACCACCCTTGAACCACTGTTGACCCGACCAGTGGTGAAATCCAGCATCACCCGTTCTTACGAATGTTCTCTTAAATGGGGTACCCGCCGCTTTCACGCCCATACCTACCCGAGTGGCGGGCGGATGGTGCTTGAACTGGAGCCAGCACAAACGGCAGAAGAAATAAGCCAATTAAACCTGCACAAAGCCCTGCACGAATGTTTCATGACGCTGTCGGTAAGCCCAGATCTGCTAACCCTATGTGCCGAGGTCGCATTTCAGGTTCGTATCGCGACCGGTTTCGACCGGGTGATGATTTACCGCTTCGACGCCGAGTGGAACGGCGAAGTGGTGGCCGAAGCGCGCAGCGATGACCATCGCCTGGTTTCCTACCTGGGTCTTCATTTTCCTGCTGCCGATATTCCACTCAAGGCTCGCGAACTGTTTATGCTCACCGGGGTGCGGGTGATTCCTGATGTACATGCAAGACCTGTCCGACTTATGCCTTGCCTCGATCCCGAAACCACTGCCCCCCTTGATATGGAGTGCGCAAAGCTACGCGCCGTCTCGCCCATTCATATTAAATATCTGCAGAATATGGGGGTGGGAGGTTCACTGACCATTGCCATCGTACGGCAAGGTGTGCTCTGGGGGCTGGTCGCTTGCCACCATGCCACCCCTCGGCACATCCCCGTTAGCCTACGGAATGCTTGCAAACTGATCGGCCAGTTGTTCTCTGTGGCACTGACCGCCCGAGAGGAAGCTGAGGAAGCGTGCTACCGGCTGGAATTGAAGGCAAGTCTGACGAGTTTCCTCGCAAAGATCGCTCAGGAGGAGTCGCTGTCCGATAGCCTGTTATGCCACCAACCCAACCTGCTCAACTGCATCGCCTCCGACGGGTTTGCCCTGAAGCTGGATAGTAAGATGATCCTCCAGGGCGAGACACCATCGCTCAAGGAGACAGAAGCACTCTTTTGCCGTCTAGCCAAACGAGCGAGCGAGGGGGTGTGGGCCACCGATGCCTTGGCTCACGCTCTAGATGATACAGAAGACCTGCCTGCGGGCATTGGTGGCGTTCTCGCACTTCTGCTGCCGGGGGATCAGCCACGTGGCGTGCTCTGGATGAGGCAGGAAGTTCTGCGTTCCGTGCACTGGGGGGGCGACCCGAACCAGACGGTTCAGGTCGATGCTGCCAATGGGGAGTTGCACCCGCGTAACTCCTTCGCTCTATGGAAGGAGCAAGTGCGCGGTTGCTCCCTTGCTTGGCGTTCCTGTGAAATTGCAGCAGCGGCTGAACTGCGCACCGTCCTTATAGGCCTACTGCTGCTCTCCAGCGAACGGAAAGCCAACAATGCCCACCGTGCCCTTCAGTGGAGCGAGGAGAGCTTCAGAACCCTTCTCGAACTGAGCCCCACCCTAGTCTTCATCAAGGATGCTCAAGGGCGGCTCCTGTTCGCAAGCCACCTTTTTACCCGGCGCTTCGGAATTTCTCCCGAGCAATGGCAGAGCAAGACCGACGACGAGTTGTGGCCTGCGGACGTTGCCGTGCAGATCCGCACTTCGGATCTGGCGGCTCTAGAAGTCAATGAACCCGTGGAAATGATTGAGTCTCTGCCGCTACCTGACGGAACGTTGAGCCTCTGGCTGACCGTCAAGTTTCCGATTCCAGACATCTCCGGTAGTAAACTGCTGGCAAGTCAGGGGATCGACATCACTGAAAGCCGCGCTACCGAGGTGCAACTACGCACCTCTCTGCACGAAAAAGAGGTGCTCCTGCGCGAGATCCACCACCGGGTGAAGAACAATCTGCAGGTAGTGGCGAGCATGCTGAAGTTGCAGGAACGCCAGACCCCCGATAGGGTTTCTGCTGATGCCCTTTCCCAAAGCCAGGACCGGGTGCGCTCGATGGCACTCATCCATGAACACCTGTACCTCTCAGATTCCCTCGCCCGCATAGATCTAATGGGATATCTGGAGAATCTGAGCGACTCGCTCATGAGCACCCATAGCCAACTAGCCGATCAGGTTCAGCTTACCCGCATGCTGACATCCGTTCAGGCAGATCTCGATATGGCTGTGCCCCTCGGGCTTATCGTCAACGAACTGCTCACCAATGCCCTCAAACACGCCTTTGCGGACGGCAGGCAGGGTCGAATAGACCTCGCACTGACGCCCGCTGAGAATGGCTGTTACCAGCTTGTTATCTCTGACAACGGTGTCGGCATGCCCGCAGATCTGGATATGACCACCACCCATTCCCTGGGGCTGAGGCTTGTACGCTCACTTACCCGACAGATCCACGGCAAGCTGGTCATGAGCCAGGACAATGGCACTCGCTTTACGGTGCTCTTTTCTCTCAACCCATCATATGACTCGCTGGAGTGACCCATGAGATCTGTACCGTCCACTGCTTCTTTTGATGCTGCCTATAATCCTGGAGTAGCGGGCAGGGCGACCATTTTCATCGTCGAAGACGAATCCATGATTGCCGAGGATCTTTCTGAATGTCTGACTGAGCTTGGCTATCGGGTGGTCGGTATTACCAACACAGGGAAGCAGGCCATCAAACAGGTTCTGGCTCTGCTTCCGGACCTGGTTCTGATGGATATCAACCTCAAGGGCACAATGAACGGTATCGAAGCGGCGATTGCCATCCGTACTCAACTGGATGTTCCCGTGGTGTTTTTGACGGCTTTTTCGGACGAGTATCTCTTAAAACAGGCACAGCTAACCATGGCTTATGGCTATCTGGTCAAACCCTACAAGGAGCGAGAGTTGCGGGCGGCCTTACAGATGGCTCTCTACAAGCACCACTTTGACCGGGAGGTGAGCGAGAATCAGCAGTGGATGCATGCGATCCTGCGTGGCATTGGTGACGGTGTCATCGCCAGTGATATCCAGGGAAAGATCACCTTCATCAACAAGGCTGCCGAATCCCTCACCGGCTTTAAGAGCGTGGAAGCCCTGGGTAGGCGAGTGAGCGAAATCTTAAATCTATTCCACCCACTCGACCACGAATCCGCACGCCACCCACTCGAAACTGCATTAATTGAAAAGCGCACAGTGTTCATTACCAAGGGGACACTTCTGGTGCGCAAGGATAGCTCCCACCTGCCAGTCTGTGATAGTTGTGCCCCGGTGTTCGACCAGCATCAGAGACTGCTTGGAGCCGTATGCATCTTCCACGACGATAAAGCCCGCCTCCATGAGGAGCAGCGCCTGTTGAGCAATGAGCATACTCGGCAGTTGGAGGTACAGGTAGCGGAACTGCAGAAACTCGATCGGCTAAAAGAAGATTTTCTCAGTACCGTCAGTCACGAAATGCGCACTCCCCTAGCGAGCATGAAACTGGCGCTCAAACTACTGCAGAACACTCAAAACGAAGAAGCGCGCGCCCGCTATATCGCTATCCTTCAGGCACAGACAGATCGCGAACTCAGTCTCGTCAATGCCCTGCTGGACGTGCAAAACCTGGAGCGCGCTCTCGACCTGCCTCAGGAGAGCATCGACCTATTGGAGTGGCTTCCCCCGATTGTGGATCCCTTCCGTGCCCAGGCGGCTCAGAATGGCCTGGTCTTTACCCTCGACTTGGGCGAAGGCATTCCGATGCTCAGGACTTGTCCTGCCCTGCTGGAACAGGCGATCTGCGAACTGCTCTATAATGCTTGCAAATATACCCCCCCTGAAGGGGACATCCTGCTGCGGGCTAAACCCTTTTCATCTGGCTCAGATGAAAAGCCATTCCTCGAACTGAGCTTCGTCAATACGAGCAATCCAATTGCTGAGCAAGAGTTGATTCATCTTTTTGATAAGTTCTACAGGGTACCAAACAATGATCCCTGGAAGTACGGTGGCACAGGTCTCGGCCTCAGCCTAGTCAAGCGCCTCGTCGAGCAGTTGCAGGGCAGAATTTCGGTGGAGAATGCGGGAGAAGGTCGTATTGCCTTTATCATCGAGCTGCCGTTTGCCCCTAACTTGCCTGACGACTGAGCACTGGTATCTCTACCAGCCCACGTTCTAGCACAACAAGCCGTGCATTAGAGGTCTGAAACCCTCAACCTATCCGTCTTTCAGCTACAAACATGGGTAACGCATTGTGAGTCTACCGATGTCTAAGCCTCAATTTACTCCTTGATCCAATTACATTCCAAACAACCACAGATTTCAGAAGAAACCGCGCACGGTGCTGGAAGCCGTATCTCTACCTGACCCAAACTTGTAACGCGGGACGGCCTGCCCGTCCGTCATCCTGCTTTGCAGGAGAGGGAACTTTTGGGGAGGGGGAGTAGGTGGTGGATGGGTGAACATCTAGATCGTCTTACTGTCTACCCACCAGGCGTGGCACACCAGAGCAGTGGTATATCCTCGATAGCCCACAGCAAAAGCTCTTAAACGCTTCGATCAAAGGTTTTGGAGAAAGGTTTGCAGATCAGGCGAATGGATAATCGCGTCAGCCAACTGTTGGAGCTTCTCGGTACTTTCGATAGATTGAATCTGGGATACAACTTGGGCGCTTAGAGCACCAAATTTGAGGGTCATGAATTGAAGAAGCATTTCGCGTTGACCCCTGAGTTCGCCCTCTTGCCGTCCTTCTTGTCGTCCCTCTTGCCGCCCCTTTTGTAGAGTTTGCTCTTCCCAGGCAATGTAAGCAGGTGAGAAATTCATGAGTTGCTCCTGTTCATCAGGTGAAAGGTCTTGAGTTTGCTCCACTCTAATTCTCCACTGGTTAATCAGTTTGAGAGCAAGGTTGCGCATCGGATCATCAATGGGCAGGGCAAGGACTTCATCAATGGCCTGCATTTGGATTTTACCTCTGCCCAAGATGCGTAGCCAGAGAGTATCTTTTGTGGGAGCCAATTGATGGGCAGCAATCAGGAAAGTGCGCAAGCCTGAAACGGCAAAGTACACCCCTGTTCCCCATCCCTCAGCACTCTGGGCACCAAAAGCGCCTAGAACCGCTTGGGAGATGGTTGGGCCGACGACCCAAAGCATTTCATAGTCGTCTTCTTTGAGAGTTTGCTTGTCACGGTTGGCCTTACGTAGTCGCTCCCCCCGCTGAATGACCAAATGCATAATGCAGTTGAGGATATCCTCGTTGCCAGGAGCATTGCGGTAGGGTTCGATCAGGCAGGCAGTCGTAGCAATGCGTCCAAGGAGTCCGAGTTTTGCTCTCTCTGCGGCCTTTTCCGGTAGGGGAACAAAGAGCAGATCGATTTCTCTGACCTCGGAGGTGACTTCGACAGCTTTACTGGGAGTGCCAACGGTTTCAAGGAGTCCAGAGAGCAACTCCTTGGCGAACTGATCATGCTTGGTTCTAGTCATTGTTTACTCCTCTGAGGTATTGAAGCACTGATCAGGGATTGAAAGTGGCAGGAAGAGGAAAGCCGGGGAGGAACAAACCTCAACCCGGCTGCTGCATCATGCTCAAAGTTCAGAAGTCGTCATCTTGATCGATGTAGGTGGGTTCTGGCTGGTCGTCGTCGTATTCGACTGAGAGAGGGAAGGAACCGCCAAAATCGTCCGTAGGCTCCAGGTCTTCATCGTTGTGGTTTGGCTCCTGGTCTTCATCCGACTTATCCGGTTTATTCGGCCTGAAAAAGGGCATGGGGTAGACGGGTGCATTGTTGTAGTCGTCGTCGTCGGTTGGCTCCAGGTCTTCGCCACCGTCCTCGTCCTCGTGGTCGGTAGGATCGAAGGAGACGGCAACAATCTGGTCTGAATGTTGTGCGAGGTCGATGGCTGTAAGCATGGCCTTTTGGAATTGGTGGAAGTTCATAGCACGTCTCCATAGCTGAGAAGGTGGGGGATGTTTGGTCTAGTTGGTCTAGCTGTTTTTGAAGAGCCGTTCGAGGGTTCGTCGGTCATGGCTATCAACGAGAGCGAGAAATGGCGATGCTTCGGTTTGGGTCAACTTGTTGGGAACGTGCCCGCAACGGTGAACGGGAAGGCCGCTCGGAAGTTGATTGAGCCGATCCGCGTTGAAGTAGGTGTCACAGTGGGAGCAGTGGTACATGGTTGAAAGTCTCCAATAAGGAAGGGGAGCATTGAAGCCCCCCCGGTGGTGATGGAGATGTTTTAGAAGCTTGCGAATGTGCAAGTGTGGCGGTAGTCTTGGCTGGCTTCGTAGTTGGCTTCAAGGCGTGCTAGTCGCGCTTCACTGAACATGTCTTCAAGTGCTTGGTTGTAGCGTTGATCGAGAGCGGCAAATTCAGTACCAAAAGGATTGGCATCGAGAGCGGCGATCACTTGGTTTGAGAGAGCGGAAAATTCAGCTTGTGTCATATTGATCAAAGCCTCCAGAAATGGTGGGTGGAAAGCGAAAGCGGCATCTTCTTGGTCGGAGTGGCCGCTTTCGTTTTGGGAATTGTCGGAAAGGATTTAGTTGAGTCCGGTACGCTCTTGTCTGGCTTATGCTCCGTTCTCCCCTTGGAGTGTGGGCGGTGTCTTTTGGCTCCGCTTGCCTTTTCCTTTCCTGTTATGACTAAGATAACAGAGGTTAGCCATGTTTGTCAATAGGTTTGGCAAAACATTTTGACTAAGTGTTAATATGTTCTCTGATTTAAGGAGATACATAGATGCCGAAAGGGAACCCGAATCCGAAGACGGAACACTTTGCTGAGAAACGAGGACAACGCCCCCGACTAGACAATCAGACGGTGGCCATGCGGATGAGTGAATCTACCCGCGAGGCTCTAGAGTCCATCGCGGTTCAATACAGTTGCCTGTACGGTGGTAAGCCATGGATCGCTGGTCTATTGGCGAAGATCGGGTCTGGGGAACTGCTGGTGCTACCTGCACCCCCGGCTTCTCCAAGTGCATCAAGTTCACAGCACAGCTAAGACTGTCCGCGTTCTCTCGTTGGCTGGTCGGTGGCTGCTGCTGATCGTCGGTGGCTGCTGCTGATCGTCGGTAGCAGTTGTTAGGTGCTGCTGTTCGTGCGTCCTGGTCTTGAGCACCTGGCCGCTGCGCTCTTTGTCAATGGCTAGGGTGTAGGCTCTGAGCACCTTTGGTAGTTGGCTGATGTTGGCCAAGAAGGGTATGCGGCCTGGTCTTTGTCGCCTGTCTGCCCCGCTGCTGCTGTGTCAGTTTGGTCTGATCGATGCCTTCCCCGGTGGTGGTGATGGAGAGGTAATGGATCAGCTGTAGGTGTTGGCCATGTGTTGCCGCTGCTATCCCTCGATGCCCCTCGGTGAAGCCGTGTATTAGTTCTGTATTAGCTGTATATCGGCCTGTATTGTTTCTGTATTGGTTGTGTATTAGCTGCTTGCTCTCGTCGGTGGCCACAGTCTCGATGTCTGCCCCGCTGGTGTGCCTTGATGCGCCCGTTCGCCAGCGCCGCCGCTGTGGTTGCCGAGTGTGATCGGTGTCTATGGTTTGGCTGCTCAGGATGTCTTTTGAGTGTCTGGATGCTGATTGAGCAACAGGGCGATGGCTTGTCGGATTTTGTCTGCTCTTGCCCCTGGCAGTGCGTCTAGAGCAGCAAGTTGGCTCTCAGGAATCCTAAGCGATACAGCGACACTCCGCTCATCTGCTGCAATGGCAGGCCATCGCGTGTCGGTGCCGATTTCAACGATGTGCGGGTGTCCGCCGATTCTGCCTCTACCCATGATTAAGCCTGTAATCGCGCTATTAAAAGTCTAGCACCGATAAGCAAATACAATCAATCAGATGTTGTTATTGCCTGTAATTGCGCTATAATAAGTATATAGAGAGATTCAGGAGAGAGCCGATGCCGCCTTACATTTACAGTGTTCGCGTTACCCAGCAAGCTTTTGACTCTGCTGCTGCTGATGGGGTGGTCTTTGGTACCTGGAATCGGTTCGTCGTGGGTGTGGCTCTTGGTGCTGAGATTGATCGTCCTTCCCGTCGCCTTGATGATGCGCGTACCTCCTACCGTCGCTTTGTCGATTGCGATATCAATGTCTACCGCTCGTGGGCTTCTGCCCGTGCCAATCAGCCGGAATACGAGGGTGATGAGCCAGTCACCGTGGATCTCTACTGCTAAAACCAAAACCCGCTGCGATCAAAACCAATCGCAGCAGGTTTGAAGTTCATAGAGGGTTAGGCTGCGCCCTGAGTGGCCTCTGTGTCATCAAGCAATACTTTCAGGTCTGCTAGTTCTTTCTCAGTTGCGCCACGGCTCAGGGTGCCCGGTACGCTCTGAACGAGGTGCCCAAACTGTGCTTCAA
>JACMLN010000179.1 GCA_014379585.1 Gloeobacterales cyanobacterium ES-bin-313 | reverse complement strand
ATTCCCATGCCAATGCGCATCAAAATTCTTGCTACAGGTAAGTATCTTCCCAAAAACCGGGTAACAGCAGCGGACTTGGAGGAGCGTCTTGGCCTAGAAACTGGCTGGATTGCCAAGAAATCTGGAGTGATGGTGCGTCACTTCGTTGAAGGGGAAACCGCTTCGCAGATGGGTGCTTTTGCTGCAAGTGAAGCGCTCCATGGGGCAGGGCTTGGCATCGAAGATATTGACTGTTTAGTCTGCACAAGCAGTGTTCCTGAACAGGCGATCCCCTGTACAGCGGCACTCGTCCAACAACAGTTGGGAGCAGGCGAATCTGGCATTCCGGCTTTTGATCTCAATGCCACCTGTCTGAGCTTCCTCTGTGGTTTAGATACGCTTTCCTACTTGGTAGCAGCGGGGCGATATAGACGAGTACTGCTGATCGCGACGGAAGTGACAACAGGCATGAATTGGAGCGACAAAGAAAGTTGCACGCTGTTTGGGGATGGCGCTGCAGCCGTGATTATTGAGTCTTCACCAGAAGGAGAGCGATCAGAAATCCTAGCGGCTCGGATTGAAACTTACAGCCATGGCGCTGCGCTGTCTGAGTGCCGTGGTGCAGGAAACAAACATCATCCCAAACAGTACTTTGACAACCCAGAGTTTTTCTTGTTTACGATGCAAGGTCGGGCACTTTATCGACTTTCAGCCCAAATTCTTCCCACGTTTCTAGAGCGACTATTGCAACCAATTCAATGCACTCTAGAAGACATGAAGATGGTGATCCCTCATCAAGCCAGTCTGATGGCCATGCGCCTCATTCGGAAGCATTTGGGTGTGCGGGAAGAGCGATGGATGACCATTGCTCACAACCACGGCAATACTGTGGCAGCTTCCATTCCCATGGCACTCCACGAAGCGGTTGTCCAGAAAAAAATCCGACGGGGAGACCGGATTTTATTATTAGGCACAGCGGCAGGTTTCTCGGTTGGAGGGATCGTTTTAGTCTATTAGCAACTTGAACATGAGACTTTTTAGGAAAACCAATGGAAACCTTATTCTGGATTTTCGCACTCTTCGTTGCCCTAGAGCAAAGCTGGAAATATTGGGCAATCGACGATTTCTTTCGACGGGCAGACCAGGAAAATCGGGCAACAGATCCGGCTGTAAGCATTTCGATTGTCCAACCGATCCTCAGTGGCGATCCCACGCTTTGGGATTGCTTGAGTGCCAATTTGATGATGAAGACTACATATCAAATCGAATTTATCTGGTGCATCGACGATGAAGATGAACAGGCTTTAATCGGCTGTCAGGCACTCATAGCAAAACATCCAGAGGTTTCAGTTCGATTGCTCTCTTTGCCTCCTTCTCCAGCCGAAATCAGTCCGAAAACCTTCAAATTGATGGCCGGAATCGAAATGGCAAAAGGCGAAGTGATTGTCTGTCTAGATGACGATACGATGCTTCCTGATGAAAGCCTTGAAACAAGCATTCCACAACTTTATCAACAAAATGTCGGCGCTGTTTTTGGCTTGCCTTACTACGTCAATTTCAGCAATATTTGGTCAGCCCTCGTTTCCTGCGTCGTGAATGGAAATAGTTTGCTTACCTATATTCCCTATACGTACGTTGTCGAACCGTTCACCATCAACGGCATGTTCTTCACTATTCGACGAGATATTTTTGAAAATGTGAATGGTTTTCGTGGCATTGAAGCGGAAATCTGTGATGACTATGCAATTGCAAGAAGGCTGCGTTCCTACGGTTACAAGCTCGTTCAAACGTCAGTTTGCCACGGAATCAGCACCCAAGTTCAAGATGGAAACCAGTATATTAACTTGTTGAATCGTTGGTTTATTTTTCCCCAGGCTTCCATTCTCCAAGCAGCGAGCCTAAAAGAATTGGTCAGCTTTTATGTGCTTGCTTTTTTGCCAACGCTTTTTCCCCTTTTTCTTCTGAGCTATCTTATTTTTAATCCATCTTCCCTTGTTGCTCTCTACGGAGTGGGATATCTTTGCTTGAATGCGTTGATGCTGTTTCGATTCAATACCGTCTATTTGAAAAGTGCTACGCCCACGAGCTACTACCCTTTGCTGGCAGTCATGCAAGTCCTCTTGCCTTTCCATATCCTGCTCTCCCTGGTTATGCCTCGGAAAATCAACTGGCGCGGCCATGTGATGGAAATTCGCGATGATGGCACCTTCGATCTCATCCAACGCCGAGCCAGTGGAAAAGAGCCATGATCTTCTTGATTATTCTGCTCATTCCATCGCTCCTCCTGCTTGCTGTAATGATCGAAACATTGATTTGGTGGCGACATTGGCGGCAAAGTTTTTTCGTCGATAATCAACCTCATATCCCTTGGAAACGCGCTGCTATTCTGCTCACAGGGATTAGCGATTTTACTGACGGAAAGCTGACTGATGAACAGATCCAGTTTGTCAGACAGATGGGTAAAGATTTCGATTGCGATCTGGTGATCGAAGAAGCGTTTCCTTATCTACAAGCCGAAAAGACTTTTTCACACGATTGGAGATGGAACAAATTACTGATTCTCTATGCCCTTCGCAATTTCTGGCAGTTTGCCCTGGCCACGGCTTTACATCGCATCTACGGACAAGATATTGCCCATAGTATTGGCACAAGATTGGGCAAACCTGAAACCACTGAAACCACCCAAGCAACCCTTTACTGTATTTGTGGAAGTGCGGGCGCTGCCTACGCCCTTGCCGCCGCACCGTTCCTCAAACAGTCGCTTGGTGTGAAACTAATCATCCTCGCCTATGGTGGCATCTTTGCTTCTGTGGAAGGATTCGATCATGTCGAGCACTTCTATCAGTTACTTGGTAAAAAAGATGCCTGGGCACAGCTCAGCACAGCCATTTTTCTCAATTTCTGGGTAGGAAATAATGCTTTTGAAAAAGCAAAAATAGAAAACCGTTATATCGAGCGTTGGAGTGGTTGTCATACCCACTTTGGCAATCACAGCTATTTAAGTGACCAAATCTGCGCAGAAAGCCAAAAAATTTATCGACAATTGACTATTGATGCGGCGCGAACCCTAGCGCATGCAAAACCCAGAAGCCTTTGACCGATTATTCTCTCAGTGAAGGGTATTTTTGAGAACGACTCAGCCAGAGGAGCGTCTGTTAAGCTGCACATATGGACGCTACACCAACTCTTCAAGAGCGAATTGACTATACAACTGTATTGCCAGAGCCTACCAAACGCCTGATTTTGGCTGGTGTTCTGCTCACGCTTTTCTTAACTGCCCTCGATCAGACAATCGTCGCTGCGGCTCTCCCCAAAATTCTTGCCGAGTTAAAAGGGGTGGGTTTATTGGCTTGGCTTTCGACGGCTTACTTATTATGCAGTACGGCCACAGTGCCGATCTATGGCAAGCTTTCAGATCTGTACGGACGCAAACCCATTCTCCTGATTGGGATCAGCATTTTTCTCGTCGGTTCGATGCTCTGCGGTTTAGCACCGACAATTTTGACCTTGGCGATCTGTCGGGGACTACAAGGATTGGGTGCAGGAGCGATCACAGCCCTCGCTTTCACAATTCCAGCAGATCTCTACGTTCCGGCGGAGCGGGCGAAACTTCAAGGGCTGTTTACTTCGGTCTTTGCCTTGAGTAGCGTCCTTGGCCCTTTCTTAGGGGGGTTCTTGACCGATACACTGGGCTGGCGTTGGATCTTCTACGTCAATCTGCCCTTCGGAGCAATCGCTGTTGGGTTTATCGTCGCCTACATGCCACGCCTTGAAAGTGGCCTGCGCACAGCCGTCGATTACCTTGGGGCGGTGTTGCTGGTGGCAACGGTGGTGCCTTTGCTCCTGGCCTTGACCCTGGATCGCACTGTTTACCCCTGGACTTCGCCAACGATTCTGGGATTGCTCGGCGGTAGCATCTTCTCGCTCATCACTTTTCTCTGGGTCGAAAAGCGTGCAGAAGGTCCGATACTGCCCCTCCAACTTTTTAAGTTACCGATCTATACCTTGATCATCGGCATTTCGTCCTTGATGGGATCGGTGTTTTTGACGGTTGTGCTCTTTATTTCGCTGTTTTTGGTGAATGTCTTGGGCACTACGGCCACAGAAGCAGGCACAGCGCTTATTCCTTTGACGATTGGCCTAATGGTCAGTTCGATCCTCTGCGGAAACATTGTTCAGCGCACGGGGCGCTACAAGATCATTGCGCTGATCGGCCTCACGCTCGTCAGTACAGGCGTGTTTTTGCTGTCCCAATTGTCTGTTACTTCAACCATTTGGGACGTGCGTCTTAAGTTGGGGATCATGGGTTTGGGCTTCGGTGCAACCTTCCCCCAACTGAATTTGGCGCTTCAAAATGCTGTTTCCTACTCTGTGGTGGGGTCTGCAACAGCCAGCCGACAGTTCTTTCAGCAGTTGGGGCAAGCCATCGGTGCGGCCATTTTTGGTGCTCTACTCGCATCTTTGCTCACCAGTGCCATTGCCCACAATCTCGAACCGATTATTGCCCCACTACCGCCGGAACTTGGTGCATTGCTCCACCCTGATCGCCTCCGCAATGGCCGCGCCGAAGCTGTCAAAGAGTTAGGAAGCCTGACAGCACAATTGCCTGCCAATCAAAAACAAGCGCTCTCTCAAAAAGTAGACCAAGCTTTGCGTCAATCTTTTGCCTCTGGAGTCGCTCAGATCTACGCTTTTACCGTGCCACTGCCATTGCTGGCCTTACTTTTTGGCTTTGGGGTGCCGGAATTGCCCCTACGTAAAAGCAATCAGACGTAGTTCTCACCCGAAGCGTTGCGCCTGTGCCACTATAGTTGAGGACTTTGGGCAGACTGGATCAGCGATGATTTTGGTGATCGACAACTACGATAGTTTCACCTACAACCTTGTGCAGTACCTAGCGGAGCTAGGCGCTGAGGTGGTGGTTTATCGCAACGATCAGATCACCCTTGCACAGGTGCGGCAACTTGCGCCCCAAGCCGTGGTGATCTCGCCAGGGCCAGGGCGACCGGAGGATGCGGGCATCTCCAGCCAGATCATTGCTGAATTTGGAACAACTTTGCCCCTTCTCGGTGTCTGTTTGGGACATCAGTGCATCGGCCAGGTATTCGGAGGGAATATCGTCGGTGCTCCAGAGTTGATGCACGGCAAAACATCGATGATTCATCACCAAGGCGAAGGGGTCTTCGCTGAATTGCCTCAGCCCTTCGAGGCGACCCGCTATCATTCTTTGGTGATCGCCAAAGAAGCATTTCCCGATGTCCTCGAAGTCACCGCTTGGAGCGAAGACGGTACGATTATGGGCGTTCGCCATCGCCAGTACCCACGCCTCCAAGGGGTTCAGTTCCATCCCGAAAGTATCCTCACCAAATCGGGCAAAGACCTGCTTTGGAATTTCCTGAAGAGTTTAGTCACCCCATGAGAAGACGTTCTTTCCTGCAAGCAGGCATCACCGCCGCTGCTCTATTCCCCTCTGCTGTCTTAGCTGCCCCTAAATCTGTGCCATCCGGTGGTTTGCAAATTCAGTGGCTCGGCCACAGTTGCTTTCTGTTCACCTCCAAAGAGGGACGGTTGCTGGTCAATCCTTTCCGTCCAGGGGGATGTACAGCAGGCTATCGCAAACCCAGCGTCAATACAGACTTAGTCCTGCTCAGTTCGCGGCTTTTAGACGAAGGCGCACTCGACGTTGTCAAAGGCAATCCCCGCGTTCTCTACCAGCCGGGGGTCTACACCGTCGATAAATTTAGTAAGCTCCAAGGCATTCGTACCCTGCATGATCGTCGCGAAGGCAAACAGTTTGGCGAAAATGTCGCATGGCACTGGCAACAGGGCGGTTTGGATATTGTCCACCTCGGTGGCATTGCTTCTGAGCCAAACGACGAAGCAAAAATTCTGATCGGTAAGCCTGATATCTTGTTCGTGCCAATCGGTGGGGGGGCAAAGAGCTTCGATGCGGAGATGGCCCACGCCACCATCGAAAGTATCCAGCCCCGCATGGTGATCCCCACCTACTACAAAACCACAGCCGCAGATTCAGAATGCAGTATTGATAGTCTCGAACCCTTTTTGAAGCTCTTTAAGAGGGATGCCATTCAAACTCTCAAAAGTTCAACCATGACCATTCAGGCGGGAGCCTTGCCCAAGGAGAGGCAAGTAGAGGTCTTTGCCTACAATTTTGCAAGCAAAGTTCCTGTTCAGTAGGAGCATTAAGGGAGTTCGTCAGATTTTGGAGGGCGTACTCTTGATATATACTCTTTTGAAATAGCATTAAATGCCATGAAATTAACTCTAGCTTCATTCAGGCTTTGCTCGTTAGCACCACCGCTAAACAGTGGATCGTCTGCCTGTAAGGGATCATCTTCCCAGCCGCACACAGGACAGATTTCATAGCCTCCAGACTCGGCGATTTTTAAATAGCCACAGCAGGGACAAGCGGGTACAGAAGGAGCAGCCATCCAGAAACCTTCCTTATCTCAAATGCGCTTTTCAAAGATATAGCCATAGTCAGCCTAGTTAAGACAGAGTGCATAGGTAGAACCCCTCTGACTGGTGGCAACGCTTCTACAGCCTCTTTGACCCCCATGTCCTGAGTCCCCTGGCGACAGCTATAGTTTGACCTGTGGGCAGAGAGAATGTCTGCTTTTGGTTAACCTTAGCATCTTGCTTTTAAAGCGTGTTTATAAATTTCGAAAGAGATGGCGAACGGCATTCAGAAAGAGTTTTGGGTAATTGTTGTAAATATGGCGAACGGCATTCAGAAAGAGCTTTGGTTGGGTGTTGTAAATATGGCGAACGGCATTCAGAAAGAGTTTTGGTTGGGTGTTGTAAATATGGCGAACGGCACCAAAGGGAAGGGGCAAGCCCCTCCCTCTGGACTCCCACCCCGTGGGGGACAGACTGCCTGTCCCCCACACCCCCTTGGCAACT
>JACMLN010000178.1 GCA_014379585.1 Gloeobacterales cyanobacterium ES-bin-313 | reverse complement strand
CTTTTCGAGTGCAGCAATATTTGTCGCAATTCCTTCTTAACCCACAACATTGCGCACAACCGATCCACCCAGCCTACGAAGTGTATGACTCAAGAAGAGCGATAGCCCTACACTCAATGTTGAAACTACAGCAAATTTCACTAAGGGATACCAGTCGATACTGCGCAAAGCAATAGCAACAAAAAAACAAATAGGCGCGTGAACAATAAAGATCCCATAGGAATTCTCTCCCACCAGATTCCAGAATTTTTGTTTGGAGGGTACCCAGTCTCGAAAGATCAAAATTACTGCAATGCAAGCTGTCGAGCATACCGCTGCTTCGATCAAGCAAAGGGCAATTGCTTGCCAGTGCCATCCCCCTAAGAAGCGTTGATCAATCCTGCCGTTGAGGATCACAAGGGCTGGCACCATGAGAATCGAAACCGTAGCGATGGTCATACAGGGTTTCAACCAGTGTTTTGGCAGTTGCCCTAAAGCTTTTGGGGAGGCAAGCCAAATACCGAGTGAAAATAATAGGATGTACTGAGGGAAAAAGGCAAATTGCAAATGCCAAACTAATGCACCAATTGGATAAACAAATCGGACTAAAAAAGAAAGCAAGGCCAGCAAAAAGCTAAAAAGGAGAATTTGAAAAGGAGTGATTTGAAGATTGATTTTTGGCGAAATCGGTGGCTGCCACTTTGCCCAGAGGAGATAGAGGAGACTGAAACCTAGCAAGGTCTCAACGAACCAAAGAGGGCCAGGCGAGAATGCGTTGATAAGGGGCAGGTGGTCAATTAAGTAAGTGAAAAACCCTTTGTTGTAGCCATCTTGATAAACTTCAGAGAAATACTCTAACGGTGGACTGACAATAAGTCCAAAGCAGAGCAGAGGAATTCCGAGCCTGGTCAATCTTTCTTGGAAAAAAATTTTGTTGCCTTTGCGGTTCAACGAAGCAGGAGTGAAAAGACCCGCCAAGAGAAAAAACAATCCCATGAAATAGAACTGATTAAAAGCACAAAATGTTGTCAGCAGAAGATTCACAACGGGTTGACTTGTGTGCTCCTTGTAGTACCACCCGCCTTCTGCACCATAGGTGATAGCGACGTGGTGAAGAATCACGAGCAAACTTAAATAGCCCCTCAGCGAGTCTAGAAAACCAATTCTTGAGCCAAAAGGGATAGATGCCATATTAAAGTCGATAAATATGCCAAGAATTTCATGAAACTATAAATTGCCCTAGGATTTCAGTATCGTTAGTGCTATTTGTACCGATTCATCATCCGAATGAGTAACTGATCATCAAAACCCAATGCATCTCCCATAGATACACTCCATTGGTATCCAAACCTCTCCCAATCCGTCTCCAATTCCACTCCACCACGCGTAGCGCCCAATGCAATTCTTAGCATCAAGGCACTAAAGTTGCCGAGGGGGGTTTGGGGGGACAGGCATGTCTGTCCACCCATGGGGAGGGTGTCCAGAGGGAGGGGCTTGCCCCATCCCTTTGGTGCCGTTCGCCATACTTATCTCAATCACCAATATGATTCAGGAATCAGTTCACATCATGAAGATTCGGATTCTAATTGCTCAAAAGCGATCTGAGCCGCTACTTGTTGCGCTACTTTCTTCGATTTGCCTTCACCAACCCCGCAGAGTTTTCCTTGAATTCTTACTTCGCAAGTAAACGGTGGTTCTGCTCCGAAGAGAAGATAGTCTGGCAAACATTGATAAAGTTTTTGCGTCTGTTCTTGAAGTGCTCCTATGTAGTTTCCCTTGACAGGATCGGCAATCACTTTGTGAGCGAGACTAGCCAATTTAGGCTGCAACCAAGGCACAATCAGATCGATATTTCCTGTCGATAAGTAGAGTGCACCAATGACAGCTTCAAATCCGTCTGCCAATCGTGTATTCTCACCTCGCCCTTCTTGAAGGGTGCCTTTGCTCACCAAAAGCGCTTTGCCAAGATTGGACTCAGCCGCCCATTCGGCAAGCACTTTATCGCTGACTAACACTGAACGCACCGCCGTCAACTGACCAACCGCTTCGCTGGGATAGGCACGGTACAGAAATTCTGCTGTGATGAAGCGTAATATCTCATCTCCCAAAAATTCGAGACGGTCGTTGTCTAGATTTGAACCAAAATCGGCGGCGTAGCTCGGATGAATTAACGCTTGATGCAAGAGATTCCAATCGATCCGGGGCAAGTCACTTTCGCTCAACCCAAATCTAAGGGCGAGTTGTTGGAGGGCAAGCAGTCTGTTTTTGTCAGGTGCAATCATGGATTTATTGTGTACTTATATTCGTAGCGTTCGCCGTCAGCCAAACCAATTTGTTTGAAGCCAATCCGTTCGTAGTATTGAATCGCTCGCCGATTGGTTTGCAGGACAGTCAAGGTGCAGGTCGTCACTTTTGCCCTACACATCTTTGCCAGTACCATCTGCCACAAATTCCAGCCAAGGCGATGCCCCTGCCATTCTGGGGCGACGTAGAGCCGCACGAGCAGCGCACTGCGCTGCTCGATGATCACTTGGGCAAAACCAATCAGCTCGCCTGTGCTGTCTTGAGCTACCCAAAAAGCACTGCCTGCTCTCGTGAGCGCTTGCTCCAAGGTGATTGGGTGGTAGGCATGTTCGACAAAGTCTTGTATATAACTTTCACTCAATAGCCCCTGGTAGGTAGCCAACCAGCAGCGCAGCGCCAAAGTGTGTAGCTTGCCAAAATCCGCTGGAACGAGGGGGCGCAGATCGATGGGGCCAATTTCGTGGAGCAACATCCGACGATCTTGCCAAAGTTGGATGCCCTGGATGGTTACAGAGGAGAGCAGTTGTTGGGCTGTACGCCCGTCCAGGGGGTGCCGCCAGTTGGGAGCTACCTCCACAAGGGGCACCAGGACAAAGCCCCGCTCCGCCATCCGTGGATGGGGCAGAGTCAGTTCTTCTGTAGAAGCAACCGCTTCGTCATAGAACAAGATGTCCAAGTCAAGGGTACGAGGTCCCCAGCGTTCGCGGCGTTGCCGCTGCCAGTAATTTTCGCGGCGCTGCAGAGCGTGGAGCAATCGCTCCGGTGGCAGAGTCGTCTCCAGCAAAATACAACCATTTATGTAGTTCGGCTGTGGGGGGCCGATCGGTTCAGTTTCATACCAAGCGGAAATACCGAGCAGCTTCAAACCCGCTTGTGGACGGTGCAATGAACGAACTGCTGCACTGAGAATGCTTAGGCGCTCGCCTAAATTTGAACCCAAAGAGATCCCTACTTGAGGCATCTGCGGTTGACCCCCTATTTTCTCCCAGAGTATAGTTCTTAGGGGCTTCTATAAGTTGATGTGAGTCTCTTGCAAGATTTGTTTTCCGTGTCCAAACCGATCATCGGTGTTGTCCATCTTCTGCCGCTACCGACCTCGCCTCGCTGGGCAGGTTCCCTCGACGTGGTCATTGCCCGCGCTGAACAAGAAGCCGCTGCCTTGGCGACAGGCGGAGCGAACGGCATTATTGTCGAAAATTTCTTCGATGCTCCTTTTGTGCCTGGACGAGTCGATCCAGCCGTGATCAGTGCCATGAGTCTGGTGGTCAAACGGATCATGCATCAGGTGGTGATTCCGGTGGGCATCAACGTACTGCGCAACGACGCCCATGCAGCCCTAGCCATTAGTGCCTGTACGGGTGCTCAGTTCATTCGGGTGAATATCTTGACGGGTTCGATGGTCACAGACCAAGGACTAATTCAAGGCGAAGCCCATTCGGTGATGCGCTACCGCCGAGAGTTGGGCTGTCATACCCGCATCTTTGCCGATGTTCTGGTGAAACATGCCAGCCCCCTAGGGCCAACAACCCTCTTCCAGGCCGTTCGCGATGCCGCTGAACGTGGTCTTGCCGATGGCGTGATTATCACGGGCCATGCCACAGGTGACGCCCCCCTGCTCGAAGATTTAGAAATTGCCCGTGCAGCGGCTCCACACACCCCAATCTTGATCGGTTCTGGGGCAACGAGCGAAAATGTCGGTGCCTTACTCGAACGCGCCGATGGTGTGATTGTCGCCAGTCATCTTAAGCGCTTTGGCCAAATCGAGCAGCCCATCGATCCCCATCGCACGCGCCACTTTGTCGATACAGCCCGCTACGCCCTCAATGGCACCAAAGGCCAAGGGTTAATTCCGGCCTTTGGGGAAGTGGAGAGCATTCTGTAGTCAGCCGAGCTTGACCTTTCTCCTACCAACTTTTTTGCGCAGTTGCCCATACTGTTCGTGCATCAGAGGAAGATCTACAATTTGCCCTTGGTAACGCCAAGTTAAATAGGAATTGGTGAGTTGCGCCATGACTGGTTCTGCATTCGGCAAAGCACGTCCAAGGCACTGCTGAAATTCTGTGGGGGTCTGCTGGGGTAGGCGAGGATATCCACTTTTGGCAAGGGTAGCGAGTGCTTGCTGATAGACGCGTTCGACCGGAGCAAGGTGGCGTAGGCGGCGTTGTTCTCGCCAGAGCTTGAAGACCTGCCAGAGGCCAAAGGTGCACAGACCCAACACCGCAACCGCTGCCAGAATCACCAAAGCGGCTGCTCCGCCGAGTTGACTCATCCAGGCAGCCGCCCAGGCAAACAGACCGACGACACTGCCGAGAATGAATCCGGTTGCATCGGCAAGTGCCTTCTTCCAAGCGGCGGGAATCCAGCGAGTCAGGGCATTCCAAACCTGTTCAGCCACCCCAAAACTTTGGGCTTGATCGAGGGAGGGGGGAATTAAAGAACGTCCCGGTACAGGATCGAAACTGAGCCAGCCGTTGCTTGGGATGTAGACTTCGACGAGGGCAGTTGCATCTGTGTTGTAGACCTCGTAGTAGCCCGTAAATGCGTTGTACTGTCCTGCCAAGAAACCCGTGGCAAGGCGCGCCGGGATACCAAGACTACGCAGCATCACGACCATGGCGGTCGCGAAGTGTTCTGGCTGTCCACCTTTGCTCTTAAACAAAAAAGTGCGGACGACATCATCTTTGCCAGTAAAGACTGGAACCTCTGAGACGATGCTGTAGGTCTGCTTCAGGTGTTGAGCGAGCACCAAGGACTTGCGATAGGGATCAGAAAACTTCGCTGTCACCCTGCGGCTCAGTTTGGCAATTTCTGGATCTAAGCCTTTAGGCAATTGCAGATATTTGTCTAATACCCGTTTTGGATACACACCTTTTGCTTTTTGGAGAAGGGCGAGATCGCGGATTGGAACGTTGGAAATCACTGTATACGTCGTGCCTGCTTCCAAGATCGAAGGGCTGCGAATCGCGCCTTCGTGATCGATTGCAACCCGTGGCGACGGAAAGTAAAGCCGTGCTGCCCACGTTGCCGCAGGGACAAGATTAGGGAGCTGATTGACAATACTAAAAGTTTGGACAATTTCGCGGGTCTGAAGGTTGCTACCGGCCTGCGGCAGATAATAAAGTTGCTGGAAGGTTCCGCGTTCAAGCGCTGCCGTCCAGTTAGAACCAATTTTCCAGCCTTTGCCTGTATAGGTACTAAAGGCCATCACCCGCCAAAAGGCTGGGGCTTGCGCTCTCACCCGCATCACCATGACTGGTTCAAGGTTGCCATGAAGGTTGTAATCGACTTCGGAGTTAAAACCTGCGTACTGGGTCTTATCAAAATCGGGTAAACCGTCTTCTCCAGTTTTTTGATCCGCTTTGCCACTGCCCTGAGATTTGCCTTTGCGAGTCGGATACCCAGGATTTTTGACTTGTTCCGGTGCGAAGTCCTTCGGAAAAGGCAGATCTTTGCTGACTGGAAAAGCGCGTAGCTGGTATCCAGGCAAACGAGGCATCAGCACAAATGCAACTCCGGCGATACCCATTGCCCCCAACCAGAGCAGAGCCATGGAGCGCCCTCCGGACAGCGTCGATTTTTTGGGAGGCAGACCGATGCGCGAACGGTAGTCCAGAGCCAAAGTCGGGATCGCCAAAATCGTAAACAGACCCAAAGCGAAGGCAAATTCAATGGTTTGGCTGATGGTCGCTGCCACGCCCAAAAGTACCAGGCCAATGACCATGGAGTAGCCGAGATCTTTGCGCCGTGGCAAGTCAAAACTATGAATCACCTGCAAATAGATCAATAATTCTGCTAAAGGTAAGCGCGTATCGTTGGGAGAACCAAGCAGGCTACGGAAAAACACACCGAGAGCCGCCAACATGGCAATCGCTAATAAAAACTTCAGGGGAAGATTTTTTTCTTTGCGTCGGTACCAACTAAAGACCGCTCCGACGATGCTAAGGGGAATCGTCCAAAGGCTAAGGCTCGTCTCAGCTGCAACATCCGTCGCGATCAAACCGACGATCACCATCCCCTGTACAAGGATGCGCAGTGCAATCGACTCCTCCGGCGGAATCGTCGGCATTTGCGGAATGCGTGCTTGCACCTGCTGCCAAAAGGTACTGCGATCGAGGGTGAGCGGAAACTGCATGAAGTTTTGTGATTGACGCTTTCTCCAGGATGCCCGACCGACACCGCATTGCGCCCTAGTATGTAGGCCGATCTTTCGTCCTAAACCACTTCAAAATCTTCGATGCTGAACACAGCATCGAGATTCAATGGTCCGTAGATATGGGGGAAGAGTTCGCCGCTACCTGCTGCTTCGTAGCGCACTTCGGGATGCACGCTTGCTTGGGCGATGTGGAGGAGCACGAGGTCAGTTTTGCCCTTAAAAAATTTACGGGCTGAACGCTGCACTTGATCGGCGCTAGAGCAATGGGTGAAGCCTTCTGTGGCCAGGGTATCACTGCTGTAGCTACCCAGCACCGTGGCTTCTAACCATGCATTGCGACTGGTGATATGAAAAATGGTTGTCATGGCGTTTTTCAAGAAAAATATCCTCTCTCCGATTCAAAAGAGAGAGGAGAACCATTTAAGCCTTAACGCTCTCGAACGCTTCTTGAATCAAGGGCTTCAGCTCGCCACGATTGTGCATTTCGATCAAAATGTCGCAGCCACCAATAAATTCACCGTCCACAAAAATCTGGGGAATGGTGGGCCAATTGGAGTAGGCTTTGATTCCATTGCGAATTTCGTTGTCTTCGAGGACATTCACCGCTTCAAAGGGGTAGCCGACGGTCGAAAGAATTTGCACTGTCGCCGCTGAGAAACCGCACTGGGGAAACTGAGGGGTGCCCTTCATAAAGACGAGCAATTTGTTATTTTTAACAAGGCCATCGATTTTTTCTTGTACAGACTCAGTCATAGTTGCCTCTTCTTCGCGATTCATTTGATCTTAACCCCATTCTTTGACAGGTCTTATGCAGGTTCACAGACTCCCCGCTCTCAGCGATAACTATATTTTTCTCCTCGAAGAGGGCAAACAAGCGGCTGTTGTCGATCCCGCTGATGCAACGCCTGTCCTTGAGGCACTGAAAAGATTGCACCTCGAACTCGTCGCTATCTTCAACACCCACCACCACGCCGATCATGTGGGGGGCAACCGTGGCTTACTCGAAGCGTTTCCAAACGCTGCCGTCTACGCCTCACGGGCGGATCAAGGGCGCATTCCAGGGCAGACCATTGCGCTAAAAGCCGGGGATCGCTTCACCTTTGCCCACCAACCTGTGGAAGTTTTATTTATTCCTGGACATACCAGCGGCCATATAGCCTACTACTTTCCACAGTCAGGAAATCTTTTCTGTGGCGACACTCTTTTTGCTGGCGGATGTGGACGACTCTTTGAGGGTACGCCTGCCCAGATGGTCGATTCGCTTCAGCAGCTCAAAAACCTACCCGCTGAAACCCAAGTCTGGTGTGCCCACGAGTACACCCTCAATAATCTCCGCTTCGCAGTCACCGTGGAGCCGGAGAATCGCGCCCTTCAAGAGCGCTACACCGCAGTACAAGCATCTCGCCAAAGCGGAGAAGCGACGGTTCCGACGACGATTGGCGTTGAAATCGCTACGAATCCACTCCTGCGTTGGGATAGTCCTTCCCTACGCACCCTTGCCAAAAGTCAGGATGCTGTGAAGGTCTTCGCCTATGTTCGCGGATTGAAAGACAAGTTCTAGTAGCTACCTGCTTTGCGGGCTACCATCTGAGCAATGCTTTCAGCATCGATGTAGGTAGGTTCGCGCATCGCCTTTGTGGGAATCGCCTGATGGGTATTCCGGATAACGCCGCTCGAAAGATGAACAGCGACTTGCCAGCAATGACATTCCGTCTCAGCTAGAAAGCGTTCGCCTTGGTACAGGAATAAAACTGTTCCGAAGGCGGTGCAAAAAATTTTGGCAATTGGCACAGGAATCAGTCCTTGCGGTTCATTTAACTTAGCACCATGAGTACAAGAAAAGAATGCGGAGAATGCTGAACTTCATGCAGAAAACCTTGCGCTGTGATGTAATTTCCGCAATCGTTCTAAGAAACGCCAGAGTATGGCTGTGCGTTCTGGTTCAGGGAAAAGCACTTCTGTTGCCAACAAGTCCATGGCGGGCAGTACATCACTGTCGTAGGCGACTTCGAGTTCTTGGGCAGGCCAGAGCAAATCGGGTGTTTGGCGAACATCTTGTACCATCTCGCCAGTGCAGAGAACCAAAGGGCGTGCCCAACAGGTCATTTCACCACTTTTGCCGATGACAAGATCTTGCACTTCGACCAGCAGTTTCTCCTGGTCGTCTAAACGCAGACAGGCAATTTGAAATTTAGCAAGGGGAAGTGACATTGCAGAATCGTCGAGTAATTGCTTACATTCTTACCCTGATTTGTCTCGATAGTGAATCCGGTACTGGAGAAATAGTTCGCTACTAATCTGTCGGGTTTCCAGTAATTCCAGGATTGGTGCCTGCTTAGGATCGTATCCGTCGCCCTCAATGGCGGTCGGCGCTTCTTTGCCACCAAAAAGCGTTGGCCAAATTGTCACCCACATCATGTCCAGCTTTTTCGCTTTCAGAAGATCGGCGTTGAGGCTTCCACCACCTAGGGCTGCGACCTGTTTGATGCCGCGTTCGGCGAGAACAGCATAGCCATAATCCCAGTCAATTTCTTGCTCCCCCACCGGGATCACTTCAGCCAGGTTCAAAAGTGGCGAACCCGCCGCCGCTTTTAGGCTTGCTTCTGTGGTGAAAATCCAGCGTTCAATCGGCTGACTAAAAAAAGATAGATCCGTGGGGATACGCAAAGACTGCGAGACGATGCAGGTGATCGGTTGGGGAGATTGGTTGCGCGCGGCACGCATTGCCAATAGCTCTGGGTTGCGAATGAGCAGGGTTCCCCCCTCAGAGCGCAGCGTCCCTGCACCGAGTAAGTAAAGATCCGCCAACGATGCCTGAAACTCGACATGGGCTTGATCGGCTTTATCAGGCTCGCGATGCGCTTTACGATCCACGGCACTGATCTTGCCATCCACCGTTGTGGCAAAGACGGCGGTGGTTTGAATCAAGCGCTGACCTCCTGTTGGGTGGCCACAGTCGTAGCAAGCTTGCGCAGCTCAATCAGTTCGATCTTGTAACCATCCGGATCTTCGACAAAAGCAATCACTGTTGAACCGTGTTTCATCGGCCCTGGCTGGCGCACAACTTTGCCACCACGTTCATTGACTTGAGAACACGCAGAGTAAATATCGTTGACGCCCAATGCGATATGGCCAAAAGCATCGCCGAGGGTGTAGTCGTCCTTGCCCCAGTTGTAGGTCAGCTCGATCACTGCATTCTCAGATTCAGACCCGTAACCGACGAAAGCCAGCGTAAACTTCCCTTCCGGATATTCTTTTTCGCGGATCAAGTTCATGCCCAAGACATCGCAGTAAAACTGCTTAGATGCCTCTAAGTCACGTACGCGCAGCATGGTGTGAAGAATGCGCACAATCTTTCCTCGAAACTCCCCATAGTTTAGCAAGCAAGAGTTGGTCAAAGTTCTACCGGAAGATACTCGCTGGCGATTCCAAAGGCATTCTTTTCTTGAAAATCTTAAGCAATTTGCCATTGCTCAAGAATGAACTAGCCACGTTCGTAGACAGAGAGCAAGTGTTGGCTAGGTTGGGCTTTTTCTATCTGTTCCAACGGCTGTGCCGCTTCTGGTTTGAAGTCTGGGGAAAGCTGGAAGTTGCGCGTAACTACCACACCACCCTCCTCATACTTAAAATCGACACCCATGTCGTAGATCGTTTTTCCCTTCGGCAAAGTGGCGATGTCACCCTTTGTGGTCTGGCAATTTTTGTGCTCGAAACCCTCTTCGATGCACAGACGAATCAGCGTTGCCGGATGGTCGAACCAACTGCGCATCCCGACGAAGTTGGCAACGGTCGTCGTGTGTCGAATCTGGACTTTTCGGCCATTAACCGTAATGACAATCCACTCTTGCCGACTTGTATCGACAGGAATAGGCGTGAAGGGCAGAGTGCCACTGCGCCCATCGGAGACGACCTGCAACTTGAAAACATCAATTGCCAGGGCTGGGGGTGCCAGGGCAACCAGGATAAATATTGGTACTACGGTTATCTGGCTGTGCATCGATTCAAGATTTCGCTACTCGAATTCTACCAAGGGAGAAAGCAGACTGGAGGATTATATTGCACAAAAAACCTTAGATACATATCCAATAGTTTTGTGGATGCCTGCAAATCTTCTTGCATGCATAGTACATCCCTAGCTGGGAAGCGACTCGCTGTCTTATGGGCAGTTTAAAAGTGAAATTGTGTTGTGGTTCAATAATAGTTGTATTGAAGGAGATTACGATGCAGAAGCAAAATTCTAAGCAGGTTTTTTCGGTGAACGCTCTTGGGATCTTAGTTCCCAGTGCAGTCCTCTGGGGGTTTTTGGCCTCCCAGGTATACGCTGAGCCTCTTCCACTGCTGACCCCTGCTACGAAGCCCATTACTACTCTTGAGCAAAAACAGGTGGGCAAGCTCCCTGCTGGGACGGAAGCAAGCTTCGTCGTCGTCAATTCTGGCTCCAATAGTACTGCTCTGGTGCAGGAGAACCAGCCTGTCGTCCTACCGATCGCTGGAAAGCTAGGCAACAAGGATATCCCCAAGGACTCGGTACTCGTCGGTACCCTAAAGCGTCTCACTGAGAAGAGCGGGGTCTTTGAGTTCACAAAGCTGGTACTTGGCACTCGGGTCTATGCAGTCAAGATGAAAAGTGAATCTGTGAATGGTCGCCTCATGCAAGATCCTAAAGCAATGCAGGCGATGATGAGCGATATGCAGGGGGTGACCTCCGGCCTTCCCACTGCGGAGGAAATCCAAAAAAAGCAGGACGCTGGTATGGCCCGTGCAGCAGCGTCGATGGCACCAGACCTATTGTCCGGCTTTATTCCTGGGGGTGAGCTTCTCTCTGGTGCTGCCCGTGCAGCCCAGTCTGCTTCCGAAGCCGATGAGAGAAAGAGATCAGAGGCTGAAGGAGCGGCAATGACCGCCAGGATAGAAGCAATGATGAAAAAGCTCCAAACGAATACAGCTCAGACTCCCTCTATACTGTTCGCTGAAATCGCTCCTCTGCAACCCCTGAAGATGAAGTTCTTGGAGTCTGTGGATCTCAATACCCCGGTCGCTACTTTGTCTGCTCCGATGAAAGCTCAAGGCGTTTTTACAGAATCAGATCCAGGGAGTGAACCCTAACGGCCTCTCGTTCCTTGAATTTTTAAAGGTGGCGTTTTTTGGGGCGATGAGGATGTCACACTGAAAGCTGTTGGCGGAGTCTGTGGAGCGGACTCCTCAAGAGCGAGGATCTCATGACAATTCGGACAGTTCCGACGACACCTTTTTTAGATCAAAAGCCAGGAACTTCTGGGCTTCGTAAGTCAGTTGTTACCTTTCAAAAGCCCGACTATCTCGAAAACTTTGTCCAGTCGATCTTCGATATCCTCGAAGATCTGCAGGGGCAGACCCTCGTCCTCGGCGGCGACGGACGCTACTACAATCGTCAAGCCATTCAAATCATTCTGAAGATGGCGGCGGCCAATGGCGTTGGCGCGGTCAAAGTGGGGCAAGCTGGCATTCTTTCTACCCCAGCCACCTCCTGCATCATTCGCAAATACAACACTCTTGGCGGGATCATCCTCTCTGCAAGCCATAATCCTGGTGGCCCTGACGGAGACTTTGGCATTAAGTACAACACGGGCAATGGCGGCCCAGCCCCCGAAAAAGTGACTGAGGCGATCTTTGAGCGCAGCAAAACATTGGAGAGTTACAGAATTCTCGATGCAGAAGATGTCGATATCGATCAATTGGGAACTTTCCAACTTGGTGAAATGACCGTCGAAGTTGTGGATTCAGTCGAAGACTACCAGGCGCTGATGGAATCCCTCTTCGACTTTGCGCTGATGAAAAATTTGATCGCTTCTGGCCAGTTTCAACTGTGCTTCGATGCCATGCACGCCGTTACAGGTTCCTATGCCCAAAAAATCTTGGGGGAATGTCTAGGCGTACCGAGTAAGCAGCTCATCAATTGCGTTCCCCTCGAAGACTTTGGCGGTGGGCATCCCGATCCAAACTTGATCTACGCCCATGAACTCGTCGAAATTCTATTTGGCGAGAATGCCCCCAATTTTGGTGCAGCCTCGGATGGTGATGGCGACCGCAACATGATTCTGGGCGACCATTTCTTCGTGACACCGAGCGATAGTTTAGCCATTATTGCCGCGAATGCTCATCTGGTTCCTGGCTACAAAGCGGGACTTGCTGGCGTGGCACGGTCTATGCCCACTAGTCAAGCTGTGGACAAAGTCGCTGCGGCCTTGAACATTCCCTGCTTTGAAACTCCCACAGGCTGGAAGTTCTTCGGCAACTTGCTCGACGCTGGCCGCGCTACCCTTTGCGGCGAAGAAAGTTTTGGTACAGGTTCAGATCATATTCGCGAAAAAGATGGTCTTTGGGCAGTGCTGTTCTGGCTGAATATTTTGGCTGTCCGTCAACAATCTGTCGAAGCGATTGTCCGTGAACACTGGGAAAAGTTTGGCCGCTATTATTACAGCCGCCACGACTACGAAGGGGTTGATACAACTTCTGCCAATACGTTGATTCAGGCACTTCGCACAGCCATGCCTTTACTTAAGGGCAAGGTGTTTGGCAATTACGAAATCGCTTTTGCCGACGATTTTAGCTATAGCGATCCGATCGATGGCAGTGTCAGTTCTGGTCAGGGAATTCGTATCGGGTTCACTGATGGATCGCGCATCGTCTTTCGGCTTTCCGGCACAGGCACCCAGGGAGCGACGCTGCGGGTCTATCTAGAAAGCTACGAGCCAGAACCGACCAAACAACAGCTTGAAACAGGCGTAGCCCTTGGCGAACTGATTCTGATTGCCGACGAGCTTGCCCAAATTCGCACTTTAACAGGGAGAGAGAAACCGACAGTGATCACTTAGGAGGTTTGGGAAACTTCGACGTTCGATCGCTAGACAATATCCTTTGCGTAGGGGCAAAAGCTTGGGCAATTTGCTTCAAAGCTCGGATTCACTTTTCCACAAATCGTGCAGATCTCGTCCACACCGCCGCGTTGCTCGGCACTCTTCCAAAGGCGTTGGGCAATATCTTTGAGGGGGAGTGTCTGTGTCATTTTTTCGTCGGAGCGCTTCAACTCGGTAATATTGGCATAGACATCCTCGATGGTTTTGCCTTGGGCGTGGACAGCAAGCACCATCTGTCTAAATTGAACCCGAAATAGACGCTCTTCCTCAGTCTGCTCTGGGCGCAAAAAATCGAGGTTGAGCAGTTCCAGATTAGGGGTTTGCGCCTCTGTCAGCTCTTGTTTTGCCTTTTCTTCCTCTTTGCTGGAAGCCTCAATGTCTGCATGGGTTACATCGATCTGCGCAGTTTCAGTGCCGGAGAGATCGAGGTCAAGCTTACTGAGATCAGGAGCATATTTTTGGGCAAACTCCTGTTTGGCTGTGTCTTCATCGGAGATTTCTTTTGTATTCATCGGATGGACTCATCGTTCAACCTTTGTAGCCTAGGACTTCCTCGGCAGCTTGTGATCCATCCACAGCATGAGTTTTCAGCAATCAAAATGCCTATAATACTAAGTACCTATGGCTGCGAATGAGTGAAGAGAAACAAACTCAAAGGCATCTTTGAAACGGCTATTACTTTTGGAAGAGTAAATTTGTAAACGGGGCATAAAAATCCTTTTTAAAGCTACGTCTAAGGTGAGAGTGGCATCATCGGTAAATTGCATAATGTGTTGTGTATTGACAGATAAAAATTTCGGAGCATAACAATGGTAATTCAAGCAAATCAAGGTACGAAAATAGTACCCGATGAACTGCGTGCTGGCATGCCTTCCAACACAGATCAGCCGTCCCGCAGTGAAGACGGTGTACAAGAAAGTGGGAATGTTTTTG
>JACMLN010000177.1 GCA_014379585.1 Gloeobacterales cyanobacterium ES-bin-313 | reverse complement strand
CAATAACTCTCAGAGTCACTTGGGATGGTTGTTATAGTATTTCGGAAAAGGCTGGGGACAAAACGTTGTTTATCACCCTCGAAGGTGGCGAAGGTGCAGGGAAAACAACTCAGATTGGGCTATTAGCCGACTGGTTGACGGAAACCCTGGGGAAAGCGGTGCTTACGACCCGCGAACCGGGGGGAACAACACTGGGGAAGTCTCTACGGGAAATGTTGCTCGCACCAGGACAAGGCCCAGCACCTGTAACGGAATTGCTGCTCTATGCAGCGGATCGGGCTGAACATGTGGCAACAGTGATTCGTCCAGCGATTGAGGCGGGAAAAGTGGTGCTCTGTGACCGATTTATCGATTCCACCTGCGCTTATCAAGGGTATGGGCGCGGATTGGATCTCAACGTCATTGCGCAACTCAACCAGATTGCAACGGGTGGTTTAATGCCCGATCTCACCCTTTGGCTGAAATTAGAACCGGAAATTGGCCTGTCTCGACGAAAAGAGCGCGATCGATTGGAAGCAGCAGGTTTGGCCTTTCATCAGCGTGTCTATGAAGGCTTCACAGCGATTGCAGACTATGAACCCGAAAGAGTCATCGCTATCGATGCGAGTCAAAGTGTGGAAGCTGTGGCTGCATCGATTCGGTTAGCCGTTCATGGCGCTTTGTTGTGAAACAGAATTTCTATTTTGGTGAGTGAGAAAAATATGGCGAACTGCATTAGGGGGCAGGGGCAAGCCCCGCCCCCTAAAACCCCCGCCCCGTGGGGGACAGAAGCCTGTCCCCCACACCCCCTTGGCAACTTTAGCGGCTTGATACTTGGTGTTGCTGGGTTGCGCAGATTTCGTCTCACGTTGCGGGCGGGTGCGCAATCACCCAAATCTGTGGACTGGTGGCACGGTAGGTATGACGCTGCGCGTCCCAGGCTCATGGCGCTACCGCGTGGTGAGGCGGAATTGGAGGGGGATCATCGAGAGATGTCTGGGTGAGCGATGGGAAGCGCATTGGGTTTTGATGCCTCAGGCACTCATTGCGATGACGAATTAGTATAAGACCAGTGATGGATCGGTTTTCAGTTGATCCTTCATATCGGAACGCAATTGCGTAGCAACTACTCGGCTGGAGCGAGAACGGCAACTCCACTGGCCGCTGGGGTGAACTTTTCTGCCGGGGGAACCACCTGCCAGAATTTGGGCAGATAATTCTCCCAATTCTGCAAGATCTGATAGGCGAGGTCGCTATCGGTGCGGCGGTAGTGGGTTTGAATCAAGCCTTGGAGTTGGGCTTCCCCGGCGGAGCCTCGCTGTAGGCGTTGGATGATCTTGTCGCCGTCGCGGTTGAGACGCGATTCAAAGGTCTGTTCTGCGTCGAGGACGTAGGCGAGTCCCCCAGTCATCCCAGCGCCAAAGTTGCGCCCGGTTGCTCCAAGAATGACAACGATGCCCCCAGTCATGTACTCGCAACCGTGGTCGCCACAACCTTCGACGACGGCATTGGCGAGGGAGTTGCGCACGGCGAAGCGTTCCCCAGCTTGGCCATTGGCGTAGAGGCTCCCACCCGTTGCTCCGTAAAGGCAGGTGTTGCCGACGATGACATTGTCTTGGGCCGCGAAGCGTGCCTCAGGTTCAGGACGAATGACGATCTCGCCGCCGTTCATGCCTTTGCCTACATAGTCGTTCGCTTCGCCTGTCAGCAGTAAGGTCATGCCTTGCAAGATGAAAGCACCGAAACTTTGACCCGCTGAACCCTGAAAAGAGAGTGCCACCTCTCCCTGATAGCCGCTATCACCGTGGAGTCTTGCAATCTCACCACCGATGCGTGCCCCAACACTGCGATCTGTGTTGACGATCTTGTAGGTTTTGTGGGCTTGGCCGTGATTGGTAATTGCTTGGTGAATCTCAGGTTCGGCAAGAATCGTATCTTCAAGGATTGGCCCATTACTATGCGCAGTTTCGCTATGGATGAGCCAACTGCGATCAGCTGGATCGCTGACCTTCAACAAACTACTCAAGTCGAGCTTCGTCTTTTTGAGGGACTGTTCGCGGGGAATCAGCAGATCTGCCCGTCCAATCACTTCTTCAATTGAGCGATAGCCCAAAGAAGCGAGCAAGCTTCGTACTTCTTCAGCAATAAAGATAAAGAAATTGACCACGTGCTCTGGAAGCCCGTCGAAGCGGCGGCGCAGTTCGGCGTTTTGCGTGGCGACACCCTTCGGACAGGTGTTTAGATGGCAGACGCGAGCCATGATGCAGCCCTCTGCGATCATCGCAATCGAGCCAAATCCGTACTCTTCAGCACCAAGCATCGCCGCTTGAATAACTTCCCAGCCTGTGCGGATGCCGCCGTCTACGCGCAGCAGAACGCGGGAGCGCAGGCCATTGTGGAGGAGAACCTGGTGGACTTCCGTAAGTCCTAATTCCCAGGGCACTCCGGCATGTTTAATTGAACTGAGGGGCGATGCGCCAGTCCCGCCTTCGTGCCCGGAGATCTGAATCACATCGGCGTTGGCTTTGGCAACCCCGGCAGCAATTGTGCCGATGCCGACTTCGGCGACGAGTTTAACGGAGACGCGGGCTTGGGGATTGACTTGATGCAAGTCGTAAATCAGCTGCGCCAAGTCTTCGATGGAGTAGATGTCGTGGTGGGGCGGTGGCGAGATCAAAGGCACACCAGCCTTCGAGCGGCGCAAAGAAGCGATGTAAGCATCAACTTTGTGCCCCGGCAGTTGGCCACCCTCTCCGGGCTTGGCTCCTTGGGCGATCTTGATTTCGAGCTGGCGGGCGGTGGCTAAGTAGGCAGGCGTAACACCGAAGCGCCCAGAAGCGATCTGTTTGATCGCTGAACTTGCCGAATCGCCATTGCGTAGCCCTTTAATTCCTCGCAGTGTGGCTGATGTGCCATCCGGCTGCACATCCTGGAGTGGCAGAAAACGCACTGGATCCTCGCCGCCTTCTCCAGAGTTGGACTTGCCACCGATGCGGTTCATGGCAATGCCCAAGACTTCGTGGGCTTCGCGTCCGAGGGCACCCAGAGACATTCCGCCTGTGCAGAAACGTTTGAGAATATTTTCTACAGATTCCACTTCTTCAAGCGCAATCCCCGATCGGTCGGAATGAAAAGCCAAAAGATCCCGCAGCGCAGAGGGGGGACGAGAGCTGACGAGATCCACATATTCTTGATAGAGGCGTTGCCGTTCTACCCCAGCCGTCTCGGGCAGTTTTGTCGCCGCATGGAGCGCTTTGACGAGTTTCGGGTTGTTGACGTGGTACTCGCCGTCAGGTCGATAGGTGATCAAGCCGTAGTTGGTCAACTTATGGCTGGCAATGTCTGGGTACGCAGCACAGTGGAACTGGAGCACTTCCCGCGCAAGATCCTCGCACTCGATTCCAGCCACCCGCGAGATCGTGCCGCGAAATGCTTTTTGAATTAACTTGCTGCCAATGCCAATCGCTTCAAAGATCTGGGCACCAGCGTAACTGGAAAGCAGCGAAATCCCCATCTTCGAGAGGATTTTCAAAATGCCCGCTTCGACAGACTTAACGTAATTGATTTGGGATTGGGCACTGGTAATCGCTTCAATCTTGCCGTTGGCGATCAACTCCTGAGTTGTCTTCGCCACTCGCCAGTTGCGAATGGTTTCAAAGGCCAAGTAAGGACAGATCGCACTTGCGCCGTAACCAAACAAACAGGCGAAGTGGTGGGTACTCCAGCACTGAGCAGTCTCGACGATCAAAGAAGCGCGCATCCGCAATTCAGTTTTGATCAAGTGGTGGTGGATGGCTCCAACCGCTACTAAGGGAGGCAGAACAGCCCGCTCACTGGAAAAATTGCGGTCGCTGAGGATGAGCAAGTTGACTCCCCCCTTGACCAACGCCTCTGCCTGGGAACAGATGGCATCGAGTTGCTTTTCGAGACTGCTCACATCCCCATCGACGGGGAAAGTCAGATCGATGGTCGCAGAGGGGAAAAGCGTTTTTGGGTTACGCAATTCAGCAAGTTGCGCCTCGTTGAGCACAGGGCTGACAAGGCGAATCGTCTTGGCAAATTCAGGCTTTTCTTGAAGCAAACTGCCGTGGGGGCCAAGGTTCATCTCCAAGGACATGACCAGACCTTCGCGGATCGGATCGATGGGTGGATTGGTGACTTGGGCGAAGCGCTGCTTAAAGTAATCGTAAAGAAGACGTTCTTTCTGGGAGAGAACCGCAAGCGGGGTGTCATCCCCCATGGACATAATCGGTTCTTTGGCAGATTGCGCCATGGGCACGATCACCCGCTCCACATCCTCTAAGGTGTAGCCGCTTGCCCGTTGTTGCACTAAGAGTTCACTTGGACTTAGATCTGGCGTATCGCCGAAGGGCTGGGCAGCCAAGGTTTGACAGTATGTTTTGACCCATTCCCCGTAGGGTTGTTGGCGGCTAATTTTTTGTTTGATCTCCCAGTTTTTCAGAATTTCCTGGGTCTCAAGGTTGACAGCGATCATCTGACCGGGGCCAAGTCGGCCTTTTTCAACGATTTCATGCAAGGGAATATCGACGACCCCTGCCTCTGAGGAGACGATCACTAGCCCGTCTTCAAGGATCATGTAGCGGGCTGGCCGCAGACCATTGCGGTCGAGGGTTGCCCCGACTTCCACCCCATCGCTAAAAGCGACCAAAGCAGGGCCATCCCAAGCTTCCTGGAGAGGACGATGATATTCGTAAAAGGCGCTGACTTCTGGGTAATCCACCAGCGCTGGCTGATTGCGGAAAGCCTCTGGAATCAGCATCATCATGCTGTGCAGTGGACTGCGTCCTGAACGCACTAAGAGTTCAAAGGTTTGATCTAAAGAGGCCGAATCGGAACCTTCAGGAAAGATGATCGGTTTGAGCTCTTGAAGCCGATCACCCCAAAGCTCACTTTCTAGCTCTGCTTCGCGAGCGATCATCCAGTTACGGTTGCCCACCAGGGTATTGATCTCGCCGTTATGTCCGAGCATCCGCAAAGGTTGGGCCAAAGGCCATCGCGGAAAAGTATTGGTGGAAAAGCGCCGATGGTAGACAGCAAATGGGCTGATCAATCTTTCGTTTACGAGATCTAAATAGAACTGCTCCAAGACTGCGGAGCGTACCATCCCTTTGTAGATCATCGTGCGCGCTGAAAGACTGACGATATAGAGATCTTTGACCTCTTCGCGGTAAGCATTTTCGATCTGCTTACGAACTGCACGACGAACTAGGCAAAGGCGGCGCTCCAGAACATCAGGCTGAAGTTCCTCTAAGACCTCCACAATTACCTGAACAATTTTGGGCTGATTGAGAGCGGCCTGTTTCCCTAAAACCTGGGGCTGTACGGGTACTTCCCGCCAGCCAACGACCCGCATCCCTTCTTTTTGGAAGACCGATTCAGCGATCTTCTGGAATGGGTCAAGCAGAGCCGGATCTTGGGGGAAGAAAAACATACCCGCCGCCCGTTTGCCTACGACTGGAAGTTCCACACCTTGTTGACCACACCAATCCCCCAGCAGATCCCAGGGCACGGCCACCATCACCCCAGCGCCATCTCCAGAATCGCGATCCGCGCCGCACCCTCCCCGATGCTCCAAGCAGCCAAGAGCATTCAGGGCAAGGCGCACCAATTTATAACTGGCTCGTCCCTTGCTGTCGGCCAAAAAGCCTACGCCACAGGCATCATGTTCGCGGGTCAGTTCGTCATCGTGATCATAGAGATCGATCATATTGAGTGCTCTTCGGTGTTTTATTGGTCAACAAAACCCCCCGCACCTTTTTTTGGCGCCGAGAGTGATCATTATTCTAAGCGCGAGATCCTACTACATCAATGTTTCGATACACTTTAAGCACTTCGCTGTCTCTCAGCTATCGATGACAACATCTTCGTAGAGCAGAGCCGTGGGAAATTCAAACCCAACACTTTCAAGTGGAATGATGTCTGGAGCCTGATAGGCGGTGTAAAGCCAAAGCCGCCCTTCACCTCGTCGGTAAATCTCAACGTTGATCTCAGTAGAACTGATCAGAACATACTCTTCGAGGCTAGGTAGAGTACGGTACTCCCTAAACTTGTCGCCCCGATCAAGGGACTCTGTACCAGGAGAGAGCACTTCGACAATCAGCTTTGGATATTGAATCGCATTGAGAGCTGTTCTGTCGCGCTCGTCGCAACTCACGACAAGGTCTGGGTAGCGATAAATAGCGGATGAAACACTTACTTTGGCATCAGCGATGTTGATACGACAACCTTGGGCACGAATATAGGGGCGCAGGGCTGTGAGCAAGTTAATAGCAATATCGTTATGGGGCAAAGTGCCACCTGTCATCGCGAAGACCTTACTGTTGACAAACTCGTGACGGACTTCCTGGCATGGCTCCCACTCCAGGTAAGTATCAACAGTCATTGTCAGTGGCTGGGGAGTAGCAATCATGCCATCGTCCTACCTATCTGTATCGAATTTATGATCTTATCGCGACGACTTCCAAGTGTGGCGGCCATTAACAACAATGTAACCGAGTTTGCTGGAATGCTCACTGCTAATAAACACGGATGCATCGCCAAGCAAACAGTTTACTTTCGTAACCGCCCGTCGCGCTGCACAGACTTTCTCGAACATCTCAATTTGCTCCCTTTCAATATTGCTTGTTACTTTAAATCAGTATGCGGCAGTCATGGGTTGATGAATGTACTGTTGCTGTTCAAGAAAGTTCTTTGGACTTAGGTTTTACTATCTCCTGCACTTTCTCGTCCATACAACTACGGAAAGCTTCTCGATCTTGGCCAGCCTTCTCCTGGCACTCCTGAAATGCCTTGCGCATCTTCGTGCGTTGCTCAGGCGTGAGGTTTTCCATTTTCGCATCCGGGGGTGGGCTGTCGAACTGGGCTAAAGCGGATTGGAAGGCAGTGATTAGGGTGGCACTGATCATGAGTACAAGACGAACGGACATTTTCTGGCGCATAATTTTCTCCTAGTAAGTGGGAAGACAGTTTCAAAACGAGAATGTGGCGCGTAGGGTGCCAACCGCAATTCCTGAAGAGTTGGTGGAGTTTGCACCTTGGAAGTAGTACTGGAAATCCGGTGTCACACTTAGGCGATCATTCAGGCGAAAGCGGATGTAGGCTTCGATGTTGCCCTCCGTGCCACTTGGAACCAAGCTGAGATTGTCGATGCGGCCTTCGTTGGCTCTGAGCGGTTGGCCATAGGCGACAGCAAAGGTGTTGCCTTCCCCGAGCAGTTTGGGCAGAGCGAAACCAACTTGCCAAGTCGTGGAAGTAATTTGAGCCGTATCCAGACCGCCTCGTTGCCCACTCAGTCCTGTCCAGCCGTAGCCAAAGCGCCCGAATAGACCAAGGGCTGAACCCAGTGCTAGTTCAGCGTTCACGCCAACCGAATCTGTGACCCCAGCCGTGGCGAGGCTATTTAAGGCTGTACCCAACACCGAACCTTGTTCGTAGAGGTGGGCGTACTGCAGCTTGATCGAAGCTGTGGGAAGAGGCGAAAACTCTAATTCCGTCGTCACTTGATAACTACCACCGAACAAACCACTGTTGCCGTAGGCGTTGACCGATCCCCCGTCGGCAGCAATATAGGCTCCCCGTAGTGCAATTTGATTGTTGATTTGCCAATCGAATCCAGCGCCTGGACCAGCAAACAAGTAGGTGGTCAGCGGATTGCCCTTGAATAGACCGTTGGAGAAATCAACTTCTTCGTTGCCAGCAAAAGAATTGGTGTCGAGTATCTCAAAAAGGTCGATGCGTGAGCCAATGTACACTCGCAAACTATCTGAAAATAAGTTGGTTGTGTAGCGGATTTTGTCGAAGGTTACTGCGGCTGTGCCATTGGTGGATCCGTTTGAGGTCGAGCCGTCGTAGGAACGGTTTCCAGCACCGAGGGCGTAAAAGAGAGAGCCACGGCCACCAGCGATCCCAGAGAAGGCAGCTCCCAGATCTTGACCAGTGACTCCCCGCAGCCGGATCACTAACTCGTCCTTGCCGTCGAAACTGGCGCGCAGGTTCAGGCTGGTACGGGCGACAAAACTTGTGTTCGCAGAGGAAGCGCTGGTGGTTCGCACGCCACCACCAAGGTTCTGAGTGAAATTTGAGTCACCGAGGGCTGGCCCCCCACTGACTGGGCTGGTCACGGTATTGTCGGAACTGCCACCCCCTCCCGTAACCGCCATGACTACCGAACCATCGAGCTTTGCATTGGTATTAAAGAGCTTCGACTCGATCGACTTCGTTTTCGCTTCTAGAGCGTCGGTTCGGCTGCGGAGTGTAGCGAGTTCGTCTCGAAACTCATCTTGCAGGCGTTGGAGTGTGCCTAAATCTTCTTTGCTTGCTTTGTTGGACGTATTCGTGGCGATGAGATCATTGATTTTATCAAGACAGGCATTCAGTCCAGCGGCAAATTCGTAGCGACTGAGGGGCTTATTACCCCGATACATTTTGTCTGGATAGCCTTCCAGACAGCCATAGCGTTCGACGACATTTTTGAGGGATTGAAATGCCCAAGAGTTAGGATCTACATCCGAAAGTTCGGAAACAGAATTCACTTGGGCGAAGGGGAAACTCTCACCCGACTGCGTGTATGGCTGGATCTGGGCTAAGTCTGGAGTTTCAGCATTGGCGACAGTAGAACTTACCAAGACTAGAAGCGTTGCGGCTACAAAAGAGTCCATTTTTCGCATTAGATTTCATCCGTGCTGAAGGTGTTGTCAGGGTAAAAGTGACAGGAATCAGTGCACAACCTGCTTAAGTAGAGTATGGATAACTGTTTACTGTCAGCCTTAAGAATACGAGGAGGAGATGTCGCTCCGGATCCGACAGAAGTAGGGAAACGTACTGGACTAAAGTTATGGATGTCAGCCAGTTTCAGTTGCAAATGAGACGCATTAATCGATGCGCAGAGCAACGGCTG
The DNA here is from genome assembly GCA_014379585.1 of Gloeobacterales cyanobacterium ES-bin-313. Lineage (GTDB taxonomy): Bacteria > Cyanobacteriota > Cyanobacteriia > Gloeobacterales > Gloeobacteraceae > JACMLN01. The sequence continues at coordinate 46,471 of JACMLN010000177.1, read as the reverse complement.
GATCGAGTGAAGCAGCGCGGCGGGCTGGGTAGACACCGAAAGTAATGCCGATGCCTAAGCAGACACCACAGGCAAGCAAGACCGATTCGGGAGAAATACTCGTAGCCCAACCAAGCAATAGGCTGATCAACAGTGCGGCACCAATCCCAAGAACAATTCCAAGTAATCCGCCGCTAAAAGCGAGGACAATTGCTTCAAACAAAAATTGCCAGAGAATATCTCCAGAACGGGCACCGACGGCTTTACGGACTCCAATTTCTCGCGTGCGCTCGCTCACAGACACGAGCATAATATTCATGATCCCAATACCACCAACGACGAGGGAAATTGCTGCTGTTGCTGCTAAAAGGAGAGTAAAAATCCCTGTCACTTCGTTGACTGTATTCAACAAATCTTGTTGGGAGCTAACCGAGAAATCATCACTGTTCGGAGGTACAATCTTGTGGCGCAATCGAAGTAGATTGGTGATCTGAAACTTTGCTGCCTCCATTTGATCCGCACTGAGATACGACACGGTAATGCTACTAAGGGCAATACCATTCAAAGCATTTACACCGACGATTCGTTGCGCCAAAGTGGTTAACGGGAGAATGATGACATCATCTTGATCGCGAAATTGGCTCGATCCTTTGTATTCGAGGGTGCCAATTACTCGGAATGCTTCTCCTCGAATACGGATAGTTTTGCCAATGGCATTCTCTGGGGTCATGCCGAGGGTTTTCACGACGCTCTGGCCAAGTACAGCTACCCGTTCGGCCTGTTTCACCTCTCCCTGGTGAAAAAAACGTCCCGTCAACGGCAAAAAATCCTGAACCGTCACATAGTCTGGAGTAGTGCCTAATAGAGCCGTATTGGTATTGGCAAAAGTACTCACGACTTGAGTACGGCTATTGAGCAGTGGAGCGACTGCTTTGACCGATTGGGCACTGCGGGCAATTGCCTGAGCGTCTTCCCAAGTTAATGTTGTCGCGCTTCCTGCCCCTTGAGAAGCCGGACTACCTGTATTGGCTACACCATTTTGGACAAAGAGCAAATTGGAACCTAGGGATTGTAACTCTTTATTGATTTGCTGTTGGGCACCACGCCCAATCGAAATCATCGCAATCACTGCACCGATACCGATCACAATGCCTAGCATCGTGAGGGCAGAACGTAATTTATTTGAGAGTAAAGATAGCCAGGCAAGGGCGATCGTCTCCGTGAGTGGTGGCCCATTTTGGCGTTGGCTTGGCTTCGCGAGAGTTTGCGTTGTCATCGGTGTTGCTTCAGGGGCTATCAGTGTTACTTCAGGACTTATTTAGGTGGTGGGGGCAGGAGGCTCTTATTTTCTACAGGAACACCATTAGGCTGACGCTGTTTAGTCAGGGTAATGAACACACGATCATTGGCCTCAAGCCCTTGTAAAACCTCGGTTTGGGTGTCAATGGTTGCGCCTGTGACGATAGATTTTGAGAGCGAACTATTGGCACTTTGAATATTCACCGATGCTCCGGAGGCAGTGCTGACAATGGCTGTAGTTGGAATGAGCAGCGCATCTTTATGGATACCCACCAAGAAATTTGCGTTTAGATTCATCCCAGACTTCAACAGTTTTTGCTTGTCATCGAGAATCTTGACCCGCACTTCAAAACTGGTGACGTTCTGGGTGACGACAGACTCTGGGGCAATCAGGCGCACTTGCCCATGAAAGTTGCGGCCTGGATAGGCATCGACTTGAATGGTGACGGTTTGGCCTTTGTGAATATTGCGAATATCCGATTCAGCCACAGCGACGACCGCTTCTAATTCGCCAGCCATGGCCAAAATCGAGGAAGAAGTAGCGGAAGAAGTGGCACTTGCCGAAGTTGTTGGGGTTACAAAGGCACCGGGACTGGCGAACTTTTGGGTAACTAGGCCGCTGAAAGGAGCGCGGATCAAGGTATCGGCGATCTGAGCATCGATGGTCTTGAGGTTGCCTTGGGCTTGGGTAACTTGCGCTTGCGCTGCTTCGATATCTTCTTTTCGGTAGCCCTGGCGACTGAGATTCAACTGTTGTTGGAGTGAGCCAATGTGCGCCAAATCGGATTCGTACTGGGAGCGGTTGGATGCGAGAGTGTTGCGGCTAACAGCCCCAAGCTTATAGAGCTGCAAATTACTTTCATAGTTCGCTTTTGACGCAATCAGACTTGCCTGAGCTTGACGAAGGTTATCGGATGCTTGCTGAATTTCTTGGGGACGATTCCCCGCTTGTAATTTATGGAGATTCGCTTGGGCCGATTGCAAACTGCCAAAAGCCTGTAAGCGTTGTCCTTCAAGATTGGAATGATCCATACGTGCAAGCAACTGACCCGCTTTGACCCAGGCACCCTGCTCGACATAGAGTGCTCCTAGCCTGCCTGCCTGCTTTGGGCTGATATTCACAGGCGTTAGGGATTTCACAGTACCCGCCGCAGAGACATTCACGGTGATATCGCGCCGAACTACCGGAACTGTTTGCGGAAAAGTCATACTTTCAGGTGGTGCTTTGGGGGCAAGAAACCAGAGGATGACTGCTGCTCCACCAAAGAGAGATAAGCCCCAATAGAGCCAATTCTGGCGGGAACGGGGACGAGGTTTTGCAGGATTGTTGGTAGACATCAAACTTGGAGCGGCTTGAGCATTTTCTGTCTTCACGGCGATTCGTGCTAGTTTCCTAGCAGCCTTCTCTGATCGAGTTGACTATCCCTATTTTCGAAGCAACTATTTCTATAAGCCCGACGCAAAAGTCTGGATTCTGAGCTAGACGAAAGTCAAGGCATGCACGGTGACTTTCGTCACAACCGGATTTACTTCAAGCGTTTTCCTTGATTGAGCACCTATCAATTCAGCTTTGATCATTTACCGATTCTGATTCAGAAATAGGGCAGAAAAGCGTGATCGGTTCAGCCAAAATTTGCAGTTCACACAATGTTCACGCCGCATAGGTTCGCCAGAGGGTCAGCAAATTGGCAAGTTGAGGAGACATTTCGCCTGCGCGTCGGACAAAACCTGTTTCGATATGAGGGGATTTGTTGCTCAAAGAACGATAAGCAACGCTGCGCTCTTTGCGTTCGCGGATGCCGGATGGAGCAATCGTCACCCCCATACCTGTGCCAATCAGTCGCAAGCAAAAGGAAAAATCGTTCGTCTCGTGCCGGACATTGGGGGTGAAACCTTCCTGTTGGCAAAGCGCTTGAATCCCGTCGTAGCAAGCAGGGGCGATCTGGCGTGGAAACAGGATAAAGGGTTCTAAGGCAAGATCCGCAAGGGCGATGCGGCGGCGACGAGCAAGGGGATGGGCTGTGTTGAGCACAGCGAGTACCCCTTCGTCAGAAACTTTTTCGAAAACGAGTTGGGAATGGTTGATGGGCGGATGGAGAAATCCAGCGTCGATCCGGCCACGCAAAACGGCCTCTTCAAGATCTGGAGACGTTAACTGGTAGCTGATCAGCTTAATTTCAGGATGTTGCTCACTAAAAGCTTGAACCACTTGAGCCAGTCCATGATAGGTGGCACAGGGTTCAAAGCCCACAGTCAAGACATCCTGCTGCTTACTGGCAGCGTTGCGAGCACTTTCAACAGCGCGTTGATGCTGATCGAGTGTGAGCCGCGCCTGTTCAAGGAATATCTGGCCGACGTTGGTCAATCTCACTTGGCGCTGGGTTCGCTCAAATAAGGGTGAGCCAACCTGCTGCTCCAACAATTGAATCTGGCGCGTTAAAGATGGCTGGGCAATCTTGAGCTGTTCAGCAGCAAGCCCAAAATGTAGCGCTTCTGCCAGTGCAACAAAATAACGCAGCTGTCGAATTTCGATTTCTGGTTGGGGGGAATTCATGGACAAGATTTACGCATCGGTGCCTGCCAAAATCATACCGGGCAAAAAGCCCGCCATGTATTTTTCTACAGCCTTGGGCGCACTCAGCAACTGCGCCGACACTTGTTGGGCTTGCTCACCAGGATAAACATCCTCTTCGCCATCAATAACTGCCTGCAACGCCATTTTCGCGACTTCGCTGGGAGCTACTTTTGGATTAGGCCAATCTTTTGCTAGTTCCGTATCTACCGTACCGGGCATGACTGCAACCACTAGAGTTCCTTGTCCGGAAAGTTCGGCGCGTACTCCCTGGGTCATAGAGATTGCTGCTGCTTTTGATGCACTATAAGATCCGCTGAAAGGAAAATTGATCCGGCCAAGCAGCGACAGAATATTGATGATTGCACCTCCACCATGTTGCTTGAGGATCGGCGCAAAAGCGCGGCACATGGACAACATTCCGAAGTAGTTCACCTCCATTTCGGCGCGAGCCGCTTCAAGGCTCTCAGCAGCAATCAAACCTTGGTTCAAGGAATTCCCAGCGTTGTTGATTAAAATGGTGATATCTTGGCAGCGCTGTGCCGCTGACTCTACTGATTGAAGATCGGTCACATCCAATTCGATTGGAAAAATTCGCATCGGATCTAGCTCGATGAGCTTGCTCAACTTTGCAGCACTGCGTGCACACACATAGATCTTGGCTGCTTGACTATTAAGAAGTTCCTGTACAAAGTGAGAACCTATCCCACCATTCGCACCTGTGACCAACACAACCGCATCCTTGATTTGCATTCCTATTCCCCTGAGTATTTGTCGTGCAACTGGTTCATTTACACATTCTGGCCATCTCATTAAGCTATTTTTTGATGCTAAACAGGCAAATTGGAATAACCACAAGCATGGTAGTACGGGAACCTAAAAGTTACCTAATTGATACTCAAAGCTCTAGGAAACTTATATCTGCGGCTACTCATTTCTTTTGTAGTCTCGCAAAAATCGGCACATCAGGAAATTGAGTCTGCAGCTCATTTATCAAGAAGATGCAGAAAGGATCAATCCATTAACATTCTGTTATCAGAATTTTTGTATTTATGTTTGACTGTGCGACCCAATCATAAAATTTCCCAGGCATTGCAGCATGACGCTATTGCATATACCCTATTTTTCAAGCCTGCTCGATAGCGTAAAGCTATCAATAAAAGATGTTAGCTATTGGACAATAGGACACGCCCCCTGTTAGTAGTCGAATGCGCATGGAGAAATAAAACATTGAAATATTCATCTTTTCAAGTGGGAAACGCACACTTTACTCTAATCAGTTCAAGCGATAGAGACAGTGTGTCCCGTGCACACCCTGTGTGCCCCGCCGAGATCACCTTGGAACTCATTTCTGGCCGTTGGAAATTGACGATTATTTCCCATCTTGCTCAGCGAACCATGCGCTTTTCGGAGCTCATTTCTGCCATTGACGGGGTATCTCGCCGCATCCTCACTCAGCAACTGCGACAGCTCGAACAAGTCGGGCTTGTCCATCGTGAAGTCTTTGCTCAAGTTCCACCCAAAGTAGAGTACTCCCTCACAGAACTGGGCAGAACCCTCATCCCTGTTGTCGAGATGATGGGTGCCTGGGCTGAAGCCAACACAGTAAAGTGCCACGACCAGGAAGAGAATATCCCAAAAAGTCAATGGATATAGGAGGGTTTACAGCGTCCCTGTTGCTCTTTTTAGCGCTGCGATGGATTTGTTGTAGTCGATAATTGCATTCAAACGATTGACCCTTGATTGAGCAAGGTCGCGATCTGCTGTAATCACATCTGTTTGGGTACCGATGCCAGCTTGAAAGCGCAGACGGGCAAGGCGCAAGGACTCCTCCGCACTGACTACAGCCGAAGTAGCGGTCGAAATTTGTAGGGTTGAAGTGAGGAGTGTGGAATAGGCATTTTCGACTGCGTAGCGGATCGTGTTGCGATTGTCGATGTAATTGAGTCGCGCTGATTTGGCATCGGCAATCGCTTGATCGGCTTGGGCGAGAGCCACACCACCATCGAAGGCAGACCATTGGACTTTAGCACCGATGCTGTAGCCCGAATAAATTCCAGTGACTGGATCGACGAGGTTGTCGTAGATTTGGCCAGTGAAAAAGAGGCTCACTTGTGGACTCACACTGGCGTAGTAGGAAGCCTCACTTGCTTTCGCCGAACGCTCTTGGGCGAGATAGCGTTCAAGTTCCACGCGCCCACGGTACGCTTTCAAAATGGTGTCCTCTAAGGACATCTCCCAGTTTTCCCCTTTCTCGATCGGATCGGCGGCATTCACATCAGTAGGCACTGCAAAATTGAGTTGGCGAGCTAGCTCGCGTTGGCTGACGATGCGCTGATTCGTGTACTGCAAGAAATTTTGTCGAGCATTTGCCAGCTGCACCTCGGCTTGAAGCACGGAGAAGCGTGTACCGACTCCTACTTTTTCCTGGGCTGTAGCGTCCTTGAGGCTAGCTTCTGCACTTCGCACAGAGGCTTCACCAATCAAGACATTGCCATCGGCAGTCTGCAAATTGTAGTAGGCAGTGATGATGTTATTGATTAGATCCTGGCAAGTCCGTTCGTAGTCGAGGCGAGTGGCTTTGAGACTTTCATTGGCTGCCAAAATGCGACTGCCGACGAGCCCACTCGAAAAAACCGTCCAATTGAGTGAGACTTCACCTGTAACGGGCACGCTCTCAGATTGAAAGAGACCGGAAGCGCCGCCAAAGGACTGGGCGCTGAGCGCGGCACTGACAGCGCTTTGCGCTGTTTGATTGTAGGTGTAACTTGCGGATAAACTTGCAGTTGGAAAAAGACCAGCGTTATTTTGACGGAGTACGGCTTCGGCTTTGCCAATGGAAATCTGTGAGAGCTGGAGTTGGGGACTGCGTTCTAGCCCAATTTTGATCGCCTCTTGAAGCTTGAGTGGTCGGATCGTCTGAACCTTCAGTTCAAAGGATGCATTGGGAATCGCTGGCACAATCGGGTTGAGATCGTTTGCAGACTGGCCGTAAAGTGGTGCCGGTTGCAGGCAAAGCGCCATTGCAAAACCGAGGGTCATAAAGCAATGGGTGTTAGAAGATTGTTTGAGCATGGTCGTTCTTAGGTAGGCTTTCGTCTTCGCAAGCTGGTCGCTGAATCTGCTCTAATTGCCGCCACTGTTGTTCTGAGAGATTGAGTGAGGCTGGTAGAGCAGAAAGTTCGATGTGATCTAGAGCAGATTCAAAGCGCAGCCATTGGGAAACTGAGAGAATTTGACGCAACTGTTGGCTCGTTTTTTTGATCGGATCACCCTGACAAACTGATTGTGGATGGGGTGGGCAGAGGGCAATAGTCAGCAGAAGGAACCCCGTCGAGATGAAAAGAGAATGGAGTCGGATCACAGGATTGTTGGTGAGACGCTATCTTTATCTTTCAAGATGTGGTCATCATTGCCCCGATGCAAAGGTCTAGACCTTTAGCAAAACCAAAGTCGAGTTCGCTAAGATGACTTTGGTCATAGCGAAACTGGGCTTGAGCCTAGGGCAGTCTGTTTTGAACTGGTCTATGATCTAAAAAATTGTGCGAATGAGCCGTGCATTTCATTAAGAAACCAGATCATCCCTTTCCTTTTCTGCTAAAGCTGGAATGGATCTTGTTGGCAATTAGTTGTTTTCTCGAATTTTTGCCATTGCCTCTCACAGGGGAAATGCAGCAGTTTTCGTTACTACCGTTTCTCTTTATTGGTGTTTTTGGGTTGATGGGACTCTTCTTGCCAACAAAGGACAATTTCCGGAAGATCTTATATACTATTGTTGAATTTGCTCTAATTGGCTCGGCCAGTTTTCTCATTCATGGTTTCCATCCATTCCCCTTTCTTTTCTTACTGTTGATGATTCGCAGTTGCCTGATTTTTGAGCTTCCTGGTCGCCTGAGTGTGGCAGCGATAGTTTTGGTAGCTTTCTTGGTGAATTTTGGCATACAGGTTTCGCAGTTTGATCTCCCCGTGCAACTGGAGTCTGCCCGCTTTTCGCGCTCTGGTGCTGAGGCATTAAATTTTACGCTTACCCCTGCTCTACTTTTTGGTTTAGTATTGCTCTTTGTCTTGCTTTTGGTCAATGCACTGATTTCGGAGCGCCTGAGCCGTCAAAAATTGAGTGATGCCAATCTCCGTTTGCGTGAGTATGCCCGCCGCATTGAGGATCAAGCTGCCCTCCAAGAACGTAACCGCATCGCCCGCGATATCCATGATTCCCTTGGCCACTCCCTGACGGCCCTTAACATTCAAATGGAAGCAGTGATTGAGCTTTGGGAGCGAGATCCTCAAAAGGCCAGAGGTTTTTTAAAAGATGCCAAACATTCTGGAACCACTGCTCTGCAGGCCGTCCGCCATTCTGTTTCTGCCTTGCGTACCGATCCTTTGCATGGTCATTCGCTATCGTCAGCACTTGATAGCTTAGCCACTGAATTTGAACAGACTGTAGGCATTGCACCTGCGTGCCAGATTGAGTTGACCAAAAAACTCAGTCGCGAAGTTATCCACGCTATCTACTGCATTGTTCAAGAAGGGTTAACCAATATCTGTAAGCACTCCAAAGCCGACTTCGTCCGTATCAAAATTTGGGGCACCTCAGAACAGGTGCATCTTTTGCTAGAAGACAATGGACAAGGATTCGACTGTGCCCAAAATACAACAGGCTTCGGTCTTCAAGGCATGCGCGAACGCAATCTTGCCCTCGGTGGAGATTTCAAAATCACAAGTAAACCAGGGCGTGGTTGTCAGATCTTAGCGACTTTTCCAGTTTTAGAGGGAGCCGTATGATTCGCGTTTTTTTAGTGGACGATCAAAGCATTGTTCGTCAGGGACTGCGTGCCCTCTTAGAACTCGCCCCTGATTTGCAAGTGGTTGGAGATGCTGAGAACGGAAAAGTAGCCATCGAACAACTACGCCAATGGCATAACGAGGCAACTTTTCCAGAAGTGATCCTGATGGATATTCGGATGCCTCAGATGGATGGAGTCGCCACCACACAGCTCGTTCGCAAAGAGTTTCCGGCCACGAAAGTCTTAGTATTAACCACCTTCGACGACAGTGAATATGTCTCCGCTGCCTTACGTTGTGGTGCCCTCGGCTATCTTTTAAAAGATACACCTGCCAAAGAGTTGGCTGAAGCGATCCGACTTGTCCACAAAGGCTATAACCAACTTGGTCCAGGGATTCTCCAGAAAGTACTCGACCAGATTCCTGCTAACGATAGCGCCCGGCCTCAATCCGATGAAAAGCTCAAAAATCTCACTCCCCGCGAACAAGAAGTCCTCCAACTCATTGCCCAAGGTGCCAGTAATCAAGAGATTGCCCAGGCGCTCTACATTAGTGAAGGCACAGTGAAATATCACGTCACCAATATTTTGGGACAACTCGGTCTAAGAGATCGCACCCAAGCAGCGATACTAGCCAATGCCTCAGCCAAACCATCATGACGAGGACTTGGCTGAAATAATGTTTGTCAAAAAGGTAACAGAAAATAGTTTCTTCAATCCAGGAAATAGATCTGCCAAAGAATTCGTCATCGCAATGAGTCACTAAAGCTAAACCCATTGCGCCTCCCATTGGTTACCCAGACCATTCCCAATCCCTCTCCAATTCCGCCCCACCACGCGGTAGCGCCATGAGCCTGGGACGCGCAGCGTCATACCTACCGTGCCACCAGTCCACAGACTCCGGTCGTTGCGCACCCGCCCGCAACGTGAGACGAAACCCGCGCAACCCAGCAACACCAAGTATCAGGCCACTAAAGTTGCCAAGGGGGTGTGGGGGACAGGCTTCTGTCCCCCACGGGGCGGGGGTTTTAGGGGGCGGGGCTTGCCCCTGCCCCCTAATGCAGTTCGCCATATTTATCTCAATCACCAAAATCGAAATAATGCGTGTTTTGATCGGTATCTACATGATCTGGTGGAACGGCGCGGCAAGGTTGACCCAAATTTATCGCGCAAGTCACGTCTCCAGCCATTGGTCAAAAATTGTAGTATTGTGTTGCAAGAGATTCTGACGAACATTATGGCAAAATCCACAATTACCTACTGGAATCCTTTGAGTCCCAACAACCATGAAAAGTGGCAGCCGATTTTGGGGCTTGAAGGTATGGCTGAAGAATTGACCTTGAGCATCGACGAGCACACAGGTGAATATACGCGTCTCACCCGCTTCCTACCTGGTGCTGACACGGCGCCTTTCGGTGGCAAAAGCCATGCCTATCCCGAAGAAGTGTTCATTGTTAGTGGCCGTTTATACGACAAAGCTTTCGACCTGTGGCTAGAAACTGGGCATTATGCCAGCAGACCCCCAGGTGAAGTCCACGGGCCGTTTGTGAGCGATATTGGCTGTGTCGTGCTTGAGTACTCCTTTCCCAACAAAATTGCAGAGTGATTTCCGTTCACTCCAACTCAACATCTGCTTAAGCAGATTGATCGTTTGTATTGGTGCTCATTGTAGATTGATCAAGAGATTGAAAGTCGGCGCACCAATGGCACAAGTAAAAGAATTCTACGCTGAGGGTTTGGCAAAGTTTCGTAGTCGAGACTATGACTCAGCACGCCATTATTTTGATCGAGCTCTGGGTTTAGAACCCAGTAACGTCGATATTTTGGTCAGTCGGGGACGCTTGCCAACCTATGAGCAGGGAATACCTGATTGCCTCGCTGCCATCGCCATTGATCCCACCTGTGCGGATGCCTGGGCTTTGCTCGGTTACTTGCATTGGCATTTACAGCGCCCCAACGAAGCGATTCGCTGCTGCTCGGAAGCAATTCGGCTCGATGGGCGACAAAGTTGGGCATTGTTTACCCGACTCAAAGCTCACGCCCAAGTTGGAAATTGGCAAGATTGCCTAAGGGATACGATTGGCTTGATTCGGATGCTGATCAAAATTTAAGCGTGCTGGTGACTTTTCTCAAGGGAACAGGTGTGAGTCCCGTCGATTTCGACTTGCAATGTGCTGTGGGCAATCGAAAACTTTTCTTGGAGATGATGGCAGATCTCGTCGAGAAAAGCATCGCCAGGATAGCCATTAGGAAGAACGAGATGGGCAGTCAGAGCGGTTTCTGTAGTGCTCATTCCCCAAATATGCAGATCGTGAACCCCAATCACCCCAGGAAGCTGGGCTAAGTAACTTTCGACAGATTTAAGATCAATTCCGGGTGGAACGCCATCTAGAGCCAAGTTGAGGGAATGGGTTAACAGATCCCAGGTGCCATAGACGATCACCCCAGCGATCACCAAACTGAGAAGCGGATCTATCCAACTCCAGCCCGTTGCCAAGATCAGAAAACCGGAGAGCACAACCCCTAATGAGAGCGCCGCATCAGAGGCCATATGCATAAATGCACCCCGAATATTGAGGTCTCCTTTGCGCCCAGAAGCAAACAGGAGGGCAGTTCCACCGTTAATTAAAATGCCGAGACTGGCGATGGCAATCACTGTCCATTCAGCCACAGGTTCTGGGGTGCTGAGTCGCCTGACTGCTTCCCAACTGATCCCGCCGACGGTGACCAACAACACAACGGCATTAAAAAGTGAAGCCAGAATCGATGAGCGACGAAGACCATAGGTGTAACGGTCGCAGGGTGCTCTTTTTGCCAGGATGCTCGCGCCCCAAGCGAGAAGCAAGCCTAAGACATCCCCTAAGTTGTGACCAGCATCGGCAACGAGGGCGACGGAATGGGCGAGATAGCCATAAAAAACTTCGGCAACCACAAAGCTGATATTCAAAAGGGTGCCGATCAAAAAGGCATTGTTGTAGTCAGTCACCCCATGGCTGTGCCCGTGCCCATGTCCGTGGTCGTGGTCATCCTCATGATCGTGGTCGTGGTTGTGATCATGTCCCATGAAGGACTCCAGTGAGCGGTGAATTGGCTGCTTGCCGCTACTCTATCGTAGCTTTCGACCAAACCCCGAAAACTCAGCCATCAAAAGATTCCAAAAAAAACCTGTAGCAGCTGGTGAGCCATTACAGGAATTGAAATCTGAAATATTTAGAGGTGAGGCGATAGTACCCGCTCTCGCTTCCGGTCTACCAACGCTCAATATTGCTTACTACAAGTCTTTGCAACTTACTTTTCGTTCAGACCAGAAGGGTTGCCACCTTTAAATTGCAAGTAAGCAGCGACCAAGAGTCCAATGATTGTCACCGGGACAAGACCCACAACAAGACCAAGCAAAATCGGTTCCATGACAGTTTGCGAACTCCAGCATCTTTGATGTCTTTCAGAATAACCGAATCTTTATGGAAGACTATCAATTGTTGCGAAGTATGTAGTCGTCCGCACCGCAAGGGGGCAACACCTAGGCTATCGGTAGTTCACACCCATTGAGATTTTCATGCAGGCAACTCCCCGCTGGTTTGTGCGCGGCGACATTGACGGTTTCTTTGGTCTCGCACTGGATAACCTGATTCAGATTCTGTTGATCGTTGGTCTTTGCCAGGGTGTGCTCGGTTTCTCCACCAATCTTGTTTATGGACGGGTTCTTCCTGGAATTGCACTAAGCTTGATGGTCGGCAACTTTTACTACGGCTGGCTCGCCTATCAGCAGGGTGTTAAAGAAAAAAGAGGCGATCTTACGGCTCTGCCCTACGGGATCAACACGATCAGCCTTTTTGCCCACATTTTTTTGGTGATGTTGCCGGTGAAATTGGGTGCGCTTTCGGGGGGGGCGACTCCGGACAAAGCGGCAGAATTGGCGTGGCAGGCGGGATTGGTGGCTTGTCTGGGTTCAGGGTTGATCGAGCTTGCTGGATCTTGGTTTGCAGATAGTCTGCGTCGGATTGCACCGCGTGCGGCATTGCTTTCGACGTTGGGTGGGATTGCCCTGACTTTTATTGCCATGGGCTTTTTGTGGCGAACCTATGCGCAACCGGTTGTTTGCATCCTGCCGCTGGGGATTATTCTGCTGACGTACTTTGGAAAAGTGAAATTTGGCTTGCCGGGTGGGCTGGTTTCTGTACTGCTTGGGATCGGGCTTGCCTGGGGAACGGGATTTGTGAGTTGGGATGCAGCGCGCTTTGCGCAGACGCTGGAACCTGTGGGGTTCTATGTGCCTGGTTTTTGGCTTGGTGATCTTTGGAATGCGCGCGGGACGCTGACAGAGTATATCAGTGTGATTTTGCCGATGGGGCTTTTTAATCTGGTGGGCAGTCTCCAGAATCTCGAAAGTGCTTCTGCGGCTGGTGATAACTATCCGGCGGCTCCTTGTTTGACAGCCAATGGGCTTGGTTCTGTGGTCGCGGCTGTGAGTGGATCGTGCTTTCCGACGACGATCTACATTGGACATCCTGGTTGGAAAGCGTTGGGTGCGCGGGTAGGGTATTCGATGCTGAATGGGGCGATTATGGGGCTACTTTGTCTGAGTGGTACCATCGCCCTCATCGCTTACTTTGTGCCCATCGAAGCAGGGATGGCGATTGTACTTTGGATTGGGGTGGTGATTACAGCACAAGCTTTTACTGCAACACCTAGTCACCATGCGCCTGCGGTGGTTGTCGGGCTTTTGCCGGGATTGGCGGGGTGGGGTGCTCTCATTGCGAAAAATTCGCTGCGGGCGGCGGGCATGGCAACGCCCGAACATCCTTTGACGGCAGATCTGATTGCTAAATTTCAGCTCAGTGACACTTATATCAGTGGAGCTTTTGCTCTTGAGCAAGGGGCGATCTTTTCGGCGATGATCCTGGCTGGGATCACGGTCTACATCATTGAGCAAGAGTTTTTGAAAGGGGCACTCTGGGCATTGGCGGCGGCGGCTTTGAGCTTTGTTGGCTTGATCCACAGTTATCGCTGGACGCTGGCTGATACGGTGATCGATCTACGGGTGGGTGCGGCGGCTCCTTGGGCAATTGGTTATGGGCTTTTTGCTCTGGCGCTTTTGTATGCCCATTGGTCGAAGAAAAATGTCAGCGATTAGAAATGCTTCCAGAATTGGTAGTTGTTGGTTTTTTGGTGAATGAGAGAAATATAGCGAACGGCACCAAAGGGATGGGGCAAGCCCCTCCCTCTGGACTCCCTCCCCGTGGGGGACAGACTGCCTGTCCCCCACACCCCCTTGGCAATTTTTCGCCTGATAACCGTACTCACTCATGGCGCAACGCTGCCCAGGTTGCGGCGGGTCAGGTACGTGAGACACCGAGTTTAAAAGTTTGACTCATTCTTCTTCGATGATCAGTGCCTCGAAGCGCTCGCAGTCCCAGTCTTCCGGGTCGGATCTGAGGCTGCTTCTTATGTATCTACAAGATCTTTGAAAAATACTTGGTCGCAGCCGTGGGTTGCAAGACAGGGACTGGTTAGTTGGTAGCCCTGCTTTTCGTAGAGTTTAATCGCTTGAGGAAGGCGCTTATCAGTTTCAATCCAGATCAGGCGAAATCCTTGGCTAAAAGCATGGCTTTCTAAGGATTGGAGAAGCCGCTGGCCAAGGCCGATGCCTCGTGCACTGCTGCGTAGGTACATCTTGCGAATCTCGACGGCGTTTGCTCCACGATGGTCAGGGTGATAGCCACCAGTGCCGACAACTTTGCCAACGGCATTTTCGATGACCCAGAAGCAACCTGCTTGGTAAACTGTCTCGACAGTGAGCAGGTCGCCTTCAGTATCTGGGTGGAAGACAAGTGCGTGTTCTTTGAGCACAGCGTCTACAAGCTCTGCGCAAACGTCACGGTCAGAAGCTTGCCAAGTTCGGCAGGTATAACCCTGGTACGTGAAAATGACTTCGGCCATGGCCTTTATTCGGCGTTGATTTGAACCTGCTGGCGAGCAAATTCGGGGTGCAGGACGTTGAAAATGGCCTGACAGTCACGAACCATGAGGGCGAACATTTCAGCGGAGATGGCTTGCTGGGCGTCGCTGATCGAGCGATCTGGGTCGGGGTGAACTTCGACGAGTAAACCGTCGGCACCACAAGCCACCGCAGCACGCGCCATGGGCAGTACGAGTTCGCGTCGTCCAGTGCCATGGCTTGGATCGACGACCACGGGTAAGTGGGTCAGGCTCTTGAGGGAGGGGACGGAACTGAGGTCGAGAGTGTTGCGGGTGTGGGTCTCGAAGGTGCGGATTCCGCGTTCGCAGAGAATGACGTTCGGGTTGCCTGCGGACAAGATGTACTCGGCAGCTTGTAAGAATTCAGCAAGGGTCGCGGACATGCCGCGCTTGAGCAACACGGGCTTTTCGGTCTTGCCGACTTCAAGGAGCAGATCGTAATTTTGCATGTTGCGAGTGCCGATTTGCAGCACGTCGGTACTATCCGCAACACGTTCTACCATGGCCGGGGTCATGACTTCCGAGACGATGGGCAGCCCAGTGGCGCGTCCAGCATCGGCGAGAAATTCAAGTCCTTCAATCCCAAGTCCACGGAATTGATAAGGAGACGTGCGTGGCTTGAAAGCACCGGCGCGCAGCATGTGTCCCCCACCTGCTTTGACAATCCGGGCAGCCTCTAAAATTTGTGCTTGGCCTTCGACGGAACAGGGGCCACCGACGATGGTCAGGCCACTGCCGATCACCACTTTCGAAGAAATCTTGATCGCTGTCGCTGGCAAGCCGCTTTGGCGACTCGCTAATTTGTAGGGAGCACTGACCCGCATGACGCGATCTACGCCAGGGAGCGCCGAAAAATCTCCGGGGGCGATTGTCTGGTCAAAGCCGATGATGCTGATTGTCGCTTGCTGAACCCCATAGCAAGGATGTCCGGCAAGACCCATTTCCTTGGCTCGCTCACAGACACCGGCAATGTGCTCTTCCGTTGCTTCTGGCCGCATTATGACAATCATTCGTCCACCTAAAATTAGATACGTAGGATACAGACAACTTCACAAGTTCCTATAATACACAGTTTCAGTTTTTGGCTAACGCTCCTGACATGGCTTGATACCGTTTTGGCCTACAAAACGTCCTAATCCTGAATAACTTGTCTTCCGCTTGTCAGATGTTGCGTTTTGCGAACTGCTCAGAGTGCCCGAAAACCGTAAAATCGAAGAAGCTCGTTGGCGGTATCCGATGGTTTTTAACTGGTTCAATCGCTTTAAAAAAGAAGAAAAGAAGCCCGAACCGGAGCCAAAGCCACCGGAAGCACCTATTGAGGTCAGTGCGCCTGTAGAAGAAGCCGAACCCTACTACATGCGGCTCGCCAGAGAAATTCAGCGCAAAGAAGAGCAAAAAGTCGATGAGATGCCGACTTCAGTAGCAACACCTGTAGTTGAACCCCTCAAGGCTGAGATTCCCACTGTTGAAGCACTAGAACCGCCACCAAAAGTTGAAATTAATGAGGAAATTTTTGACTGGCAAAAGATGCTCTACGGAGATAAAGCATCAACGCCTGTCATTGAAAAGCCCCTGGAAACTTGGGTTCAGACACCCGAAACTATCGTTGAACGTCCCGCAGAACCATGGGTGGAGGTACCAATACCAGTCGTTGAAAAACCCTTAGAAACTGTTATCGCCGAAGTTCCAGCGCCTTTCACCGAACAGCCCTTAGAAACCCCCGAAGTTTGTGCTCCACTCGTTGAGCCTTTAATTCAGGTAGAAGCGCTTCACGATCCGCCTTTACTAGAGCCAAGCGTCGAAGTCTCTGAACCACCGCCAGTCGAAACCCCATCGCAAGATCTACCCTCAGAACCATCGCCTCCTCCACAACCAGAACCACCGGCCATACCTTTTTGGAAAAGGATCCTTGGTCAACGCTCTTTTTATCCGGAAACACCTACTCCATCTGCGGAAACCCCCACATCGGTACCCATTGCCGAAGTTCCACCACCTGCACCGATCCCTGAAGTGCCACCAGTCGCACCCATTATCGAAGCGATTCCTGAGCCACCTGTGGTCGTCCCACCGCCACCTATCTCTGAGCCTGATTCTCCTGCAGAATCAGAAGCAGTGCCATTTTGGAAGCGGATTTTGGGTGAACGCCCTGCAACAACGCCCACCCCGATAGCGCCCGAAGTTTCACCTGCTCCCCGAGAGAAGCCGACCACAGAACCTCAGCCTGCACAGTTTGATGTTGGTTTTTTGTGGTCTGCGGAAGTTCTAGCCGCCCAGGGTCGCCGCCCTGAAGAGGTCACCCTAGAAGAAATTTCCTGGCTTCAGAAGCTACGCACGGGATTAGGACGCACCAGGCGGGGTTTGGTCAATAACCTCAAGGCAATCGTCGGGCGCGGCCCCCTCGGCCCCCAAGAAATCGAGGAACTTGAAGAGCTTCTCCTCCAGGCCGACGTTGGCATCGGGGTGAGCGAAAAGATTTTGGAATCTTTGCAAGCACGGGTGCGTCAAGAAGCGCTCCCACCGGATCAGGCGATGGCTTTCTTGAAAAATCAGCTGCGTCAGCAAGTGGAACTCAAAGGCGACGATCCAGCCAAATTTGCTCCGCTGCGGGATCAACTGAATATTTGGCTGATCGTTGGAGTGAATGGCGTTGGAAAGACAACGACTATCGGCAAACTTGCTTCTTTAGCCAGTCGCTCTGGGTATCGCACGATGATCGCCGCTGGTGATACGTTCCGGGCGGGAGCAGTCTCACAAGTCCAAATCTGGGCGAATCGTTCAAATGTACCTGTGATTTCCAATCCATCCCCCAACGCAGATCCTGCTTCTGTAGTCTTCGATGCGATTGGGGCAGCTCGTGCCCGCAATATTGAATTGCTGATCGTCGATACAGCTGGCCGACTCCAAAACAAGAAAAATCTGATGGATGAATTGGCCAAAATTCGGCGGATTATCGACAAACAAGGGGCTGGTGCCCACGTCGAATCCCTTCTCGTTCTCGATTCAACGACGGGACAAAATGGTCTGCAACAAGCCAAAGTCTTTACCGAAGTGGCAAGCCTAACTGGCGTTGTTCTGACGAAGTTAGATGGTTCATCGAAGGGAGGGATCGCCCTTGCTATCGTCGATGAGTTGAAGTTACCCATCCGTTTTGTCGGTGTCGGTGAAAAAGTAGACGATCTACGCCCTTTCAATAGCTACGAGTTCATCGAAGCCCTCCTTAGCGATGTAGAAGATTAAACCATGCAGATCAAAATTGGAATTGTCACTGCCTCAGACCGAGCGAGTGCTGGGATCTACGAAGATCTTTCTGGCCCAGCGATCATCGACACGCTAAACGCTTACTTAACTACTACCTGGCAACCTGTTTACAGGCTGATTCCTGACGATCAAGCCAGCATCGAAGCAACCCTCAAAGCGTTGATCGATGAAGAAGGCTGTTGTCTTGTGGTCACAACGGGTGGCACAGGCCCAGCACTGCGCGATGTCACCCCAGAAGCCACCGAAGCTGTTTGCCAAAAGATGATGCCTGGATTCGGTGAATTGATGCGCTCTGTTTCTCTGCGCTATGTGCCAACTGCTATCTTGTCTCGACAAACTGCAGGTATTCGCGACCGTGGCCTGATCATTAACCTGCCTGGAAAGCCCAAATCGATTCGCGAGTGTCTGGAGGCCGTTTTTCCAGCGGTTCCTTACTGCATCGACTTAATCGGTGGCCCTTTCTTAGAAGCGAACCCAGATGTGATCAAGGTCTTTCGCCCAAAAGCTTAGTACTATACGTATAGCACCCGCATTCAGAAAAATAATTCGCACTGGCGAGCAGCGTCCTCTTTCTTGGGAAAGAGCAATTTCAATCTAATTTATGGCACCCTAGCAAAGTAACCCTAAAATGCATTTTCAACATGAAACTTGAAGTAGGCTGTTTTCTGAGCTATCAATGTTTAGAAGTCTCATCTATCACTCTATCGATTCACCCGCTCTCAAGTGATCAGCAGTTCGTGAATAAGTGCTATTTAAAGACAGATCAAGCGCTCGATCAGGAAATACATAAAGATCAATTCAACAATCAAATAGTCCGTATCATTCCAAATCCAGGATATTTAGAAATTCATTTTTCTGCTCAAGTTGAGCTTACATCTTCCGGGATTTTAGAGGGAGCATATCCAGAGCAAATAGACCCGAGTCTACTCCCTTTAGAAGTACTTCCATTTTTATGGCCAAGCCGCTACTGCCAGTCCGACTTGCTTGTCAATTTAGCTGAGCGAATTACACGAGGGATTCAACCAGGGTACGCCACTGTAATCCGCGTTTGTGACTGGATTTATGAAAATGTTGAATATTGCTATGGTATGACGAATGAACACACTTCAGCCTATGAAATCGTTGCCCAACCCATTGGAGTTTGTCGAGATTTTGCGCATTTAGGGATTGCGCTCTGTCGAGCAATCAGCATCCCAGCACGCTTCATCTCTGGCTATGCAAACAAACTCGATCCTCCAGATTTTCATGCCTACTTTGAAGCATTTCTCGGTGGGAGATGGCATGTCTTTGATCCAACGCGAAAAGCTCCCCTTGAAGGTCTAGTACAAATTGCCGTCGGGCAAGATGCCACTGATGTCTCCTTTGCGAATTTGTTTGGCGACATTGAAATGAGAGAAATGAAAGTGTGGTGCCAGCAAGTAGAAAATTTTTCCCAACAAGAAACCAGGGTCAGATGACCCTGGATAGAACTGAGGAACTTTTGTATTAACGAAGCGGTTTAAGCTTTGTCAATGGTGTCTTTTACAGCATCTTTGACATCTTCTTTTTTGTTGATGGCATCAGCTTCAACTTGCTTACCTTTACCTTCAAGGCGTTGCTTCTGGTCACCAGTCAAGTCGCCAGCAGCCTCTTGAGCTTTACCTTGAATATTCTTACCAACAGCTTTTGCGCGTTCTTCAATGCTCATGTTATTGCTCAACTCGATATGTATACTTTCACCTTTTTCTTCTTCAAACGGTTCTCTCTTAGGAGTGGTTTTAATACCGATTCGTCATCGGAATCGATGGCTGAGGCACCAAAACCCAATGCACTTCCCATCGCTAACCCAGATCTCTCCCAATCCCCCTCCAATTCCGCATCACCACGCGTAGCGCCCGCTGCAATTCCAAGTGTCAAGCCATAAAAGTTGCCCAGGGGGTGTGGGGGACAGGCAGTCTGTCCCCATTTAAAGACACAACAGGATGAGTAGGAAGAAATCATTTTGACGGCTTAAAAAGTAGATATAATCTCTCTTGCGACAGGGTACAGGAGTGTAAATTTCCTCGAAAATTTGAAGAACGGCGATTGATTCTGTCATACGATAAACTCATGAATAAGAGAGAACCGATTATTAGCCAAAAGCTATCCAATGCGCAGTTTAGTAACCTCGACCAAAATATTCAGGCAATCATTGCACTTCACGACCAAGCAGAAAGAAAACTAACTCAGGATCAAAGGCTGATAGAACAGGGAACAGCTTGGCTCAGCCGTCCTGCATTTATCTACTTAAGTCTGCTAGGAATGATGTTTTGGATAGTCTATAACTTGGCTGCTCCAAAACTCGGTTTTGTTACTTTTGATCAGCCTCCATTTCCAATTTTGCAAGACACCTTAGCAATTGCAAGCTTTATTGTCACCATCATGATCCTCAGTGCAGAAAATAGACAGGGAAAGACCCAAGAACGCCAAGGACAACTCGACCTTCAGATGAACTTGCTGGCTGAGCAAAAGATCACCAAAATCATCGCCCTTATCGAAGAGTTGCGCAGAGATCTACCAAGTGTTAAAAATCGTCATGACGAAGAAGCCTCCACAATGCAAGAAGCAACGGATCCAATGGCAGTTCTTAGCGCCCTCGAAGAAAAACTAGAGGCTGGAAACCACTCCTAAACCTTGTTTCCAGCCCAAATCTAGACGCAAGCCTGTCTTGAGCCTTGTTTCCAGCCCAAATCTAGTAATCTATCACTATGGAAATGAGAAATTTCACGTCCATTGGACGACCCATCGACCCCAACTATCCAACCAATCGAGCCATCGCCATCCTCGCTGCACTGGTCGCTTTTGGTGGAACGATTTTCAAGTTGGTGACGGGTTTAGCCTTTCTCCAGAGTGCGCTTTGGGGCCTGAGTGCCGGATTGGCTATTTTTTTAACCTGGGCGATCTGCCGAGAATTGGATCCAGACTACGATCTGTCTGCTTTTGTGGCAGTCGGTTTTGCAATCATCGGTTTGATAATTTGGGGTCTGCCCGACGCGAGCACCCTGTTCTGGCTCCTGCTTTTGGTACGGATTGTGAATCGCACCACGGGGCTACCCGCAACTGTTTTCGATAGTTTAGGGGTGCTCGCTTTCGGGAGCTGGCTCGCTTTTCAAGGAAACTGGGGGATCGGTGTCCTCACCGCTGTTGCTTTTTTCTTGGATGCGCAGTTGCCCTCCGCAAACCAGCAACAAAAACTTTTTGCCGTACTGAGTGCAGTAGCCGCAGTTGCCGCTCTGGTCACTGTCACCCAAGCCTTCGGGGGCGATGGCATTCCTCTGGCTCTGGGAATTGCTTTGGGGTGCTGTGGCTTTTTCTGGCCAGTCTTTGCTGGCTCTCGAACCATGGCCACCATTGCAGATGACACCGGGAGAACACTCGATGGCAATCGCGTTCAATCCGGGCAAATTCTCGCCCTTGTTGCGGGTGTAGAGATCGCTATTTGGCGTGGAAGCCTAGGCTTAGTCGCCATGATGCCCCTTTGGTCTGCAGTGCTCGGTGCAGCCGCCTACCGCTGGGCGATGCGCTTGAGAGGCTAGCTTCCGAGGGGAACCAACGTCGGCGCAAGGCTCAAGGTGTAGGTGTCGCTGCCCATAAAAGCGGAGGTGCAGTGGGCAAATAGGATATGGGTTTGACCCTGAAATTCGACCGTTCCGCGCCAAGGTTCCGCGCTGTCGTCGTCGATGCGAATTTTTGCTTCCCCGAGGTGGTAAGTACCCGGTTTCTCAATGTTGAGCACCTTGAGTAGATCCACATCGAGCAAAATAAAAGGATTAGTTGCGCCAGTCAAAGTAGCTTTGCCTTGGCCGTTCCATTCGATAATCAGTGCTGTGCGCATGGTGAGGCAGAAATCCGTCTTTTTCAGTATGCCCACCGAAACCACGATCCTGGGCACTCTGGAGCAAAAGCAATGCAAAAAAGCGGAGAAAGCATGTTCACGATCGTGGAAGCGGGGGATCCCGTCCTGCGCCAACAAGCCCAGCCTCTTTCAACAGAAGAAATTCTGAGCGAATCGACCCAGGTTCTCATCGAGATGATGGGCGAAATCATGCGCTCTGCCCCCGGTGTCGGGTTGGCCGCGCCCCAAATCGGAGTGAGTGTACAAGTTCTGGTGATCGAAGATCGCCCCGAATATCACCTGCGGCTCACCGAAGACGAACTTTGCGAACGTGAGCGGGTGAGTGTACCTTTCCATGTCCTGATCAATCCAACGTTAAGCATCGACGATGCGCGGGAAGTCCGTTTTTTTGAAGGCTGCCTGAGTGTGCCTGGTTATCAGGCCATCGTCCCCCGTGCCTACGCAGTACGCGTCGATGCCTTCGATGCCCAAGCCCAACCGATCACGATTCATGCCCAAGGCTGGTATGCTCGAATCCTCCAACATGAGATCGATCACCTCCATGGAACTCTGTGCATCGACCGGATGCAATCGTGTACTTTGACTAGCCATGAAAACTACAAACGCTTCTGGCAGGGCAAATCAAGAAATGAGATTCTAAATGCTTTTTCTGCCATAAAAAATACAGAAATTCTTCAGGATTCTCCAAGCATTTTGCGCTAGTTGCAATGTTAATGAGCCTGAAAACGCTTCGAATTGTTATTTGTGAAACAATTTGCGAATTTGCACTGAGTTTCTAAGGAGTCAGTGGTATAAAAGGGACATCGCCACCGTTCTGTCCATGCGGCAGTTAAGTTCTGCTTTTTGAAGATTTTTACACAAGAGGTAATGAATGGAATACGTTATGGTAGATGCCCGTCAGCGCATGATTGGCACTCTCAGAAAAACTGTCCCCCTCGTAGTTGGCGATATGTTTACGACGGAAACCCAGCTTACCTATGCAGTACTGAACATTGATCGCGCAAGTCGCGGACGCAATGATGTCCATACAATCACTGTAGTAAAGATGCAGAATCGCGCAAAGCCGGCATAGCTCCGACTGCCAATGCAATCAGCGCCTGAGCACCCCCTTGTATCAACAATATCGGCGTGTTCAGGCGTTCAGACACTTCTATTAAAGTCAGTCCATCCAGAAATTCTTTGCCGTCCTTCAGCATCAAGGCTGGCAAGAGTAGCGCATCTCCCAAGTCTCGATGTGCAAGTCCATCAATAAGATCACTGCCCGTTAATAATCCTGTCACTGTCACTTGCTTTCCCCAAAAAGGGCTGGAAAGGGCAAACATTTTTAGTTGTAATCCTGAAATAGTATTTAATTGTTCGGCGATCGGAGCGAGGCATTCTCCGACAGCGGTGCCAACGACCCAACTAAGGCGACGTTGCGAGACCGACTTGGGCAGTTTTTTGGCTGCTTGTTGAAATTCCGCAAGAAAGCGGCGAAGAGAACCGACACCATTCCCCAACTGTGGATAGCCTTCGTAGTGGCGCACTCCTGGTAGTTTCTGACCCGCCAAGAGGTACCACTCGTCGGATAGCCAAACAAATCGGGTTGCAAGTGTCTTTTGAAACTCGTTTTGCAAAACTGTCACTTGCCGGATGACCTGTCGAGCCTCCTCAGGGGTGGCTGGGCGGAGCTCGTCTACATCGGGGCGGTAGCGCGTCAGACCAACGGGAACCACTGCAGCGGAGAGGACAGTGCCCTGAAAATTGGCCAAGTCCCTTAAGGTGCGTTCGAGATGAGCGCCATCGTTCATGCCGGGACAAAGGACAACTTGGGCATGGAGTTGGAGATCGTGCTCTTTGAACCAGGCTAGTTGCTGCAAGATCTGTCCGGCGCGGGGGTTTTTGAGCAGTCTCGCTCTCAGGTCTGGCTCAGTGGCATGGACAGAGACAAACAGTGGCGATAGACGCAAGCGCGCAATCCGCTCCCATTCAGTGGGGGGCAAGTTGGTCAGAGTCAAATAGGAACCGTACAAAAAGCTAAGACGATAGTCGTCATCCTTGAGGTGCAGGGTCTCCCGCAGATAATCGGGCTGTTGATCAATAAAGCAAAAAGGACAGCGATTGTTGCACTGGATCAGGCCATCGAAGAGTGCCGTCTCAAATTCCAGACCAAGATCTTCGTCCTCATCTTTTTCAATCTCAAGACTGTGAAGGCGACCTGCACGATCTAAAACGCTCAAAGAGAGTACTTCTTCGGCACAAAAGAACTGATAGTCGATCAAGTCACGGGGCTTGGTGCCGTTGATCGCCACCAACTTATCTCCAACTTCAAAGCCAATCTCTTCAGCGATCGAACCAGGGCGAATCGCTGTGATCAAGGCTGGCTGTAGGCGCGAAGTTTCCATCAATGCCTTTGAGGTCAGCTTTCCATTGTCGCACATCTTCTTTCCGCCTTTTCATGAGCGAGCAGTTCTCAGCCGCAAATCGGCTGTCAAACGAAATTTGGCTCGACAGCAATCCAGTTGAATAGAGTTCGCGTAGACAAAAGGGCGATGCAAGATCGCTCCGAAACCGATTCATTCAAAAAGGAAGTCCGAAATGCGTAAGTTTCTGTCCCTGTTCTTGCTTGCTGCCCTCGTGCTGCCTGTTCAAGCAACCTTTGCAGCGCCAACCACCACCACAACGAAGTCCACTAAGCCCACCACCAAAAAGAGTACTGCCATGAAGGGCGATGCGATGAAGGGCGATGCGATGAAGGGTGACGCGATGAAGGGTGATGCCATGAAGGGCGATGCCATGAAAGCATCTAAGTCTGGAAGCGCGATGAAGGACGATGCCATGAAAGGTGATGCGATGCAAGGAGGAAGCAAGCCACCTCAGAAATAGTCTGTAGACTATACCCATAAGCCCTCTGAAACTACAGAGGGCATCAAAGTTTTTTAGGGATAATTATGACTGCAAAAGCTGCTCCTGCTCCCCGCAAAGCACCGATTCCGAAACAAGCTCTTGCGGCTAAGGTTTTTCACTGGGTAAACATTATCAGCCTGTTCGCCATGATGGGCAGCGGCTTGCAAATTTATAATGCCAATCCCGTTTTTGGTGGTCGCGCCGGTACGCATTTTCCAGCTCCCATGATGATCGGTGGTTGGCTTGCCGGTGGTCGGCATTGGCACTTTTTCTTCATGTGGTTCTTTGCTCTAAACCTCCTGTGGTACGGAATCTATATCT
The DNA here is from genome assembly GCA_014379585.1 of Gloeobacterales cyanobacterium ES-bin-313. GTDB lineage: Bacteria > Cyanobacteriota > Cyanobacteriia > Gloeobacterales > Gloeobacteraceae > JACMLN01. The sequence goes on along the minus strand of JACMLN010000177.1, from coordinate 21,522 downwards.
TCGCAACGAAGCGTTGGCAAAATCGTTACGTTGCTAAGAATGACCTTGAAGCGATTCAAAAAGGCAAGAATCCAAAACGGCGTAACTATGCGATTCATCGGCTGATCTATACGAGTTTTATTCCAATCTTGCTCTTGGCGCTTCTGACTGGCTTGGGCATGTGGAAAACCGTGCAGTTTGGCTGGATCGTGGATCTATTTGGGGGCTGGCAAAACTTGCGAACAGTTCACTTTTTGACCATTCCGGCAGTCTTATTGATGATGATTGCCCACTCATTGCTGGCGCTCAATGTTGGGCAATGGAAACTGGTTCGTTCAATCTTTGCCTGAGGAGATATTCATGGATCCATTTTTACGTATCGGTCGCCGCAAATTAATTAGTCTTGGTGGCATGAGTTTGCTGCTTACTGCCTGTGGCACAGGCGAATTCCAAGGGACTGCACAGCAGAAGCTCTACGAATGGTCTGATCCTCTCAATCGCAGTTTTGAGCAGTTGTTATTCAGTTCCCAACGCCTTGCCCGTGAATTCCGTCGCGAAGAAATTGATGAAGCCGGTCTATTGATCAATACTGCCGAAGATACAACCCCAGAAATTGATGCAGCCAACTATCAACTTAAAGTCGGTGGTCTTGTTGAAAAGCCAATGACATTTAGCCTCGCGGAAATGCGCAAACTGCCCTACCGCTCAGAAGTGATTCGTCACACTTGCGTTGAAGGCTGGTCAGCGATTGTGCAATGGGGTGGTCTACCCCTCGTCGAAGTCCTAAAACTCGTCAAGCCCAAACCGGAAGCTCGCTACGTCTTCTTCCGATCAGCCGAAGGTTTCCAGCCGGAAGGTGGTCAGCCCTACGGTTTCTATGAGACTTGGGATTTGGCTTCCTGCGTCCATCCCCAAACTCTGCTGGCCTACGAGAAAAATTACAAGCCTTTGCCCCAAGAAAATGGTGCCCCGATTCGGCTTGCTTCCCCGATTAAGTTGGGCTACAAGCAAATTAAATGGGTGACAGAGATCATGCTTCTCGCTGCACTTCCCGAACAGATTGGTTACTGGATCGATCTTGGCTACGAGTGGTATGGAGGACTGTAATCAGCAAAGCTTTCCCCGCGCTGAAAACTGAATATCGTCATATCTCAATTTTTTGGCTTTGGTGGTAAGCTTTGTAGGAATTGATTCTTGGTTCTTATCGAGTTGGGATGCTTCTTTCTGAGTTAGAGCAACAGGCTAGTGATGTGAATACGCCCCCTGAGCAATTGCGTAGACTCGCAGCTCAGGACACAGCCATCGCTCAACAAGTTGCTCGAAATCCCAGCGCAGATCTTGACTTGCTGCTTGAGTTGGGGGCGAAGTTTCCAACAGAGCTTTTGAATAATCCGATTTTTCCGCTGTTGATGCTCGAAAATCCGGATCTCCTCTCACAAATGCCTATAGCGACGCTGCGGGCGATTTTGCGCCTTGAAACTGTGCCTATCCGCTTCTTGAACTGGGCGGCAGCACATCCCGATCCGACGATTCAGCGCATCGTCGTGCAGCATCGATCTACCTCCAAATCTGCCATTGCAGCCCTTGCCCAAAGTAGTGATCTCTGGGTCAAAGAAACCGTCGCTTATCATCGCCTTTATGCCGAAGAACTCCCCCAACGGGAATGGAAGCGCAATGCCTTAAGCGCTTTAAGTACGCTTAAATTCAAACAGAATAAAGTGACTGCCAGAAAACTGATGGATTTGGGCTTAGTCCCAGAATTCCTCATCGAACAGTTCGATTGGGAATGTCGGGTAGAAGTGGCCAAAGGCAGTCAGCTTTCGTTGCGGGTTCTTGAAAGATTGGCCACCGATCTGATCCATGATGTGCGTTGGGCCATTGCCGCTAATCCCCAAACCCCCCCACGCCTTTTGGAAAAATTTGCCAAGACCCGCGACTGGCAAGCCCGTGCCTGCGTGGCGGCCAATCCGCAAACACCGCCTCATTTGCTTGCATACTTGCTGCGGGAGGACAGTGATACGCTCCACGGTGCAACCCGTCGGGCACTGGCAAGTAATCCCAATCTGCCTGTGTCACTGCTGTATGCCTTGGCCAAGGATAAACACCGGGATGTCCGTTGTCAGATTGCCCATCACCCCCGCACACCCGCCGATCTCCTTGTGCAGATTCTCGCTGAAACAGAAGATGCCGATGTGGGTCGCAACGCTGCGCGTCACCCGCAGTTGCCCCAAGCAATGATTGCACAGCTGGCAATCTGCGCCGATGCCAGCCTCCGTGGTGCCGTCGCCCGCAATCCCCAGATTTCGACCAGCCTCCTCATCCAACTGGCCAGCGATCCAGAACTTTTGGTGCGCAAGTCCGTTGCCCTCAATCCCGGCCTGCCCGAATCTTGTTTGAAACAGTTAGCTCAGGAACCAGAACTCTATCCCGAACTCGCCCAGAATCCCTCTGCCTCCAGTCGCTTACTGGCCAGAATCGTAGAAGCAGGCAACCATTGGCTGTGCTCCAAAGTGGCAGGCAATCCTGCTACACCTCCGGCACTGTTGGGAAAATTGGCGAACCAAGAAGCACCGACCATCGACCGGGCTTTGGCGCAAAACCCGCAAATTCCGCCCAGCTTATTGGCTGTCCTTGCGAAGCGACTTGACCCAGAAACGCGCTTAGGGGTGGCACGCCATCCAGCTACACCAGGGTGGGTGCTTGTCGAGATGACCAAAGGAGCACTCGACGAGGAACTGCGAGATGCCCTTGCTTGGCATCCAAATATGCCAGGAAAACTGGGGAGCGCTACCAACGCTTGTGCTTTTGGTTTAGAAGTGCTGATCGAGGAATTACCTGGGGATACGCCTTCTCTGAGCCGCTTTCTCCTCCTGATGAACGAAGGAACGCCAGCGACGACCCTGAGCAAATATGTGCACTCCCTCTATTGGCCAGACCGCTTTGCCATCGCTCAAAACCCGAATACCCCTGACCAGTTCCGCCTCTATTTGCACGAGGATACCCATCAGTTGGTACAAGCGACAGCACGCGCCTGCTCTTCAAAACAGTTTGCTAGGCTGCCCAGGTAACGTGGACTTGCTGTTTGCCGCAAAATTGTTCGACAGCAGCCAGTTCGGTAGGCAACTTGCCAAATAAATGGATGCGCAACTTGTGTTCTGGAAAATGGCAGCGGCAGGTTTGGAGTTGACTGAGAGCCACTTGCCACTCCCGTGCAGCCGTGACTTGGACAATTTCAGTGGGGGTGAGGATGTCGATCCGACCACCAGGAACCCGAATTGCGGTCTGACCACCAAGCTCACAGGCCAATTTGTCCCGATACCAGCAGTGGCTGCGGGCTGTGCGGACGCGAGTCGCACCCTTTTTTGGCCTCGGCGGCAATTCGCTGGCGGGAACAATCGCCTTGATAATCTCGCCAAGCAAATAGTCGGGCTGCTCAAACATGTTGGATACTCTCTAAGTCAAGAAACACTGAAAATCACACAAACATCGCAATAAGAATGCTCATACTTTTGGATAGACAATGCCCAAATTCTCGGACAGGGACTATTTGTCTCTGCTAGAAGCGGGTTTGCATCCAAAAGAGTGAACTTGCAAGGTTCATTACTTCCTCACTTATCAGACATCGTACCCAGAAATGCGTCAAGGCATTTCACAGAAAAATCATATTCTTAGGTTTGGTGAACAATCAAGATGAGATCAATCGTTAAGTTTTTCGAATTGATCCCAGTCATTGTGTACTGCGATACATTAGATGAGTTAACCTGTGCTTGTAACATTTATGGCTTCTGAAATTTTATGGACTTCCAGGACATTACCCTAACCCTCCATCGTTTTTGGCAGGCTCAAGGATGTCTTGTTGTTCAGCCCTACGACATGGAAAAAGGTGCTGGGACGATGAATCCCCACACATTTTTGCGTGCCCTCGGGCCAGAACCTTGGAATGTTGCTTACATTGAGCCGTCGCGCCGCCCGACTGATGGCCGTTATGCCCAGAATCCAAACCGTCTGCAGCATTACTATCAGTATCAGGTGCTCATGAAACCTTCTCCTGACAATATCCAGGAGTTGTATCTTGATTCTCTGCGCACCTTAGGGATCAAACCTGAGGAACACGATATCCGCTTTGTCGAGGACAACTGGGAATCCCCAACCCTCGGTGCTTGGGGGGTCGGTTGGGAAGTCTGGCTCGATGGGATGGAAGTGACGCAGTTTACTTACTTTCAACAGTGTGGTGGTATCGATTGTCGTCCAGTATCCATTGAGATTACCTATGGCATCGAACGCCTCGCCATGTACTTGCAGGGGGTTGATTCTATCCTCGATATTCGTTGGGGACCTGGAATTACCTACGGCCAAGTCCATCGCCAAGGTGAGATAGAACACTGCGTCTACAACTTCGAGCAATCGAATGTGGAACGATTATTTCAGCGCTTCAGTCTCTATGAACAAGAAGCGACAGATCTTACAGAACAAAAACTGGTATTGCCTGCTTTTGATTATGTTTTGAAGTGCTCCCATACATTCAATTTGCTCGATGCTCGCGGCGTGATCGCGGTGGCCGAACGAACCCGTTATATCGGTAGAATTCGCAACCTCGCTCGTCGCATTGCCCAAGCCTACGTTCAACAGCGCGAAGCCCTCAACTTCCCCTTGCTGATCAAGGCATAAAATATACCTGCTTTTAGGAGTTTCCATGGCTGTTCAGTATCGCCAAGATCGTGTGTCGATCTTTATCGATGGCAATAACATGTTTTACGCCCAGCGTTCCAATGGCTGGTTTTTTGACCCGCGCAAAGTGCTGGAGTATTTCAATCGCCAAGAAGCCCTTGTCAATGCTTTTTGGTACACCGGAATTCGTGACCCTCAAGACCAACGCGGTTTCCGCGATGCTCTGATTGCCATGGGTTTTACAGTACGTGAAAAGTTCCTCAAAGAATACTACGACCGCCTTTCCGGTGAGATGACCCAGAAGGCAAATCTCGACATCGAAATTGTTGTCGATATGTTTAACACCGTTGCCCAATACAACCATGCTGTTCTGTTTAGTGGCGATGGCGACTTTGAACGGGCTGTCGAGTTACTACGCTCGAAGGACACCCGGATTACTGTTGTTTCCACGGAAGGGATGATCGCTCGCGAGTTGCGCAACGCCTCCGACCGCTACATCGATCTCAACGATATTCGTCCCTTTATCGAGAAGAATATGGATAGTCGGATCATCTCCCCAGCACCCGCGATCGTTCCAAACGGCTAACTTTTACCAAAACAACCAAAAGCACAGGCGGAGCTTGAACAGTTCATCCTGTGCTTCTTTTTGGTTAGCCGTGTCGCCCGTACGCTTGGTGATCGCGAGAATTTGTTCATAATCAACTGCCGCACCGGGTCCGTCCCCAAGGGCGTAACAACAACTGGCGCGATTAAATAGCGCTTTCACATAGTCGGGATTGATCGCAATTGCGGCACTAAAATCTGCCTTGGCCAAAAGATGGTGTCTGCGACCCATGGAGAGCCAGCCACGATTGTTGTAGGCTTTGTCGGCTTTTGGATCGAGACGAATCGCTTCGGTGTAGTCAGCAAATGCACCCTCAATTTCTGCATTGTTGGCCCGAACAACGCCCCGATCGTAAAAGTAATCCGCACAGCTTGCGTCAAAGCCAATGGCGCGGGAGAAAGCGGCAATCGCTTCAGTGTTTCGATTGAGCTTGCTGTAGGCGAGTCCACAGTTGTAATGGGCAATGGCATAGTTTGGGTCGAGGGTAATGGCGCGGTCGTAATCTTCGAGAGCTTGAAACCATTTTGCCTGAGCGAAGTAGATATTCCCTCGGTCAATGTAGGTCAAGACGTGCGTGGGATCGAGGGCAATGGCGGCACTGAAATCGCTGAAGGCACCTTGTTGATCCCTCAGTCCATCGCGAAGGGTACCACGGTTACGGAAATACAAAGCGGATCCAGGCGACAAAGCAATGGCACACGTGTAGTCTTCGAGAGCGCCTTGTTTATCGCCGGAACGCGAGCGAGCTAAACCCCGATTGTTGTAGGCAAAAACATATTCTGAATGGGTCTGTAAGGCACGGGTGTAATCTGCGATTGCTGATGGATAGTCTTTGAGTTCGAGATAGACATTGCCGCGATTGTAGTAGGCTTCTGTGAATTGCGAACTTTCTTCAACAGCCAGGGTATACTCTTCAAGCGCCTGTTGGTGTTCTCCTAGTCCCTGAAGGGCAATACCACGCATATTGTGGTCGAGATCTTGATTGAAGCGCAGGGCTTCGCGGTAGTGTTCGCTGGCTTGATCCTCCTGCTTGAGTTCTTTTTGCAGCAGGGCTTGATGAATGCGGGTCACGGCATCTTCTGGCGCTTCAGCGAGGGCTTCTTTGAGAACTTGTGCTGCTTCTTGGTTGCGACCAAAGTGCATGAGGGCGATGGCGCGGCGATTCAAACAGCCCACATGCTCCGCATCGATCTGCAAACCCCGCTCCGCCATGGCCAGGGATTCTCGGTACATGCCGATCCGATAATCAAGATTTGACTGAAGACTAAAATAGCTGGCGTTCTGGGGGTTGAGGCGCAGGGCTTCTTGCATAGCGCTTCGGGCTTTTTTGAGGTCATCGGCGAGATTGCAGACGAGGGCGAGTCCGTAATGGGCGTAGGCGGAATCAGGCAAGAGGCGAATTCCTTCTTCGGCAGCAGCGATGGCGGCCTCGTAGCGGTGCAGTTGGGCGAGGGCACGACCCATAAGCGTATGGGCTTCACTATTTTGAGGACTGAACGCCAATTCCCGCTGAAGTGCCTCAGCCGCCAGTTCGTAGCGACCTAGATCGTAGAGAATGCGCGCTTTTTCGTAGTGATCTTCATTCACGTGGCACCACCCAATCGCTTGCCCCATCTGCCCAGACTTCTTTTTTCCAGATTGGGGCATCGGCCTTAAGCGTATCGATGGCGCATTCGCAAGCAGCAAAAGCTTCTGCTCGGTGGGGGTTGCCCACAGCGACGATCACACTGACTTCCCCCACGCCCAATCGTCCCAGGCGGTGATGAATAGCAATTCCTCGGGTGGCTGGCCAACGTTCCCGCAGCTTTTGCGCGATCTCTGCCAAGACTTTAAGTGCCATCTCTTCGTAGGCTTCGTAGGCCAAGTAGGCAACAGCCCTTCCTCCAGTCTGATTCCGCACTGTGCCTACCAAGAGCACCACTGCTCCCTGTCCAGGATCCGCAAGCTGTTCGAGCACCTTTTCGGTGTTGAGCGCTCCGAAGGTAAAAGCGAAATATTCCATAGCTAACCCCCACTCACTGGCGGAATCAGGACTAATTCGTCCCCTGCGTGCAAAGTTGTCTCTGCGCCTACAAATTGCTGGTTGAGGCCATAACGCACCACCTTCTGCCAACGGGTCAACTCAGGCTTTTCTTCGGCGAGTTTTGCCTGGACTTGCGCGCAGGTCGTCCCTTCCGCAACCTCCAGTTCCAAATGGTCGCGGTTATAGGCTTCGCGGTAGCTGGCGAACAGCTTCAGAGTAATTTTCATATTCGTATTTTACTCAAGGACATGTCTTGAAAAGCTAGGGCTTCCACTATGACAAGAAAATGGAAGTCACCCTACTATGGCTTCATCTGCTCAAGGTCTCATAGGTAGATTTTTGTTTTCCAGGCTCCAATAAGGGTCGTGTGCCATGTCGCACTCCATTTCATCGAGATCTTCATCAGTTTTTTGCAGAGAGAGATTAAATAAGCCCTTATCCCGGACTGCGGTATTTTGTTTAGATTGTCGAACCAGATCCGTCCGTTATGCGTTGTGATTGACGTATCAAGAATGCGCGAACTTGTGCATCTTCGCTCAACCCAATGGCGCGGGTATAAGCCATCTCTGCATCCCTCAGCTTTCCTAACTTCGCAAGCAAGTGGGCACGCACTGCCCAGTAGGGCTGATAGGAAACCACCAAATCAGCGGAAATGGCATCTAGAGCGGAAAGACCATAGCTTGGATCTTGACTTTGAGCAAGAGCCGCCGCCCGTCCCACCAAAGCGCCCAGCGTCGGTGCCAAAGCCACCAAATATTCGTAGAGTAAAGCAATTGCTGGCCAATTGGTGGTTCCGCTCACTAAGCGTTGGGCATGTACCGATTGAATGGCTGCCTCCAGTTGATAGCAGCCGAGAGACTTATAAGTGGCTGCCTGAGCCAGTTCTCGTTCTGCTTCGTCGATCATTGGTTTTGACCAAAGGGCAACATTCTGGTCAGCGAGGGGAATATAGTCGCCATTTGCGGCGCGGCGTGCCCCACGCCGCGCTTCGCAGTGCATCATGAGCGCAAGCAGACCCCGCACTTCTGGCTCTTCTGGGAGCAACTGCACGAGAACACGCGCTAGCCAAATTGCCTCATCTGCCAATCCTTGCCGTCTAGGATCGGTTCCTGTGACATCTTCCCAACCTGTACCGTAAGCTGCATAGACTGCTTCCATTACAGAACTGAGTCGCATCGGAAGTTCGTTGCGACTGGGAACCTCAAAGGCAATTCGTGCATCGCGGATTTTTGCCTTTGCCCGCACGAGGCGCTGGCTCATGGTGGCGGGGGCGACGAGAAAAGCTGAGGCAATCCTGGTTGCATCTAACCCCAACACAGTTTGCAACATCAGCGGAGTCCGCGCACGTTCAGCAATTGCTGGATGGGCACAGATAAAGAGTAATTTCAGACGTTCATCTGGGAAGGTGCCCGCCAGGGAGATCTCCTGGGCTTCCTCAGCCAAAAGCTTCAAGGTGGGTACCGCGTCCGCTTTGACTTTTGCGTGGCGAACATCGTCGATCATGCGCCGCCTTGCCACAGCGAGCAACCAAGCCTCTGGTTTATAGGGCACACCATCCCTAGGCCAAGTTTCGAGGGCAATCCGAAATGCTTCACTGAGGGCATCTTCGGCTGCTCCTAGATCGTGAGCACGCACCGCCAGATAGGCGACAAGCCGACCGTAGGAAGTGCGCGCCACAAACTCAACTGTATGAGCGACGTTTACCATCTAGCTTGCTTAGTTTGGGTTCATCTGAAGCACTGGTCTTACTTCTACCACTCCCTCTGCGGCAGCAGGGCAACGAACTGCCCAGTCGAGGGCAGTATCAAGATCGGGCACATCGATCACAAAATAGCCACCGAGTTGTTCTTTGGTTTCAGCATAGGGGCCATCTTGAATGTGCCTTTTCCCCTCCCGTAGCCGCACCGTTGTACTGGTATTGGGCAGTTGCAAGCCACTGCCAGCAACCATCACCCCAGACTCTTGAAGGGTCTGGGTATAGGCTGCCCAAGAACCCCAATAGGCAGGGCTTTTTTGCGCATCGGTGCGGGCATTGAATGCTGATGGATCTTCATAGGTCATGATCATGTACTGCATCTTTACACTCCATATCTTCTGGTTTGCGATGCACGGTGGTCGTCCGCGCTCAATTCTATGACGAGCGAAGGAGTTCGATTTCGACAAAGATATGGAAATTCCAAATATTTTGGCTGGTAGGAAGCAGAATTTACTGATTCATCATCCGGCGTGCAATGAAGTTTGTATAAACTTCGCCTTTGTTGAACCAGGTATTATCGAGGATGCGCAGGTGAAATGGAATGGTAGTTGGTACGCCTGTGATCGCGCATTCGCGGAGGGCGCGTCTCATCCGGCGAATCGCCTGTTCGCGGTCTTGCCCCCAGACGATCAGCTTGCCCAGCAAAGAGTCGTAGTAAGCGGGGACTTGATAGCCGTGATAGAGATGGGAATCCATGCGCACACCTGGGCCACCGGGGGCTAGGTAGCCACTGACCGTGCCGGGAGACGGACGAAAATCGTGGTCAGGATCTTCGCAGTTGATCCGGCACTCGATGGCGTGTCCTCGCAGTTGAATATCATCCTGGGTGTAGCCCAAAGGTTCACCAGCGGCGATGCGGATCTGTTCGGCGATCAAGTCCATGCCCGTGACCATTTCGGTGACGGGATGTTCTACCTGAATGCGGGTGTTCATCTCCATAAAGTAGAACTTGCCGCTGCGATCCAACAAAAATTCGACGGTGCCTGCCCCCAGATAATTGATCGACTTGGCGGCGTTGACGGCCACAGCCCCCATGCGCTCCCGCAGTTCTGGATTCAACGAAGGGCTGGGAGATTCTTCTAGAAGTTTCTGGTGGCGGCGTTGGATCGAACAGTCCCGTTCGCCCAAGTGGACGACATTGCCGTGCTTGTCGGCGAGAATTTGAAACTCGATGTGACGCGGTTCTTGCAGGTACTGTTCAATGTAGACCCCTCGATTTCCGAAGGATGCTTCCGCTTCGCGTTGGGCAGTCTGAATCATCGTCAACAGTTCGCGGTCATTGTTAGCGATCCGCATACCGCGACCACCACCACCAGCAGTCGCTTTGATGATCACTGGATAGTCGATTTCTTTCGCGACAGCAAAGGCTTCTTCTTCCGTGTCGATCAGCCCTTCGGAGCCAGAAATCGTCGGCACTCCTGCCTTTTTCATCGTGTCGCGGGCGGTGGCTTTGTCCCCCATCAAATCCATAGATTGGGGGCTTGGGCCAATAAAAGTGAGGTCGTGATCTTTGCAGATTTCGGCAAAGCGGCTGTTTTCGGACAGAAACCCATAGCCAGGATGGATCGCATCGCAGTCGCGAGTGAGCGCCGCTGAAATTAAGTTGGGGACATTCAAGTAGCTCCGATCCGAGCGCGGTTCGCCGATACAGACTGCCTCATCGGCAAGTTGGACGTGCAAAGAGGGCGCATCGGCAGTGGAATGCACAGCGACGGTGCCAATCCCCAGTTCTCCGCAGGTGCGGATGATTCGCAGGGCGATCTCACCCCGGTTGGCGATCAAAATCTTGCGGAAGTATGCCACGGCCCCATCATGCGAATAGCGCCTTATCGTAGCAAGTTTCAACGGGTTTTCAAAGTTAGGCCAAAAGTCGTGCCACGAGACTGCCTTCAAGAACGACTGGATGGGTGCGCAGGGCGACGATGACTCCAGCAACAGGGGCTGTAATTTCTTCGCGCAACTGACCACTGAGGGGATCGATCACTTGGCCGAGGGGTTCACCAAGACGGGCAGTAGCACCCAGAGCAATCTCGGGCACAAAGAAACCAGGAAAACGGGCGTGCAAACTCTGAAAGTCTTGGGCAGGCGCTATCTGAGGTGCTTCTGTCTTTTCGAGGGGTGGTCCACTGATGACGCCCATGCTCAGGGCAAGGCGAATCAAGGCTGTCAACACCTGGTTGCAGTAGTGAATATCGAGGCGTAGGCCGCCACCAGCGCGCACAACGAGGGCTTCTATGCCGACTTGGGCGAGGTTGAAGGCTAGGGAACCTTGTACATTGCCCGCTACTTCCAAACCTTGGGGGGACATTTCGCCGTAGACATTGAGGCGGCGAATCCAGACAAACGGTAAGCCCATAGCCTTGGCGAGGTCGAGGGCGCGGGGTTGGCTGTTAAACACAAGAACTTGGGGCAGTTCTTCAAAAGTGGCATTTCCACTGTGGAGATCGACGCAGCACTGGGAGGGACGCAGCAATTCAAAGACCCAACTGGCGAGGCGCTGGGTAGTTTCTCCTTGGCTATACCCAGGAAAGACGCGATCTACGTCGGTGCGATCAAACGGCCAATGGCGTTCAGAGGTGAGCAAACCGAGGGGATTGAGGGCGGGCAAAATCCGAATCCGACCCCGCAGACTGTAAGCACTGCGCAGTTCCATGCGCCGCAACCATTCGATCAACAAGCCGCAAATATAAACACCGTTGTACTCGTCCCCATGCAAGCCACTGACGATACTCAGCAAGGGTTTACCCCGTCCAAATTCCTGGTAAGGCAGGTGGAGAGGTTGGCCAAAGGGCACTTGAATCGGGCCAAGGGCTTTCTGCATCTTAAGTTTGTAGGATGCGAGCGACCAGGGATCCAGCGTAGACCACCGGATTGACCCGCAAAGTAAACAGCACACCCGAACTGGCCACCAGCACATCTGTTTCCTGACCGAAGAGCGGATCGATGATTTGACCCAGCCGTGCTCCGCGCCGGAGATGGTCGCCTAACTTTAAACCGGAAGCTGGCACAAATAAACCCCCGGATTCCGCGTTGAGATAGGTCACATTGCTCTCGTTGGCGCGTAAAGCGTTAGACGGTGAAACGGGTGTGCCGTTGGTCAACACCCCTAAACTTCTTAGACATTGCAGAATTCCGCGAAAAACCCGCTCGCAATAAAGGCGGTTCAGGCGGCTACCGGTTCCGACTTCGATCACCAATGCGTTGATGTTCCGTTCGTAGAGGGATTGGGCAATCGTACCTGAGATCCAGTTATGGGCTGAATGGGTCCAGATCAAATCGAGATCGAGGGTTGCAGCCCAATCCACCACTGCTGGTTCATTGACAATCCGCGTTTGGGGCAATTCTTCCAAGAAGTTGTTGCTGCTGTGGATGTCGATGCACAACAAAGACTGACTGGTCACTCCAAAGATCGCAGCAGCAAGGCGTTCACTTTCAAAGCCGATGTGGTTGCCAGGAAAATTGCGGTTTAAATCGCTGCCCATCATCGGCACAAAGCGCTGACCAAGATTTCCACTGAGGGGATTTACGTTTGGTAAGATATTGACAATCCCATTTAACTTCCAGTTGTTTCCGAGGCGTTGTAAAAACTGAGAAAGCATGTGACAGACTAATCCCCCGTCCAGTTCGTCTCCATGCAAGCCACTAAGAATCGTCACTTCAGCTACCGCCGAGCGCCAACGCGGTTCGAAGCGGTGATTGATAATCTGCATCTGCTGGCCAAAGGGCATTTCCAGCGTGAATACAGGTTTGCGCTCAAAGTGGACAGTTGCAGTGGTCGCCATATTGCGTCATTCTTTGTCACTTACTCTAGTCCATCTTGTCCGCCGGACAGTCCGGCACAGCTATTTTTTACCGCTTTTGGCTCTTTTGAAGACACGCTTTTGGGCGATGGGTGAAGCTAAACCCCATGGACACAGCCCTTCAAATTTTGCAGCGCTACTGGCGGTTTTCAGATTTTCGTGAAGCGCAAAAGCCGATTCTCGAAGCGGTTCTCAGCGACACAGATCTGCTTGCCCTCTTACCAACTGGTGGAGGCAAAAGTGTCACTTTTCAGGTGCCTGCCCTGGTGAAGCCAGGAATGACCCTGGTGATTACGCCCCTGGTTGCCCTTATGGAAAACCAAACGGCCCAGTTGCAAACATTGGGTATTTCAGCCGCCTGTCTGCACAGCCAACAAGCACCCGAGCAGCGGCGAAAAACCCTGACAGGCATTCCCCAAGGGCGATGGAAACTGCTCTACCTCTCCCCAGAAAGTCTCCTCAGTCCCCCTGCCTGGGAACGACTTCAACAGACGATCATCAATCGCATCGTCCTCGATGAAGCCCACTGTCTTACCAGTTGGGGCAGTAGCTTTCGCCCTGACTACCACCGCATCGGAGCAGTGCGCCGTTCCCTTGGCAATCCACCACTGTGTGCCTTTACGGCAACGGCAACCCCCAGAACCCAACAAGCACTCGTCGATTTACTTGGACTCCAAACACCGAAGATTCTGAGGAATTCTCCCTACCGAGCCAATCTCTACTTGCAAGTTCGCAAGATCTGGTATCCCCAGCAGCGCCTCAAAGAGATTCAACAGTTTTTGACGCAGCGCACCCTGGAGACAGGCTTGATCTATCTGCGCACCCGCAACGGCACCGAAAAGTTAGCTGCCCATCTGCGCACGTTGGGATTTAATACCGCCGCCTATCACGCTGGCATGGCCGCAGAGCAGCGACGGGAGACCGAAAATCGTTGGCTAGACGGAAAATTAAAATTTCTTTGCAGTACCAATGCGTTTGGCATGGGCATCGATAAACCGAATGTGCGTTGGGTGATTCACGGCAATACCCCCTTGGATCTCGCTGAGTACGTCCAAGAAATCGGCAGGGCTGGAAGGGATGGCCAACCATCCAAAGTTTTGTTGCTTGCGAGCGAACCGACAGGCTGGCTTGACCCCACAGATCGCGATCTACATCGTCACTTTCGCCAGCAGTATCTCGAACAGCGCAAAAAAGCACGGCAACAACTCGCCCAACTGCCAAAAACCGGGACATACCGTCTTGAAGATGCTCTAAGTCTCGCCATACTTCACGAACAGGGGCAGTTGCAATGGAAAACCCCTTTTGACTATCTCCTCAACACACAATCTTTTCAGGCAAGCGCTGTTGAACTGAACACAATGGAAGGTTACCTCGGTTGCCGTGGCTGTCGTTGGCAATTTATCATCTCTGCCTTTGGCTGGCCGAAGCAATCTGTCTGCGGCCACTGTGACTATTGCTGTCCTAAAGCTGCTTTTTGAAGAACCGAATATCCGCTGGATTCACATAGTGACAACGGCCAGGAAACCCATCTTCAGAATCATCGACGCAGATATATACCCAACCTGCTTCGGTCTCCTCGATCAAAGTGTAAGTTGCTTCGGAGACAAAAAATCCCATGTGGTTCCGGGTATCCGGTGCCACCTCTACGTAGGATTGCTTACTAAAAATAGGCGGGGGAAGGGAGCATTGATCTTCGTTGGTCCAGGAAATTAAGTGCGACGTATCCATGAGCATCACCTCTGAAGTATTGTTAGCTACCGAATTTGTGCTGCTAGATTATCATTAGCCTCTGTTACATACGATCACAAATGCAGCAATTTCGATAAAGATTCAATAAGTTGTTGTCATTACATTTTTAAAGCAGAGGCAGTAAGACTACGGAGAAAACACCTAGGGGACTGTGGTAGGCTATGGGTAGGGATTTGGCGATGACGTTCACTATTAGTAGCGTTATTGTTCAGTTATGTAGCGGGGACAACCAGTGATTTTGCCGGACGTTCTACCACGCAGGGCTGTCATACCACCTGTACACATGGTGGGTGATGACCGTCTTAAACTATTTTCGGGTTCTGCCAACCCAGATTTGGCCACCCAGGTTGCTCGCTATCTTGGGCTTTCACCAGGACCGATGGTAAGCAAAACCTTTGCGGATGGGGAAATTTACGTTCAGATTCAAGAATCGATCCGAGGCTGCGATGTCTATTTGATCCAGCCGACCTGCAGACCCGTCAACAACAACTTGATGGAATTGATGATCTTGATCGATGCTTGTAAGCGGGCTTCGGCGCGTCAGATCACAGCAGTCCTTCCCTACTACGGCTATGCCCGTGCTGACCGCAAGACCGCAGGCCGCGAGTCGATTACGGCCAAGCTTGTTGCCAACTTGATCACCAAAGCAGGGGTGAACCGGGTTCTGGCCATGGACTTGCACTCTGCCCAGATTCAGGGCTACTTCGACATTCCTTTAGATCACGTCTACGGCTCACCTGTGTTGCTGCAATACATTAAAGAGAAGCAGTTGGATGATGTTGTCATCGTTTCTCCTGACGTAGGTGGTGTCGCGCGTGCGCGTTCCTTCGCCAAGAAGTTGGGTGAAAACGTTCCCCTCGCCTTCATCGATAAGCGCCGTCCTGAGCACAATATGGTGGAAGTGATGAACGTGATCGGGGATGTACAGGACAAAACTGCCATCTTGGTGGATGACATCATCGACACAGCTGGAACGATTGCTCAATCAGGCAAAGTCTTGCTGCAGCACGGTGCTAAAGAAGTCTACGCCTGTGCAACCCACGCTGTTTTCTCGCCACAAGCCCTTGAACGTCTTTCTGATGGCACTTTTGCCGAAGTGATTGTCACAAATACGATTCCGATCCCTCCAGAAAAACAGTTTTCTCAGTTGCGCGTGCTCTCGGTGGCGGATCTGCTTGGAGAAGCGATCTGGCGCATCCACGAGGACTCCTCGGTAAGTAGCATGTTCCGCTAAGATGCAGTGGCTGATTGGGCTACTCGTCAACACCCTCCTGCTCATTCCTGCATGGCCTGCAAAGTTACTGACTTTTGCTGGTCTAGCTAGTGCGTGGATTCTTGGGGTGTTGGTCTGGGGCGTTTTTGGTTGGCAAGGGTATTGCGTGATCTTGGTGTACTTTGCCCTCGGCACCCTAGTCACCAAACTCGGTTTTGCCCGCAAAGTAGCACTGGGTATCGCTGAAAAGCGGGGTGGGATGCGTGGCCCTGAAAATGTCTGGGGTTCGGCTCTCACAGCGAGTGTCTGCGCCCTCGGTTTCTTGCTTCTTCCCAATCCAGCTTGGCAGCTAGCTTACACCGCCAGCCTTGCGACCAAACTTTCGGATACGACTGCCTCCGAAGTCGGCAAAGCCTACGGAAAACGGACATTTTTGATTACAACCCTGCGTCCAGTGCCACCGGGGACGGAAGGGGCAGTCAGCCTAGAAGGTACTTTGGCAGGGGTGCTTGGCTCTTTGGTCTTGGCCCTAGTGGGCTTGGCCGTTGGCTTTGTGCATCCGATGGGAGTGCTCTGGTGCTTAGTGGCTGCTTTTGTGGCGACGACCTGCGAGAGCCTGATCGGTGCAACCCTTCAGGAGCAGGGGTTTCTCACCAATGAGACAGTTAATATTATCAATACTGCGATTGGTGCCCTCGTTGCCGCTGCCCTTGGTTTGCTCGCTCAATAAAGCCGATCAAGAACATAATCGCTCAAGTCACTGAGAGCTTGTCGGGCCGGACTTTGGGGAAGAACTTCGAGTACTTGGACCGCTTGTCGGGCATGGGCTTGCGCCAATTCTCGACTGCGCGAAATACCACGACTGGCATGAATCAACTTGAGAGCTGACTCGAAGTCACCGTTATTTGCAAATCCGCCTTCAATCAAAACTGCCAACTGGGGGTGTTCTTCGAGAGCAAACAGAGCAGGAGCGGTTAAGTGACCTTCTTGCAGGTCGGAGCCTGCGGGTTTGCCGAGGACAGCCGTCGAGCCAGTGAAGTCTAAGATGTCATCGACAATCTGGAAAGCGATTCCTAGATGCTTGCCGTAGTCGTAGAGGGCTTCACAGACATCGCGGGGGCTATCGCTCAAAACAGCAGCGGCCTTGGCGCTGTTGGCCAGCAAAGAAGCTGTTTTATAAAAACTCTTGTCGATGTACTCTTCAAACGTCAGGGTCGGGTCGAATTGCCGCACGCTTTGAAGAATTTCACCTTCTCCGAAGTGCTCAAGCACGGTGGCGAGAAGTTCTACTACTTCTAAACTACCGAGCCTCGAAAGATACACAGAAGATTTTGCGAATAGAAAATCTCCGGCGAGGACAGCGATCTTGTTTGTGAAATGGGCATTCACTGTGTCCATACCACGACGCAAGTCGGAGGTATCGATCACGTCGTCGTGCACTAATCCTGCCGTGTGGATCATTTCGGTGATTTCGGCGAGGCGGCGATGACGGTCTGTAAGCATTCCCTTAGAGGCAGTTGCCCGCGAGGCAAGCAGCACGATCGCTGGACGCACGCGCTTTCCCTTTACACGAAACAGATATTCTGCCGCTTCTTTGAGAACTGGATGCTTGGCTGCTACCAGATTCTGCAGGTTATCGGTCATCTGCTCTAAATCAGTTTCGACAAGGCCAAACCAATTCCCAGTGGACACTGTCATGGGTTCCAATCAAGCACTGGAGTTTAAGAAAGGTAACAGTGCTTTATCTTTCATGATAATCCCACTCAGTCCTTCACCGCACAGCTAATCCTGGGAACCGGATCTTGAACTGCCCCGTTGCTGGCTACGCAGCCAATCGCCGATGGAGCGAGAGAGTTGCTGGACACCGACTCCAGTCTCCTGCACCAAGTTACGGAACTGGCCACTGTAGAAGTTAACAGCCCGCTCAAACTCGGCACTGGTGGGCGGTTCTTGGCCGCGCCGCACGTAGTTGCCGCTCATAATCCGGTCAAACTCGCCAGATTGAATCCAGCGCATCAACTCAGACACCCGTCGAACGGCATAGGGATGGGTTGCACCGAGTTCCCCAAAGAAGCGCAGACCCCGATCCGCGTAGTCATCCCAGGTTTCGTACTGGCTAGCTTGATGGATAAAGGCATCGACGTTCAATCCCGGCACACTTCCCCCGGCCAACTTCATCAAAGTCCGACAGTGAATGCGTGGGTCGCGGACGACGAGGGCAGCAGCGCGGTCACAGGTCAGTTCAGAAGCACGAGACCACTCTTGAAGCGCAAGAATAATCGCCTTCACGGGCAAGTCTCCGAGGGGCGGCAAGTTGCTCATCCCGATGCTGAGAAGCAGGGTCAGCACTGTCCGATAAAGCACATGTTCAGAGAGGATATGGCCGACTTCGTGGGCGAGTACCGACTTGAGTTCGTCTTCTTCGAGAATATTGACAAGCCCTGATTGGAGAATGATCACAGGTTTGTCGGCACCGAAGGCCATGGCATTGACGCTGGGTGTCTGGAGAATATAGAGGTCGTAGGTGCTGGGCATATCCAGCGTATCCAGGCAAGAAAGGTAGGAATTCCAGACCGTCGGCAACTGGTTAGGGCCAATTTGAATGCCATTGCCCATCAACTGTTGCTTGTAGGCTCGCTCTAGACCGAACTCAAAGATTTTTTTGATGAAAGCATCGATAAACGGGATCTGCTTGAGAGCCGCTGTTGCCGCCCGATCTGCGGGGTGTTCGTAGGATTTTGGACTGATCTGAGACAGACGGTACGGGGTAGCAGCAGTAGTAGTCATCGCGAAGTCCCGCAGAAAGTAGTTGTTTCTATTGTGCCCCAAGCTTCTAGGGTGCTGTGCTAGAGTCCAGTGTTTGCGTCAACATGAAATACAGAGGGTTTCCATAGATGCATTTCCATTGCTCTGAATCACCGACGGCATAAAGGAGCGGCGGAAGACGGCACCTAAAAATCTCGACAGACCGCCGCCACCACCTCAGCACATGTGGGAGATGATTTGATTGGATGACATCACATAGTTTTTAGACCAACACCATACAGCTGCATGTAATTCCAATAATTCTCGTAAATATTGATCACGTAGGAGCGGGTTTCTCGAAACGGAATCTGTTCAATAAATGTCTCTAAGTCAGTCATTGGAATCTGTTTTACCCAGCGTGCAACGTTTCCAGGGCCAGCATTGTAACTAGCCGTGGCGAGTAGCGTATCGCCATCCCATTTCTGGTGGGTGTAGCGTAAATACGCCGTGCCTAAACGCAGGTTGTCATCGGGTTTGTCTAGGTCGTAGGGAGCCGACTCCTTGACTTTGTCGGCAATGTATTTTGCTGTCGATGGCAGAAGCTGCATGAGGCCAACGGCATTCGAGCGAGAGCGAATCGTCGGTTCAAACCGAGATTCTTGACGAATTAAAGAGGCGACAAACAGCGGATTCAAGCCCCGGTCTGCTGACCATTGACGTAAAGGTGCAGCAAAAAAGAGGGGATAAGTTTGGGCATAGCTGCGTGGATCTTTCGGTGGATCAACTGCAATGGCACGGGCAGAGAGGTTGATCGCTTTCATATTCCGCCCAAATCGTGCCTGGAAGAATGCTTCCGTCAGCAGTTCTGCTGGCCTAAAGCTGCGTCCGTAGGTTTCAGAGCGCCACTGCCGCAGGGCTTCATCAAATTCCCCTAGGGCGATTAAGGCTTTCAACGCTGGGGAACCACCGACAATCGGCGCTGCGGGCGCGTCCCATTTCACGGGGATACTCGCAAGGCCAACATTGAAATCGCCATTGGCGCGACCAAGATGCACTGCCGAACGCCATGCGTAGTAGCTATGGGGATATTGCTGCAGGATGCTTGCGTACTGGATTTTGGCTGTCTTCGTATCTCCCAATTGTTCAGACCACTTCCCAGACCAAAAAGCCGCTTTTGGAGCAAAGGCATCTTTCGGATGTTGACGAAGGATGAACCGCGCATACTTTTGGGCGGAGGCAAGATCCCCCTGGTTAGCCGCGTTAGAAGCAAGCTCCCAAGCTGCGTTTGGGGCTTTTTCGCTGGCGGGGTATTTGTTGACGAGATGCAAGTCAAGGTCGATGGCGCCACTCGGTTGTTTGCGCTGTCGCACCCAGACTTGAATGGCCGCCCACACCGCTTCGTCGCCGCGTTTAGGGTATTGACGTTCAGTTGCAGCCAGTAAAGTCAAAGCGCCCTCGGAGGGCAGTAAGTCGGCGCGAGCTAGTTGCGCTTCAAAAGCCAGGGGATCTTTTGGAAACGTTTGCACTAGTTGGGCAAGCAAATTTGCGGCTTCTGGTTTTTTGCCCAACATCTTGAGGACGGCGGCGTGGGCCAGCAAGTTTGTCGCGTTGATCGGTGCTTTTTGATAAGCCAGATCTGCGTCTTGCGGTTTACTGGCGATGGCCACGGCTTCCCACTCAGCAGGGCTGAGGCTTCCAAGACTCTGGAGTTGCTTTGCCGCCAATTTAGAGCGGGGATTATCGGGGAAGAAACGCATCAGGTGGGTCAACCACTGGCGATTTTTTGGCTGAGCGCCGAGGAGCAATTCCAGTGCTGCGGCTGTACGGGGATGATCCGGGTAGCGCTGAAGCAGCCGATTCACCGCCTCCGGGTTCTTGCGAACCGCCAAAAAAGAGAGGGCATCAGGGATTAAAAAACTTTGCGGATAGGATTTGAGCCAATCTTGTCCCTGGCCGCGACTGAGGGCAAGTTTGAGGTCGATCCGCTCGGCGAGGGCAGGTAGGCGCTTACCCAAACCGTCCAATTGGCGCTCAGTTTCAGGGAAATTGCCTTTTTCGAAGGCACGGCTACCGAGGCGGTAGCGATCTTCTGCTGTCTGTGCCGTTTCGCCCCTCGGTTGGGCGCTACAAGCGATAGCCAGACTGAGCGGAAACAGGGTGATGAGAGTACGACGCTTCATGCAATAACTCTACGCCGATTGCTTGGACGTATTGATCACAGATTAAGAGCCTGCCAAGGAAGCGCTGCATGAAACCTGCAACTGCAACTGTAGTCACAATCAGCCCATTCACCAGGTGCAAATCAACTGTTACAAAATGTTGCTTTGTTTCTAGCAACAGAAACAATTTGGCTTGCGCTTTTGGGGATGGTCTATGGAGCTATTTGGGCTGGGAACGGCTAGCAATCCCGCTGTTTGAGGCATATTCTGGCTACCCAACCGCGCAATTTGCACAACTGCGCCGAAAAAGATTTTATTCAGCGCTTCCACGGTGCAGAATAGACGGAAGATGAGATTCGTGGCTTCTTAGGAAGCCAAACTGCAACCTGTTGATTGAGTCCTGGAGAACCGTGCCATGGTATTTACACCGTCCAGACCCACTGTAAAGCAAGATGACAGCCTAGACTATTTCATCCAGTTGTCGCGCAAGATGCGTCCTGCAGCCCCTGAGCGGTCTGTTGAATCCCAGGAAATCTGGGTTTCGATGGCCAGAGATTTTTTTGGCGAGAACTTTCGTCAACAACTGATCGACATGCCGCGTCTAGACTGGTCGGATCTCGTTCGTCCTGCCGCAGAGGCGCGCATCGATGCAGAGGCTCAAATCAGCCTTGGCATTACAGCTGTCGCTCCCGCTCCTGTGGTTGAACTGCGACCCAACGCTTCTGAATCCGACCTCCAAACTGTCCTGCGAGCGATTTACAAGCAGCTGTTTGGTAACACGTACATTCTTGAAAGTGACCGCCTCACTACTGCCGAGTCGCTGTTG
>JACMLN010000176.1 GCA_014379585.1 Gloeobacterales cyanobacterium ES-bin-313 | reverse complement strand
TACTCATTTAATCGCTTTGTCGGCAAGTACTCCGGTGGCGACGATACGCTTTCTTACAACTTGATCTTCACAGGCATAGCCGCCAAAAACGACTATCCCTTCGGTTTCACTTTGCCGACCACCCCACAGTTCTACGGACGAGACGAGGTGACATCAGGAGCCTCCTGCGAAGGGGCAGGCGAAATCTGCGCTGACGGTAGTCTTGGTAATGGCACATCTTTGTTCGGGTTCTTGACGCCCGAAGTGGGGCCTGCCCTAAAAGTGCAGGGCATCAACAACCTTTCGAGTGTCGGCAACGACAACTACATGACGAAGCTCACCTACAAACCCAGCGTGAGCAATAAGCTCACCCTGCGCCTCAATCAACAAAATACGCTGTTTGGCGACCGCAGCCCTGGTTACTACGACTACAACCTCTGCGGATTCTTTGGTGGGCCAGCCACAGCACCGAACGGAACCTACAACTTTGACCGATTCTTACCCCTTGATCGGGCTGGGCGCGAACAGCGTTGCCCAGTGCAGACCTATCTGCCAGTCACAGCCAGTTCAAATGTCACACCCCTGCCCTTTACTTACGACGCAACCTACAATGGTCGTTCTTTTCCGACTGGCCAATCCTATCCCACGGCAGAGCAAGCTCAAGGGGACGACTCGTTCTTTCGTAGACGCAATACTTCTTCCCAAGAAGCATCCCTTGTCTGGGACTGGGATGTCAGTAAAGACATCTCAGTGACGAGTTACGTGTCGTACTTCCGCTCTGCCCTGTCTTTCTTCCGGCCATCGCCGTACTTTTACAACTCGAATGCCTTGGGGGGTGTCGAAGCCAATGGAACAACCGCCAGTGGTGTGGGTGAGTTGGCCATTTCCCCGGTATTGCGGCCTTTTGTTGAAGGCCAACGCATCGAAGCCCAGTCTGCAACAGATTTCGTGATCTCGCCTGGGCAGAGGTTGAGTGTTGGGGTCAATTTCGTCCAAGACCAACTCGCCTATCGCGAAAACGTCCGCCGTGGTGGTGTCACTGTCAGTAGCTTCGGTAGAATTTTTGCCACCAGCCGCATCGCTGCCTTTTTGGTGGATGACATCAGTTTCAGCGACTTCTTCAAAGCCAATGTCGGTCTGCGCTACACCTATAGTGACCAGTACGGTTCACTGCTGACTCCAGCCGTTGGAGTACGGTTCAATGTCGCTGACAACTTGTCCTTCCGTAGCAACTACTCCCAAGTCTTCAACGCTCCAAGTCTTGTGAACCTCTTCGTTGCCCCCGGCACCTACGGCCAAAACCAAGGAACCCCAAATCCAAACTTGCAGCCTGAGCGAGGGATTACTTTTGACCTTGGTGTGGACTACAGCCCGATCCGCAACTTTAGTTTCAAACTTACCTACTTCAGCACCTACATCGACAACCAGTTCCAGGCTCGGACGTTTATCAACCCGCTGTTTACCCCAGGTAACACCGATCAGTCCCAGATTCTCAGCCAACAGATCAACTTGGGTAGCCGTCGTGGCAACGGGATTGAGTTCGGTGCAGATTGGCAAGTGACGGATCAGTGGCGCACACGGATCGTCTGGACGAACGTCGATGCGCGTCCCTACGGCAACTACTCCGACGATATCGACAGTTCCACCTACCCGAACTTCAAGGAGTTTCAAGACTACAACATTCCGTACAACAGCTTGATTACGGCAGTGACCTATGCCAATAAAGGCTTTACTGCGACGTTGCTAGGTCGCTATGACGATGGCAAGTTCCGCTTCCGGGGTGACGCGAGCACGAGAGTTCCTGCCTGGTTCACCTTGGACTTGAATGCAGAAATTCCGATGTCCCCAGGTTTCACCTTTACGTTTAGTGCCCAGAACCTCACGGATACCCAGTACGAGTACCTCGATGCGAACCCCGCTCCGGGAGCTACATTCCGGCTTGGTGGACGCTTCGAGTATGGCGGCTAGGCTTTGATGGCCAACACCGAAAGGGGCTGTGTTCATTCGCAGTCCCTTTTCGTGCTGCGATATACAAACTTGATTTCGAGAGACCGTTAAGGTGTGAACCAATTAGGAAAGCTGCGTTTCTATCGGTCTTTTCAGGAGTTCTTGCCTTTATGCGAGTTAAGCGAAATTTTATCTGTAGTCTGTTAGCTGGATTGAGTGTAGTGAATTTGACTGCCTGTAGCCAGCCTGACGAGCAATATTTCGGAAAACTTGACACGCCTAAAGAGAATATTCTTCGTGTGGGTAACGGCGCTGAACCCCGCTCTTTTGACCCTCACAAGTCGATTGCCTACGCGGAAGGTCATATTTATTTAAATATTTTTGAATCCCTCACCAGCCGCGATCCAAAGACTTTAGAGGCGATGCCTGCCCTCGCCACAGGTTGGGAATCCAAAGACGATGCTCGCACCTGGGTTTTTCACCTCCGAAAGGGTGCTACTTTTACTGACGGCAAAGCAATTACTGCCCAAGATTTTGTTTGGAGTTGGCAACGTCTGGTGAATCCCGCCAATGCCTCTCCCTATGTATTCGCTGCTTTACCGATCAAGAATGCCCAGGCAGTTTTCGATGGCAAGCTCCCTCTAAGCCAATTGGGGGTTCGTGCTCTCGACGACAACACCTTAGAAGTAAACCTCGAACAACCCACGCCCATTTTTCCAAAACTGGCTTCCGCCTGGGCTTTTGTTGCTCTACCACGCCACGTCATTGAGCGCTACGGCGATGCTTGGTCGCGCCCAGAACACCTTGTCAGTAATGGGCCTTTTCAAGTTGCAGATTATCGACCTTACGATCAAGTTGTCCTCACCAAAAGCCCAACATACTGGGATCATGACCAAGTCAGGCTCGATAAGATTGTTCTGTTACCTGTTAGCGATCAGTCACAAAATACGAATCTTTATCGTGCCGGAGAACTAGATATTGTTCGAAATTTATATTTACCTGATGCACTCATTCCCGCCCTTAGCAAACGGAAGGATTTTCGAAGTGGCAGTTTTTTTGGCGCTTACTATCTCGAATTTAACGTCAAGCACAAACCCTTCGATGACATTCGTGTCCGCCGTGCCCTCAACTTGGCTATCGACCGCGAAGCGATCACATCGCGCTACTTAAAAGTTTTGAATATGCAACCTGCCTGTTCAGTCGTACCCCCAATTCTGAGCGGATACAGTGCGCCCCGTTGTACCATGTACAACCCTAAACGTGCCCGTGCCCTGCTTGTTGAGGCAGGCTATCCAGGTGGAAAAAATTTCCCAGCCGTATCCATCGATATCATCAATCACGGTACGACGATTACTGCTTCGCAGGCCATTCAACGTATGTGGAAAGAGCAATTAGGGATCCATGTGAATATTCAGATGGAAGAATCACAAACCCACATGGCTCGGGCAGAAAGTCGGAACTTCAGTATTCTTTCCGGTGGTTGGATCGGGGATTATATGGATCCAGCTGCTTTTTTAGATCTGTATATCGATACCAATTCCAATAACCATACTGATTGGAAGGACAGTGAGTACATCGCCTTGATGAAGAAAGCAGAGGGCGCAGCAGACATCAAACAGCGACTGTACTGGATGCATGCAGCCGAAGCCCGACTGATCGATCAAGCGCCTCTTGCACCCCTTGTTTTTATGGGTACCCAATCGATGCAAAAGCCCTGGGTGAAAGGATTATACGCGAATCCCCTCGGCCAAAATTCCTTCAAAAGTGTTTGGATAGATCATCGGTGGCAGCGCGAATCGGTCATTGCTACAAAAGTGAAGCCCTAGGCAAAATGCTTGTAGTATAGAATAGCGCGCTTGTAGTGTGAGGGGCGGGATTGCTAGAGCAGCGGATTGACTATACGACTGCGCTCCCTGAGCGCACCAAGTTTTTGATTTTGGGCGCCGTTCTGAGTGCCCTCTTTCTGACCTCTTTAGACCAGACCATCGTTTCAGCCGCATTGCCGAAGATTCTCGCAGATCTTGGCGATCTGGATTTACTCTCCTGGACCTCGACGGCCTATCTGTTGGTCAGCACAACCTCTTTGCCGATCTGGGGAAAGCTTTCGGATCTCTACGGTCGTAAACGCATCTTGCTGGTTGGCATGGCTGCGTTTATGGCTGGATCTGCCCTTTGCGGTCTGGCACCCTCAATGCTCTCTTTAGTGATCTTCAGAGGCATCCAAGGGTTGGGCGCTGGCGCAATTGGCGCAGTTGGCTTAACGATTCCTGCGGATCTCTACGTTCCGTCAGAACGTGCTCGCTTGCAGGGGTGGATCGCTTCGGTATTTGCGATCAGCGGGATCATCGGCCCCTTTCTCGGCGGGTTCTTGACCGATATGATCAGCTGGCATTGGATTTTTTATATCAATCTGCCTTTTGGTTTGCCAGCCCTCGCCGCCATCGCGATCTTTATGCCACCCCTTGAAAGTGGTTTGAAGCGCGTTCAGATCGACTTTTTAGGCGCTGGCCTGTTGATCTTGGCTGTTGTGCCCCTCTTAGTGGCCATGAGTGTAGATCACGAAAAATATACTTGGTTCTCACCTTTGATTGTCGGTTTCCTGAGCCTATCCGCTGTCAGTTTTGTGCTTTTCCTGGGGGTGGAAAAGCGGGCAGCAGAGCCTATTGTGCCTTTATCCCTCTTCAAAATTCCTTCGTTTAATTTGCTGTGCGCCATTTCTGGACTGACAGGAGGCTCTTTTATTACTGCTTTGCTTTTCTTGCCGATCTACGTTGTCAATGTCTTAGGAACAACAGCGACAGAAGCAGGGATCGCTTTACTACCCGAAACTTTAGGCTTCCTGCTCACCGCAATTATTAGTGGGTACTTGATCCAGCACACCGGTCGCTACAAAACGATCATGGTGGTTGGCCTTATCTTGTTGGCCATCGGCTACGGTGGACTTTCGACGTTTACGGTCAGTTCCCACATTCAAGAAGTCTGGCTTTGGATGGCGATTCTTGGCTTTGGCATCGGTGCCACTTTTCCTCAGGTCAATCTTGCTTTGCAAAATGCAGTTCCCTACGCCAATGTTGGGGTCGCCACCTCGGCGCGATTGTTTTTCGTGCAGTTGAGCCAGACCATCGGTGGTGCTATCTTCGGGGCGATTTTGACCGCCATGATCACGTCAGGATTGACCACTGGACTCCAGCCCATTGCCGCGAAGCTTCCCCCAGAGATTGCCCCCCAACTCGATCCCTATACACTGCGCAACGGTGGCATGGCCGAACATCTAAAAACCTTAGACGCAGACCTTGCCCGCTACTCTGTCGAAAACCGCACTCAGATCAGTGAACAAGTCCACGAAGTAGTCAAAGACGCTTTCGCCACTGCTGTCAGTCGCATCTATAGTTACACCTTGCCTTTTGCGATCTTGGCAGTACTGCTTGGGCTGTTCG
This sequence comes from Gloeobacterales cyanobacterium ES-bin-313, assembly GCA_014379585.1. Classification (GTDB taxonomy): domain Bacteria; phylum Cyanobacteriota; class Cyanobacteriia; order Gloeobacterales; family Gloeobacteraceae; genus JACMLN01. Next base: position 18,358 of record JACMLN010000176.1, on the reverse strand, counting down.
TTCCAGAACTTCCTCTGCGCAAGTCCAATCAAGTTAAAACTGAGTCCTTGGGGCTAGAAGCTTAAATTGAGGGCTTTTTGATGGAAGCAACGGGGTCTCAAATTGCGCCAGTTTCAGATTCGTAGGTTGGCCCTTCGTTGTCTTCGCCCAATTTGAGCGTGAGGTGGGCTTTGAGGGCATTGATCCGCTGGTATTCTTCGGAGATCTGTTCCCAGAAGTACTGGGTTTCGACGCGGTCGTGCTTGGCAGAAGCCTCGTCCCAAAGTTGTGAGAGGTAGCGGTAACGGCGTTCGCATTGGTCAAGTTGGAGATTAGCGATGCTGGCCCGAATCACCATGTGGGGACGCATCAAGGCAACACGATTATTTTCGTTGAGCCAGAGCAGTTGGCCCAGGCGGGAATTGAGTTCTGAATCGCCTGCACAGAGCGTGCGCAGTGAAACGACAATATCGGCTTCGGGGTCGATATCTTCGCGCAGTTGCAAAATCTTTTGCCAGAGTTGGCGGTGGGGCAGCACCGAAAATTCGAGGTCGTGCTCAGTAAGTCCCTGGTGGATATCTTCGCGGTACTCAGGCGAATGGAGATAGATTTGCAGAAGTTGGACTTCGGCTCTGTGGCAGACAGAAAGGGCGGATTCGCGCTGTTGCTTTTGGGCGGGTCCACTCCAGCGGTGGCGGCGAATGCGGCGGCGCAGTTCGTCTTCAAGTTGCACCGCAAGGCGGCCATTGCCCTGGGAAAGTCGATCCGCCACCCAGTGAATGTAGCGGGTGCGACCCATGCCTTCGGGGAGATCGCTGAGTAAAGCGACGAGGTCGCGGCTGACCAATTGAAAGTCAGCCGCTTGCCCAAGGTCGCGCCCCGAAAAGAGGCGCTCGACTTGCCAATCGAGCCAGAGGGGCGAAGTGTTGACGAGTTCGAGATAGCTTTGGGGGGAATGATTGCGCAGATATTCGTCTGGATCTTTGCCAGAAGGCAGATTCAAGATCCGCAGTTGGACACCGGATTTCACCACCAAGTCTTTGAGTTCGCCGATCGCCCTTTCGGCTGCCTGCACGCCAGCGTTGTCCGCGTCGAAGTTGAGAATGACCCGCTTCGACTCGGTGTAGCGGAGCAGTTGCTTGACTTGGTCAGCCCGCAGCGCCGTTCCCAAGGTCGCTACAGCGTGGGTGATCCCGACTTGGTGTAGGGCAATGGCATCGAAGTAGCCCTCGACGACGATGGCCATATCCATGCGGCTAATCGCCGTCTTCGCTTCTTGTAAACCAAATAGCGTCTGGCCTTTTTGAAAAAGGTCTGTTTCGGGGGAGTTCAGGTATTTAGGCTGTTCGTCGCCAAAGGCGCGTCCCCCAAAAGCAATGATCTCACCTTTGCCGTCGGCAATCGGAATCATCAAGCGGTTGCGGAAGCGATCGTAATACCCTTGTCCACCATTGCGGGGCACGATCAGTCCAGCTTCCTCCACAAGGCTCGCTGGGAAACGCTTTTGATCGACGAGGTAGGTGTAGAGGGATTGCCAACCTTCTGGGGCATAACCGAGGCGGAACTTTTGAACCGTTTTTTCGGTGAGCGCTCTTTGCTTGAGATAAGTAATAGCTTCTTGACCACGTTCGGAGTGCAACGCATAGCTGTAGAACTGAGTAGCTAATTCGGTAATTTCGATCAACTGCTGGCGTTTCGAGAGCCTGCGGGTGTACTCAGCACTCTGTTCTGGCTGGACAGTGCGAATCGTAATCCCATAGCGTTGGGCTAGGTTAAGCACAGTCTCCGAAAACGAAGACTTGTCCTGCTCCATCAAAAACTTAAAGACATCCCCACTTGCACTACAACTAAAACACTTGTAGATCTGCTTGCTAGGACTGACGAAGAAGCTGGGACTGCGATCTTCGTGAAAGGGGCAAAGTCCCTTGTAATCGCGACCCGACTTGCGCAGAACTACCCGTTCGGACACAACATCGTAGAGGTCCGCTTTGCTGCGCACTTCTTCGACGGTCTGTGGGTGAACTTGCGGCGCACTCATCGGTGGCGCTCCAGAAAGGAGTAATAATCTTAGCGTGAATCAGGGTCGAAAACTGAGGTGTTTACACTACATCTAGATTGCGCAATACATATATGAACAGTCATACACCTAGTAAAATATTCGCCACGATGAATTTGGGTTCAGGTGTGGAACCCTCTAAGCTAAGAGCTAGTGCAGGAGTGTCAAGGTGCCCGATAGTGATATTTTCTCAGGAGTCCTCGTCTGGGGATTCCTAGCCGCCCTCGCTTGGAACCTTAAGGAGTTGGTCTCCCGCTTCCCTTATTTTTTCTTGGGTCTACAGAATACGCAGATTGCTCTGCCAACCCTCTACGCACGGGGAATGATTGCCGGTCTGGCCAGTTTGCAAGTGCTCCTGATCGCTGCGGATAGTGAAAACTTTTTGCCGCCGCTCTGCTACTTACTCCTGGCTGGGTACTGGCTCTATGTCGGTTGGAACGCCGAAGGGGACGAGCACGTGGACTGGCTGGGCGCGTTTGCCTGTGGAACGGCCATCGTGATCTTTTGGCAAGGACTAAGCAGTTAGTTTTTCTAATAGGCTCTGGGCTTGACGTTCTTGTTCAAGGGCAAGGATATCTTTGTTGCGCATTTGCTTGAAGAGTTGCACCGCATTGGTCAGATCAAGACGCGCTGACTCTTGAGCACCAAGTTCTAGACGAATCTGCCCCCGGTTTAAATAGGCTTCTGCGTAACCGGGTTCTAGTTCAAGGGCGTGACTGATGTCCTGGAGTGCTTCGATGCGATCCCCTTGGCTAGCACGGGCGAGTCCACGATGGTTGAAGGCATAAACATAGTCGGGATCGATGGCAAGTGCTTGGTTAAAATCAGCAATCGCTGCTTCGTAGGCTTTCCACTCTAAATAGGCGCAGCCACGCTGGGTGTAGATTTCCGGGGAGTCAGGCTGCAAACTGAGTGCTTTGTCGAAATCCGCCAATGCTTCGGTGCGGTGATTCAAAAGCGCACTGATAATTCCACGATTGACGTAGAGGCCGAATTCATCCTCCCGAAGCGCAATCGCCTGGGTGTAGGAAGATTCAGCATCTTTGTAGCGACCTACAGTTTGCAGAAGATAACTGCGCACCGCCAAGGCTTCATAAAAATCTGGTTTCTTGTTGACTGCTTTGTCGTATTGGGCAATCGCTTTTTCGAGCTTGCCTTGCTGCAGAAGGCGACTGCCAGCTTCGAAGGCCACTTTGTGGGGAGTAATCAGCTGGCGAGCAATCGCGACGATCACGACAGTACCCAGCAGCAGTGGAGTAGACCACTCACGGAAAAGGACGTAACCCGCTTCTGCAAGCTCAATCGGAAGACCCAGATTCACACCGATCAGATCGACAGTTCCCCAAAAAGCACGATTGGCCGGGGCATAAAACCAAAGCAAACCGAACAAGAGCAAGGTTCCGTAGCGGCGCAGGGGTTCCAGTTGTGTGCGCACTTGTTCAGGGAGCCAGGGTTCAAGGATGCCAAACCCATCAAACGAAGGAATCGGAATTAAATTGAGTAAGAATGCCGAGATCTCTAGCTGGGCTAGAAAAGCCAAAGCCAGCCAGAGCCAACTCTTCTGATCGATGCCAAACCAAAAAGGAATAAGCAGCAGGACGGCGAAAAGCAACGTGGCGAGGGGGCCAGCCAACGACACAGCGCTACGCCAAAGTGGACTGCGTAGGCGATCCGTCTGGATGTAGACTGCCGCCCCAGGAAGAGCAATGCCACCGAGCAGTAAAAAAACAATCGGCAAAGTAATGCTGGTATTGGGGTCGATGTACTTGAGTGGGTTGAGGGTCAGGTATCCTTTGTCCTTGACGGAGGTGTCTCCCCCCAAATACGCAACGACCGCGTGGCCAAATTCATGGAAGCAGACCGAGAGGATCCAACCAAAACTGACGAGGAGTGCCGTATACAGACCTGCTTGAGATCCCATAGCCTAGAGATGAAAGACTCTTTACTTTAAGCCGATATCCCCCCAATACGCTAGACAGGTAGCTGAGGGATCATAACAATAAAGACTTGATAAACTTCCGATAAAGCCTTTTCATTTCTACGATCAAACAAATATTTATGGCATTGCTAACTAACTGAAGCCAGAAAAAATAGGAGTAAAAAGTACAATCAGCGAAAGCACTGAGAGCCCGTGTTCATCAAAGATCGGCGCTTTTACGGACGTTAGGTTTAGACTCCCTGGGTAACTTGTTTGTATCACGAAGAGTACGACTGTGCAAAACATTACGGATGCGCCAAACCAAGCGTCAGAATTAATGACAGCCTTTAATCAGATTGCAAAGCTCGATCCCCAGAATTTTCAGATTGCCTGTGAGGAGTTTCTGGAGATTCGTGACACTGTCTACTCTGTGTACAACCAGAGTGAAGTGGAGCTTGCCCTACGTGGACTTTTAATGGAGAAGGCATGGGGTTGGGCTGTGAAGTTTGTGCCAGCAGTTGGCTACTGTGCGCGGATCTGGAAACCCGATGCGGGGCCGTTTGCAATGGGTTATGAAAGCACAGATCACTCACCAGCGATGGCGCTGATGAGAGCCTACTATGTCGCACTCCAAGATCAAGGAACTGGGGAAGACCGCCGCTCTGTGGCTTAAGCGAGATCGAATTGTGTCTGAAATGCACTGTCCAATCGGCTTGCAATTGCATCAATAAAGGCTTCGGTATTTAAGTAAGGTTGATCGGAGCTAATTAAGATGGCCAGATCTTTGGTCATCTCGCCTGCTTCGACCGTTTCGATGCAGGCTTTTTCGAGTAGTTCAGCAAACGCACTGATCTCAGGAGTTTCGTCGAATTGGCCACGGTACCAAAGACCACGGGTCCAAGCAAAGATCGAGGCAATTGGGTTTGTTGAAGTTGGTTTGCCCTGTTGGTGCATCCGGTAGTGACGCGTCACAGTGCCGTGAGCCGCCTCTGTCTCAACGGTTTTGCCGTCTGGCGTTAATAGAATCGAGGTCATCAGACCCAAAGATCCGAAGCCTTGGGCAACAACATCGGACTGGACATCTCCATCATAGTTTTTGCAAGCCCATAGAAAACCACCTGACCATTTGAGCGCTGCTGCCACCATGTCATCGATCAAGCGATGTTCGTAGGTGATTCCTTCAGCATCAAATGCAGGCTTGAATTCTGTTTCGAAGATCCGGGCAAAGATATCTTTGAAATTGCCATCGTACACTTTCAAGATCGTATTTTTGGTCGATAGATAGACAGGCCATTTGCGGGTCAGGGCGAAGTTAAAGCAGGCACGGGCAAAGCCTTCAATCGATTCGTCGAGGTTGTACATGCCCATGGCCACACCCTTTTCAGGGAAGTCGAAAACCACCTGTTCGCTCACTTCTCCACTCGCCGATTCAAAGACCAGTTTGAGTTTGCCAGGACCTGGGACACGATATTCCGTTGCTCGGTACTGATCACCAAAAGCATGGCGGGCGATGGTGATCGGCTTTGTCCAACCGGGAACGAGACGAGGAATATTTTGGCAAAGGATCGGTTCTCGAAAAACAGTACCACCCAAAATATTGCGGATCGTGCCGTTAGGAGATTTCCACATTTTTTTGAGGCCAAATTCTTTCACCCGTGCCTCGTCAGGGGTAATCGTGGCGCATTTGACACCAACCCCGTAGTGCTGAATCGCTTCAGCGGACTGCACAGTGATCAGATCGTCGGTGGCATCGCGATTTTCGATACTGAGGTCGAAGTACTTAATATCGATATTCAGGTAAGGGAGCAGCAGTTTGTCCTTGATCATTGCCCAGATAATCCGGGTCATTTCATCGCCGTCGAGATCGACCACTGGGGTCTTTACCGTAAGTTTTTTGACAGTCATGCCCCAACCCTTTGCGAAATGCTCGATTTATCCTACCGCGTTGAATATCCGTCGTGTCATGAACTCATGCGGTGTACCAGAATACACGCTCTTTTATGCAGACTTGAAGAAACGCACGAGTTCACGAACGTGATCTATAACTTGTCCATCGGTACTCAACTGAGCAACCGCTGTGTGCGTCTCTCTCGCGAGACGTTCGTGGGCCTGGAGATTTTCAGCCTGATGCTCTCTGTGAATGGCACCGAGTCGGGCAATGCCATCGCGAGCTTCTTCAAGGTTTTCTGTCTGCTCCATCAGTTGTTTGCCTTGGTACTCGACTTGGCCTTCGAGGGCAGCGACCCGATTGCGCAATTCCTGGACATCTTCGTGGGGGTAGAGCACTGTCTGGCGCACAGCCCGCAACCGGGCATAGATATACTCCGCACCGCGAAGGGTAGGCCGTAACAAAGTAAGCAACAGTGCAGCAATCGAGCCGATATAGCCGACACTGCTAATTCCCCAGGCGGAGAGTCCGTAGAGTACACCAGCGGACAAGAGATGAAGCATCAAAGCCAATACCAAAAATCGGCCTGAGACCGTACGGGCGTAGTTGTAATCTTTATCTTCAACATAAATGCCATGGGAACGCGAGCGCTCTGCCTCCGCAACCACTTCTTTGGCTTCAAAGTGGATATTCCAAGGCACCGTTGTGACGATCAAGAGCCACTCAAAGCTTGCAAGGGCGATCACCCAATCCACAAAATTGCCAGCAGGAACCCCCAGCCAGTGCAGCAACCCGAAGACGACTGCGGTAAGCAGAGCCGTTCCTAAACCAAACGCGGTAACACCACCCAACATGACAAAACCTCAAAAGCACTACCCCCTGAATCTAATCAAGGGCAACAGGTGGCAGTTATCTATTTCGGCCACCTATTGAACTGGCACAGTGCAAGACACGATTAAAACTACTCCCGCCGGCCATTAGGCAAACTTTCTTGACCATAGATATTTTCGATGGCGGAAATGCTGGCAGAGTGGGCGACGACGATGTCACGCTCTTCCCCACCCAAGTACATCCGGCCAAAACTGCCAAAAGGCGAGACTTCGAGAATATTGATACTTGCCGCTTTTGCCGCTTCGTTGGTGGCAAGGGCAATGTAGGAAGCGGGTTCCACTTCAAGGACGAGCAAGGTTTGGCCAGCCAAGATCATTTGCCCTTTTTTGAAGCGGTTAATCAATTGGGCTTGGTGAGCATCAATATTGCGAATGATTTGGCTAGAGATCACCTGGGGTTTGACGCGGCTACGCTCTGAGACACCGAGATGCTGCAAGATCGCCGCACCAGAAGCTTTGACCTCTCCTTGGCGACTAGAATGAATTTCAAGGCTTCCGTAAAGTCGCTCGACCATCTGGACACCCGGTCGAACCATGGCGGCTTTGAGGGCAATATCGGTGATCCGGTTGATCTCTATGCCTGGTGAGACTTCGATCCACAAGGAAGCATCCCCTGGCAATGGCAGAAACCCCGGTAGCATAGTGCCCAGTAAGGCAGCGAATTGAGGTTGAAGACTGTCGAGGTAGACATAACTGCGCAACTCGGCCAAGGTAAATCTCTGTAACGGAATCTGTTCTTATCATCTCATGGCATTTTCGTCTCAGGGGTATCGATGTTAGGTTGTTGCACATGAGTGAAATGGAACGCTGGTATCGGATCCTCGGCCTTGAACCTGGAGCCTCCCCCGAAGAAGTGGGACAGGCATACAAAGATCTCGTCTTCGTCTGGCACCCTGATCGTATTCCCCAAGACAATACACGGCTTCAGCAGAAGGCAGTCGAGAAACTCAAAGAATTTAATTTGGCCTACGAGCAACTGAGAACCCTGCGCAAAGTCTCTCAAACGCAAGCTTCCGCCTCAAATTTTCGACCAGCCTACCGCCCACCGGCGAGTGCCTACAAGCCTGCAACCTATACCTCCGCTTCACAATCGCCGCCACCTTATACCCACACCTCTACGCCGAAATCGCCCCCTCCCCACACCTCTACGCCGAAATCACCCCCTCCATCGACACCAAAAACACCGCCGCCACCTTACACCTACACATCTCCACCCATTCCGCCTCCACCGCCCCGTCCTGCTCCCCATAAAGACCTAACAGGCATCGATCTCAGTGGCGCAGATCTTAAAGAAAAAGATCTAGCAGGCCGCAATTTGACCGAGGCAAATTTGAAGGGCGCGGATCTTAGCGATGCCTTCATGCACAAAGTGATCTTAAAAGGGGCGAATTTAACCCACGCCAATCTTTTCCGAGCCAACCTGCTACAGGCAGATCTTCGAGACGCCAATTTGCAAGGTGCTAACTTGCTCGGCGCGGATTTCAGTGGCGCAGATTTGCGTGGCGCGAATTTAACGGGAGCAAAGGTAAGTGTGGCTGGCCGCGTCATGGTCAAAATGACCGGAACCGCACTCACAGGCACAGTGATGCCCGATGGTGCGGTTCATGACTAGTTGGTATTCTCTCTAAGGCAGAGGGTTCTACAGAGGTCAAGAAGGCAGTGTGCGGGTTGGCGTAAAAGCTGTTCCTGAAGCCTCGATCGGGCGACCATTGGGCAATGAGGTCTCAGGCAGGACTTTTAGACTGCTTTTGAAAATTGGACGATTGAAAATCGGCTCAAGACCTTCAGCCACTTGGACATCGCTCTTAAAGACTGGGCGAGAAGGATAATCAGGTTGCACATCGGCTAGCAGTGAGCCTGTTGCTTCGATGGGGCGGCCATTGGGTAGCGAAGTTTCAGGTAACACTTTCAGGCTGCTCTTGAAAACAGGACGATTGTAAATGGGCTGCAAATCTTCGGCGACGTGGACAACATCGGCAAACACAGGACGGGTGAAACGCCCTTGCAGGACGTCAACATTTTTGATCGCCGAGGCTTCGATTGGGCGACCTTCAGGCAAGAATGTTTCAGGCAAAATCTTGAGCGTACTTTTGAAGATCGGGCGACCTTCTGCACTGTGATCCATCAGTTCAAAATCGTCCTTCATCACTGGACTTTTGTCGGGCATGATATGGGCAATGCGAAACTTGCTTCTTTCAATCGGGCGGCCTTCGGGAAGGCTTGTTTCAGGCAAAATTTGCAGGTCTGAAGGAAAAATAGCTTGGCCATTGCGGATGTGAACAGTGGCCAAGGTCTCGGTACTGGCCGGGACAGGTTTTGTTTCGGGTGTCTCACTCATGGTCTTGAACTCCTAAGTTGCGTCTCAATCTGGATATTAAAGGAAGCTTTAAAGAATTTCATAGAGTTCTGTTTGGATTATAGAGGTGAAATTTGCGATCAAGTCGCTACTGAAGCCCGCTCAACGTACGGTTGAACGGGAAAAGAGATGGCCAACTAGAAAAATAGAAAGACCGATGGCGCAAACTGCTGCATAGTACATGGCAAAATAACTGCTCATTTCTGTAGAGTGCATCATGGCTGTGACCTCGCTTCGGTAAGGTTTTCGGCGGTCAATCCGTCGATAGTCACAGACTAAAGTTTTTAGATTTATTTTCTGGGACAGACTATGCCAGTTCCTCAACTGCCCTTTAATTGATGCGAACTCGAAGAAATGGAGTCTTCTTCGATTACTTTTTTGCCGCACTCGTTGTCCGTTTATCGATGCGCTCTTCAATGTAGGTCGCAATTTCGCGGAAACGGGGCAGAGCCTTGAGTTCGAGCTGCACACCGTCTTTGGTTTTAATGATCACGACACCGTAATTAAAGATGCCCCCGACGATGGAATTGGGGATCACGGTCACACTGGCAATTTCGCGATAGACCACGTCAGTCCGCTTTTGACTGCGCCAACCACCTTCGACAGTGACCCGACGGTTGGTAATCCGGTAGCGGACAAACAAGAAGCGCGCCAAAGAGCCGATCCAAAGGGGAAGCCAGATAATCGTGATTAAAAGTAAGGTGTTGACGATCAAATCGACAACGTGAGGACGTCCCTCAAATTTGACTTCTTCTTGAATCGCCATCGATTTCCTCTCCCTGCCTTAGCCAACAAGCACACCGCTGCTTTCGAGAAGCTTCACAACCTCCAAGCCAACCTCTCCAAAACTTGGAACTGGAGATTTTGGACTGGCTCGTGCTCGCACCACTATTACAATTTTGTATCCTTCTGAAATTTTTGAAACAAGTGGACGCAGAGATTCCCGGATCAGTCGTCTGAAGCGGTTGCGACGGACTGCGTTGCCAACTTTGCGGCTTGTGGTGATCCCAACTTTGGTTGGCCCTGGCTGGCGACTGAGTACCCAGAGTATGAAATGGTCGCCACTATGCCGCTTTCCTCGGCGATGCACAAGTTCAAAATCGCGGGTTGCGCGCAATCGGTGGGCAGGAGGCAGCAAATGAAACTAGATGGCAAGACGGTGACGGCCACGTGCTCTACGGGCTTTGAGAACGCGCCGGCCATTGGCGGTGCGCATCCTTGCCCGGAAGCCAGAAGTCTTCTGGCGCTTGCGGGTTGTGCCTTCTAGTGTTCTTTTCATGGGTCTCTTATAAGCAGCGTTTCGTATTGTATCTGGCAATCGACCAGATTGCCAACCCTTGTGGGTGAAATATTCCTCTGTTGTTGCGGCGGATACTATTTACAAATGTTTTCATGCTGAGATCGTGAATTTGTCAGGGTTCGCAGGGTTATCGAGAGATTAAGGATGGACGAAGGGCGAGGTCTTAGATAAGATTGCTGTCTAGAATGATCGCGTCTGTCGTTTAGCAATTTGGGCAAAACCCTTGGTAGAAAAACTCTGGGATGGTATCCTCGCACACCTTCAGCAGGATCTTACACGTCCGACCCTCGAAACGTGGATAAAACCAGCAAAAGCACAACATTTTGACGGCGAGTGCCTTGTGATTCAGGCACCAAATCCGTTTGCCTGTAATTGGTTGCAGCGCAATTATGCCAAAGCCATTGCGACGGCAGGCGAGAAGGTGATTGGTCATCCAATTCAATTGAGTTTTGTGATCGCGGAGCAAGTCGATGAGCTACCTGTAAGACCGGTTGTGGAGCGCGAAGTTGTCGCCACACCAGCAGCACCCAGTGGTTCTACTTTAAACTCAAAATATACATTCTCTCGCTTTGTGGTTGGCGCGACGAATCACTTTGCCCATGTTGCTGCCCTTGCGGTCGCTGAAAATCCAGGTTGCAGTTATAATCCTCTCTTTCTTTGTGGTGGTGTTGGTTTAGGAAAAACGCACCTAATGCAGGCTATTGGCCACTACCGGCTTGACATTGAGCCAAAAACCAAGGTTGCTTATGTAAGTACTGAGCGTTTTGCCAATGACCTTATTGAGGCGATTCGACGCGATTCAATGCAAAATTTTAGGGAGCATTATCGTCGCGTTGACTTACTTTTAATTGACGATATTCAATTCATTGAAGGCAAAGAGTATACCCAAGAAGAGTTTTTTCATACCTTCAATACACTTTACGAAGCAGGCAAACAGATCGTCATTGCTTCGGATCGTGCTCCGCAACTCATTTCAAAACTCCAGGAACGTCTATCGTCGCGTTTCTCGATGGGTTTAATTGCCGATATTCAGCAGCCAGATTTAGAAACACGGATGGCGATTCTTCAGAAAAAAGCAGAATATGAAAATATTTTTGTGCCACAGGAAGTGATCCAATATATTGCCTCTGCTTATACTTCCAACATTCGTGAACTAGAGGGGGCATTGATTCGCGCAGTTGCCTATGTTTCGATCTCCGGATTGCCGATGACCGTCGAAACGATTAGCCCAATTCTATCGCCACCACGGGTGCGCGGCGAGGTGACTGCTGAGGCGATTATCGACCTCGTGATCGATGAATTCAAAATCTCTAGTGAAGAATTGCGAGGCGATTCGCGCAAACGAGAAATCTCTCAAGCCCGTCAAGTGTGCATGTTTCTGCTGCGCCAACACACTGCTTTGAGTTTGCCAAAGATTGGACATGCCCTCGGCGGTAAAGATCACACGACGGTCATGTACGCCATCGATAAGATCGAACAGACCAAAGCTTCAGACCCAGATATTCATCGCCGTCTTCAGCGCATGAGCAATCAGTTAGATGCGGAGGCGCGGCACTAGCGCGAGTACACTGGCAGAAGTGTTTTCTTGAAAAACGATGTTGATTCAGGGCAGTAGACAGCGATCCCTCGTCAAACAATTTGAGACTTTCGTTGGTCGCAGCGGAGTCGTCTGGACTCCCGAAGAACTCCTGGTTTTTGAGTGCGATGGGCTAACCAGCTACCGCCAAAAACCAGCAATTGCTGTGTTACCTAAAACGACTGAAGAACTTGCTCAGGTTGTGCTTCTGTGCCACCGCGAAGGAATCGCTTTTGTGGCGAGGGGTTCAGGAACAGGACTTTCGGGTGGTGCTTTGCCCACGGAAAATTGTGTCTTGATCGTCACCAGCCGGATGAATCGCATACTAAAAGTTGATCTCGAAAATCAGCGCGTCGTCGTTCAGCCCGGTGTGATCAACAACTGGGTGACTCAGGCTGTCAGTGGCGCTGGCTTTTACTACGCACCCGATCCCTCTAGCCAAATTATTTGTTCTGTCGGTGGCAATGTCGCTGAGAACTCCGGCGGGGTTCACTGCCTGAAGTACGGCGTGACCACCAATCACGTCTTAGGCTTAAAAGTCGTTCTGCCCGATGGAGAGATCGTCGATTTCGGTGGTCAGGTTCCAGAGATGCCTGGTTACGATCTCACAGGACTCTTTGTTGGTTCTGAAGGAACGCTAGGCATTGCCACAGAAGTGACCCTGCGCATTCTTAAAAGTGCTGAGGCAATTCGGGTGCTCTTGGCTGACTTTGCCACCATCGATGAAGCGGGCGCAGCCGTTTCCGCAATCATCGGTGCGGGGATCATTCCGGCTGGCATGGAGATCATGGACAACCTGAGCATCAACGCCGTGGAGGATGTCGTCAATAGTGGCTGCTATCCACGGGACGCTGGGGCGATTCTGCTTGTCGAGGTCGATGGCCGACGGGTGGAAGTCGAGCAGGATGCTGCACGGGTGGAAGCCCTCTGCCGCCAATGCGGCGCTCGCAACCTACGCTCCGCTGAAGATCTCCAGGAACGCCTCAAACTCTGGAAAGGGCGCAAAGCGGCATTTGCTGCCATGGGACAACGTGCTCCCAATTACTACGTCCAAGACGGTGTTATCCCTCGCACAAAGTTGCAATTTGTCTTACGAGAAGTCGAGAGACTCGGAAAAAAACACGGCTATCCGGTGGCCAATGTTTTTCACGCTGGAGACGGCAACTTGCACCCCTTGATTCTTTACAACGGTAACATTCCTGGGGAACTCGAAAAAGTAGAAGCGCTCGGTGGCGAAATCCTCAAACTCTGTGTTCAAGTCGGTGGAAGCATCTCAGGAGAACATGGCATCGGTGCGGAGAAGCGCTGCTACATGGGCGAGATGTTCACTCCAGCCGACTTGGAAACCATGCAGTGGGTGCGCCAAGTCTTCAATCCTAAAGAACTGGCCAATCCCGGCAAACTGTTTCCGACCCCACGCACTTGCGGAGAGGGGGCAAATAGCCACGCCCTTAAAGCTTTCGAAGGGATTGAAAATTTTTAACAAGCAAACATGAATGCTTGCAGTGAACTGAACAATGCACCCAGACTGCACATACTTTTACTTCTTGATGCTGTTTCTCTCTTGGTAATATGATGAATGTACATCGTTGTTCAAGAGCGCGCCTATCGCTTGATCATTTGCATAGGATCAACGTAATCTGTGATCTTTCGCCTAACGATGTGCATTAGGCCATTCAGTATCAAGTTCCTCAACATTTTTATGCAAGGAGAAACATGTCAAATCCATCGATTCCACCTCGCGCTCGTAAAGTTGTCTTAGCTTACAGCGGGGGTGTAGATACATCTACATGTATTCCATTCCTGAAGGATACTTGGGGCGTTGAAGAAGTGATCACACTCACCTGTGACCTTGGTGGTAGCGAGGTGGATCTAGCCGCTGTTCGGCAAAAAGCCCTCGCTAGCGGGGCAACCCACGCCATTGTTACCAATGTGGCCAGTGAATTTGCTCATGACTATGTTTTTCCGGCCATTCAGGCGAATGCCTTGTACCAGAGCAAGTATCCGATGGCGACAGCACTGGGTCGCCCGCTCATTGCAAGAACCCTTGTCGAAGTGGCCCACGAATTTGGTGCTGACGCTGTTGCCCACGGCTGCACAGGTCAAGGGAATGACCAAGTTCGATTTGATGTGGCGATTAAGTTGCTAGATCCCAAACTCATGGTGCTTGCTCCTGCTAGAGAGTGGGGAATGAGCCGAGAGCAGTGCATTGACTATTTAACCCAGCGCGGCATTGCGGTCACGGTCGGTCGAAGTTCGCCATATTCCTACGACTGCAATCCAGCCGGAAATGCCATCGAGGGTGGCCCCATCGAAAATCCCTGGGCACAGCCACCGGAGGACTGTTACTTACTCACCAGTGCTTTAGCGAACACCCCTGACGAACCAGAGATTGTCGAAATTGGTTTTTGCAAAGGTGTTGCGGCGACACTCAATGGTTCAGAAATGGAGCCATTGGCACTCCTGCAAGCACTGAACACAATCGCTGGTCGGCACGGCTTTGGCCGTGTAGACATGGTCGAAGACCGGGTTGTTGGCATTAAAACACGGGAAGTCTACGAGGCTCCCGGTATGTTGGCGTTGATTACTGCCCATCGCGATTTAGAAGAAATGACGCTCATGCGCGATGTCCTCCGTACGAAGTTCAGTTTGGAGCAGCAATACGCGGATTTGGTCTATGGGGGGCAATGGCTATCCCCACTCAAAAGTGCGATCGACGCTTTCATCGAGGAGACACAGCGAACAGTCACCGGCGATGTCCGACTACGCTTCTTCAAAGGAGGATGTACCGTTATTGGTCGCCAGTCTCCAAACGGCTTGTATCAATATGATCTGGCAACCTACGGAGAACGTGGACAGTTCAATCCTGATGCTGCTCCTGGTTTTATCGAGTTGTATGGTCTGCCAGCTTCTATTTGGAGGCAAGTGAATCCGTAAACTTAAGCTGCACAGCCTTTAAGCAGTTCTCTAGAAAATTCGTGCTTTCCTACGCCCAGTTCTAAATGAATAGGGCAGCGCGCTTTTCTGCTTGGGCCTGTAAGCGTTCGCCTAACTGATCACAAACTTGTTCGCAGAGTGTGAAAATAAACGGGTCAGCAATCGAGTAAATCGCACTGGTTCCTTTTGATCGCCTTGCGACAAGACCAGCATCGAGCAGAATTTGCAAGTGCTTAGAGACATTGGCTTGACTGCTCGAAACCGTTTCACAGACTTGGCCTACACTCAACTCACCTGCACGCAGCGCATTCAGAATTTTGAGGCGCAAAGGTTCCGAGAGGACTCGGAAGTAATTGGCCACTTCAGCGAACGCCGCATCACTCATTTCCTTCATTGCTGGGCATTCCATAAATCACCATTGAGAACTATAACACTTCAAATTTCTACAACCGTCAAACGATGCTGAAGCGTGGATCGTTGCCCCAAGCAGTTGTTGGCTTTAGTACACCCAAGGGATCAGTTTTTTTACCCTGCGACGATACTGCACATATTCTGAGTATCTCTCCACGAGCCAGACTTCTTCTTGGCGAGACTTTGCGTCAAAGAAAATCCCCAGAATAATCGTTAGACCTAATCTCAGCCAACTGGTACTTAAAAGGGCAAACCCCAGTCCCATCCACAGCAAGCCACTGTAAGGTGGATGACGGACAAGGGCAAAAATGCCTGTCGTGACTAAATTCCCCCCTCGACTGGGTAAGGCAGCGCTGTCAAGAATCGCCCCACCTACAGGCGTAAGCCAGTACGACCTGCACTCAGCGGTAGCACCCTTGGGCAAAGCCACCAGCGCCACTCTCTCCTTGAGGGTGACGAACGGTCAAAAGGCAGTTCTGAAATTACCTAAGAACGTGTTGAACGACTGGCTGCTTGTCTGGAAGGCAGACAGTTCTAACACTGCAAACAGACTGCCTGTCCCCCACACCCCCTTGGCAACTTTAGTGGCTTGATACTTGGTGTTGCTAGGTTGCGCAGTCCTCTTCCCACGTTGCGGACGGGTGCGCAACCACCGGAGTCTGTGGACTGGTGGCACGGTAAGTATGACGCTGCGCGTCCCACGCTCATGGCGTGACCCGTGGTGATGCGGAATGGGAGACGGATTGGGAGAGGTTTGGGTGCCAATGGAAAGTCATCGATTGTAGGCCGATGGGTTTTCTGGGTTGGCCATGAGGGACAAAGCTGGGTGCCCTCACTCGGTTTTGATACGCGGTTTACCCTTCCATCTAAGCGGCTTTCTAGGGCTTGACGAACTTGAGGGTCATGCGATCACTCTCGCCGATTAAAAGGTATTTGCCGCGATCTTCTTGGCCAAGGGTCAAGGTCGGGGGCAAAGTCCACACACCACCTTTGTAGTTTTTGGTGTCCTTTGGATTGGCGTTGATTTCTGATTTGCTGAGGAGTTTGAAGCCAGCAGCCTCGATCTTTTGGATGACGTAAGCTTCGGGCATATAACCGTTGTCAGCGCTTTTTACGCCATCGGTGACGCTAGCAGCTGCACGGTGCTCTTCGACGCCGAGAATGCCACCAGATTTGAGGACGTTGAAGGCAGCTTTATAGATTTGCGCTTCGTAACCCGCTGAGACCCAGTTGTGAATATTACGGAAAGTTAGAACCATATCCGCAGAGCCGTCTGGCCCTAGGCGTAACTGACTGGGTGGATCGATGGTGGCAACTTGGACTTTGCTGAAAACTTTTGGATTGGCTGTCAGTTTGTCGTTAAATCGCTTTGCGCCTGCGGCTGTATTTTTGTCTGGGCTATTGGGGTCGAAGTTGGTGACGATCAACTTGCCTTTGTCCGCCAAAATGGGGGCAAGAATTTCAGTGAACCATCCACCACCAGGCCATAGTTCAACGACGGTCATATTGGGACGTAGTCCAAAGAAATTCAAGGTTTCAGCGGGATGGCGATAGACATCGCGGGCTTGGGACTTGGCCGAACGCTGTGAACTCTCCACAGCAAGGCGGATAGCTGCTCCTGAATCCTGCGCCTTGACGACTGTAGGTACAATGGCGCTTCCACTGAGGAAGAGAACTCCGACAAGTAACTGCGCAAAACCCGACTTGACCATGGCCATAACATTCCCTCAATGACTACCTACGATCTGGCAATGACAGTCATAGGTGGGTTTTTGTTCCTTACTTTTTAGCATTTCACGCAGTAAAAGCTTTTTCGCGGGTGAGCCACCATGCCCAGGCGATCAGCACTCCCTGTAAGGGCAAACGTGCCCAGAGCATCCACGGTTCAAGGGGGATGCCAATATCAATATTGTTGATGGCCATGTTGATATTGGCTGGGAAGACAGCAATGAAAAGTGCGATCAGTCCCCAGGCAGCAGCTTGGCTGACAAAGGGCACCAAAAGACCGATGCCACCGAGAATTTCAAAGAAGCCACTGATGTAGACGATTTCGAGATGGGCAGGCAAGTAGTCCGGGACAATTTTGACGAATGGGGCAGGGGTCACGAAGTGCAAGATTCCTGCTGTCACGATGAAAGCAGCGAGCAGGATTCGAAAAATTGTAATCAGTTTCATGGTTAAAACAGTTTGCCCTGAAAATAGGTGAAAAATAATGGCTTGTAGTGGCGCAGCATGCTGCGCCCATCACCAATCATCGCTGTTACGAATTGATATTAAAAGGGCAGACGGGAAGATTGATTGGCATGTTGCTGGGCACGCAAGTACTCAACAAAGCTGAGCAATTCTTCGTCGTTAAGATCTTGTCGTGCTTGTTTATTGTAAGTCTGAATCAAGTAAGAGCGTCCGCCACGCTTATCCATCTTGATTTCAGCCATCAAAGCCGAGCTTTCTGTCATCAGACTTTCGCGATCAATGTCTGGAAAAGCCTCGAAATCCTCAGCTTCAGGTTCGGATTCCATTTCAGGAAAGAGTGGACCACTGTTTTGAAACAGTGGCGCTGCAGTCAACTGGGGTGGCGGCGGTGGAGAGACGACTTGCAACATCGGAGTGGGCGGGGTGAGTTCGTCGGCTGCGTAGCCAGCATACTGAAGAGCCGCCAAGATCGCTTCATCCTCGGCTTTTCGTAACTGATGAGGATGTTCTGCGACGGCATGGGCACTAAATTCTTGGTTGCCGAGGGTAAGCGTTGAGCGCACAACGAAGACCGCTCCCAGAGCGCTTACCTCTGTACGGATGCTACGCAGGTCAGCGCGACGGGCGCGATCGAGGACGGATTTCAGAGTAAATTCCATTGCAGAGTCCTGTTGCCGAACGTAGTCTAGCAAGGTCACAGGCGATTCGGCACGGGATTGTAAACTTGTGTCATCAGTTTCTTGATCAAATACCCTGCTGTTCTTTGAATTGCCACTCCCCTGGCCAACGCTCTATCCATTTCAAGTCAGGTGTAACAAGGCGACCTTGTAGTAGCCATTCCTCATATTCTTTAC
>JACMLN010000175.1 GCA_014379585.1 Gloeobacterales cyanobacterium ES-bin-313 | reverse complement strand
GTTGCAGGGCGTTGCCTATGTGCGCACCCACGCAGTCGCTCCTCTGAGGGATGCTCTGCGGGTTCTGCAAGCGATCCAGATGTGACATCTTAGAAAGAAGCAATTAGCAAACTCCATGAGCGAACCAGTCAGAATTATTGGTGGTGGCATCGCCGGTGCAGAGGCGGCTTGGCAGTGCGCCCAAGCTGGCGTGGAAGTGATTCTTTGCGAAATGCGTCCGGTGCGACTCAGTCCAGCGCACCACACAGAACATTTGGGCGAATTGGTCTGTAGTAACTCTTTTGGGGCGATGGCGACGGACAAAGCGCCGGGGTTACTAAAAGAAGAACTGCGCCGATTGGGATCGCTAGTGATTGCTGTGGCCGATGAACATGCAGTTCCAGCGGGTGGTGCGTTGGCTGTAGATCGCGGAGTTTACAGCCAAGTGCTCACCGAGCGGGTTGCGAATCATCCACTGATTGAACTGCGCCGCGAAGAAGTCCAAGGGATTCCAGAGACGGGAATCGTCGTTTTGGCCACGGGGCCACTGACATCGGAACCTCTCGCCCAATCTCTCCAGAGCAAAACAGGCATGGAATATCTTAGTTTCTTCGATGCGGCGAGTCCGATTGTCGAAGGGGATTCCCTCGATACCGAAAAAGTCTTTTTGGCCTCTCGCTACGACAAAGGGGAAGCGGCTTACTACAACTGTCCGATGAACGAAGAAGAATATCGCGCTTTTTGGGAAGCCCTCTGTGCTGCAGAACAAGCTGAATTGAAAACCTTTGAGCAGGAAGAAAAGAAGTTTTTTGAAGCCTGTTTGCCCATCGAAGAATTGGCCTCTCGCGGCTACGAAACGATGCGCTACGGGCCACTCAAACCTGTTGGCCTCACTGACCCGCGCACGGGACGCTGGCCCTACGCCTGTATCCAGCTGCGCCAAGAAGACAAAGCTGGACGGCTTTGGAATCTAGTCGGTTTTCAGACCAACTTGCGTTGGGGAGAACAGCAGCGGGTTTTTCGCATGATTCCTGGGCTGGAAAAAGCGGAATTTGTTCGCCTCGGTGTCATGCACCGCAATACTTTTTTGTGTTCACCCCATCTCTTAGCACCGACCCTCCAGTTTCACAATCAGCCCAACCTCCTAGCCTGTGGCCAACTTACAGGCACAGAAGGCTATACCGCTGCGATCGCTGGTGGCTGGCTGGCTGGCACCAATGCCGCACGCCTTGCCCGTGGCCTCAATCCCTTGATGTTGCCCCCCGATACCATGGCTGGAGCGCTGATCCACTACGTCAGCCACGGCGATCCGAAGACTTTTCAACCCATGCCGCCCAACTTTGCTCTACTCAGCGAAATCACCCCCAAAATTCGCAATAAGCAGCAGCGCTACTGGGCCTACCGCGAACGGGCTTTCACGGCTCTTGATGCCTTCGGTGACCAATATGGCTACGCGACCAGAACACCGATGGCTCAGGCAAACTAGCTCAAAGTGATCAGTGAAAACTTTTCGGCTGGCTTCCACAAGCGTGAGTTCAGCCTGAGCGTTTAAGATGAGGTCTGGCTTTCTCTAAATACCCATGACACGTCTGAGCAAAAGTTTCTTTTTCACCCTGCGGGAAGCCCCAGCCGAAGCTGTGGCCGCTAGTCATCAATTGCTTCTACGCGCTGGGTATATCCGCTCACTGGCTGGAACGGCTGGGTTGTACGCCTACGGCCCCTTGATGCAGCGGGTTCTCCAAAAAGTGAGCAAGATCGTTCGCGAGGAAATGAACGCTACCGGTGCTCAAGAAGCGCTCTTTGCTCAGTTGCAGCCTTCGGAAATTTGGAAGGAGTCGGGGCGGTGGACGGTGTACACCCAAGATGGGACGATGTTTACCCTCAAAGATGGCCAGGGTGAGAATGCCCGCGAGTATGGACTGGGGCCGACCCACGAAGAAGCAGTCTGTGACTATGTGCGCAGCAATCTCAAATCCTACAAGCAGATGCCTTTTCATCTCTATCAACTGCAAACCAAGTTTCGCAACGAAAAGCGGCCTCGCTTCGGCCTGATGCGTGGTCGGGAATTCATCATGAAGGATGGCTACTCGTTCCATGCCACCCCCGAAAGCCTGAATGAAACCTATCAGGACATGTATCAAGCCTACACAAATATGTTCACCCGCTGCGGACTGAACTTTCGGCCTGTGGAAGCAGATTCGGGGGCAATTGGTGGTTCTGGCTCCCACGAATTCATGGCGCTCTGCGAGATCGGCGAAGATACGATTCTTTACTGTGATGAGGCCAAATATGCTGCCAACGTCGAAAAAGCGCTCTCGATTCCCCCTGAGCCTGAAGCAATTGCAGCGGGCGAATATGCGGTGAAGCCAACACCTGGGATTCGCACCGTCGAAGAACAGGCGAAAGTACTTGGTGTCCCGATCAGTCGAATCGTCAAAAATATTATCTATGTGGCGCTCTTTGCCGAAGAAGCGAAAAATTATCCGGTGCTCGTTTCAATTCGAGGAGATCGCCAAGTCAACGAGACCAAGCTCAAAAACCATCTCGATTGTCTGGATCTGCGCATGGCCACAGAAAGCGAACTCGACGGTTGGTTAGGATTGCGTCCTGGATTTGTCGGCCCGAATGCCAAGATTCCCAAAGTGCGCTATTTGGCGGATAAAACAGTTGCGACACTTACCAACTTTTCGACAGGTTGCAATCAAAATGACGTGCAGTGTGTTTCGGCAAACTGGGGAAACAATGACCTCCAACTGCCTGAAACTATTGACCTCGATACAGCCCAAGCAGGCGATCATTGTCACTTAGCACCTGAAGCCCAGCTGCACTCCGCGAAAGGGGTTGAACTTGGCCATATTTTCAAGCTGGGTGCCAAGTACTCCAAGCCGATGGGAGTGATGTTTGCCCCCGAAAGTGGTGAATTGCAACCAGCCTTAATGGGATGCTACGGGGTCGGGGTGTCTAGGCTTCCTGCCGCCCTTGTCGAACAGTCCCACGACAAGGATGGCATCATCTGGCCTGCCGCCATTGCCCCCTACCAAGTCGTCCTCGTCCCAACCACCACTGATGCGAATGAAGCGGCTGAAAAGCTCTACAACGAACTTCTCAGTATCGGGATAGAAGTGATTCTCGACGACCGGGATGAACGCGCTGGGGTCAAATTCAAAGATGCAGATTTGATCGGCATTCCTCTGCGCGTGACTTTGGGTCGGGATCTTGCTGCTGGACTGGTGGAAGTGAAAGTGCGTAAAAACGGGTCTGTGGTAAAGCTTCCCTTGGCAGAGGTAGTTGTCTATTTGAGCAACTGGTTGTCCGCAGAGCTTGGAATCGCGGTAGCCTAAGAACGTTTGTGAGGCTTTGCATAAACCATGGGTAACACCGAGTTCCCGTTATTTTTGATGATTGTTGGCGTTCTGGCCATTGTGACTTCCGGGGTCGCCCTCCAGGAAGTGCTCAAACAAGCTTTTTTCCGCGAAGAAAAGCCCAATACCCTCAGTCTTGCAGTGTCTTTTCTCGGTCTATGCGGTGGTCTGATCGCCTTGATGGTCGCTGCATTGCGCATCTTCGGACTACCTTGGCCAGGAGTGCTCAGTTTTGCAGTGCTGTTTATTGGCGGATTTGGCGGATTGGTGTGGTGGCGGCTCAACGCTGAACTGACTGGCGACGCACCACCCCCTTTCTAACTGTCCTCGATTATTCTTCTGGAACAGGGGGATGATCCAGTAAGTTATTCTTTGATTCCTTCAGCTTTTTCCAAATAGACCGAATTTCTTGATAGGCTTCTTCAGCATGAATCTTGCCACCGGTTTCGAGGGCGCAGATGATCGCTACCCGGTTGGCAAACTCTTGGAGGTTGGCATTAAATACAAGATTCCCCAAAGTTGGTTGACCTTGGTAGGAGGCCATGGGATTGAAAAATTCATCCTTGCTGGGCATAGCATCGTTCCCGCTGTAGGGCATTTCCAACCAGAATATCTCGCCTGACCAGCTTCAGTTCACCGCCGACTTCATCAAGAGCGCTAATATGGAGTCTGTGTCCGTATGATTTTACTCCTGTGTATACCTACTTTAAATGCGGTGATCTCAAATTCCGTACCTTAGAAGAAGCTCTTGCTTACTCTGTCGCGACGGGAGGGGATATTCAAGAACTCACTTCTAAAACAGATCCTTTCGTAGAGCGCCCGCCTCGCGCGAACCGTCCTGTCTCGTGGATGATTGAAGATGGTTGGAGCGAACAAAAAGGCTACTTGTCCACACCCCAAGATAAGCTTCGGAGTGTTGAATTTGACAAAAACAATATAGGCAAATCCCGAATTCGACCTGCTCGGGTTCCCAAGCGCAAACCCGAGCCGCCCAAGGCTAATTGAACGAAATATTCCAACTACCTGCGTACTTTGGAATTGGGTTCGGCTCAGTGCCAATAAAGTGAACCAAAAGTTTGAAGACACCGCCGGTACGCGGATTTGTGAAGTTGTTCATGCGCAGGCGTACAGCCGTCTCAGCCGGAATTGGTTTGACCATAATGATTCGCAGCACGCGATTCTCGGTATCATCCTTGATTTCTTCGATGGGATAAGGGGTGCGGGTTGTTTCGTCGAGTACTTGAATGTTTGGCACATCGAAACATCTGTCGTAAAAGTAGGAGTAGCTGACGCGAATCTCTGCCATGGCAACATTCCGAGAACGCATCTGAAGATCGAGAAGGTTCAGCCTTGCTCGCGCTCGATTGTTCGTCATTGAGTAAGTCAAAGTGTTGTCTGGATCTTTTTCACCGCCAAACAGTGTGAAACCCGCCTGGGCAAAAACTGGGGTCTGCAATGACAAGATAAGGGCGAGGCTGAACAACGACTTAAAACCCATGAAACAGTCCACTCCGAACGTTAATGCATCCAGTTCTAACACTCTACGGCCTGTAGTGGTGTCTGGAATCGGGGTAGTAAGCTGTTTGGGCATCGGCATCGACCTCACCTGGAAACGCCTGCTCTTAGGAGAGCTGGGCTACCTGCTTGGGGGCTGCGGAAACATCGAAGACTTTTCAACGCTGTCTAACCGAGCTGCCCACTTGGCGATGGCTGCGACCCGCATAGCGCTCAAAGATGCTCTGGTGGAAACAACTGCTGAATGTGGCGTGATCATTGGTTCTAGTCGTGGCTCCCAGGCGGATTGGGAAAACAGTGGTGGCGTCCAACTGCTCGATCTTGCCGCCCCAATGCGCGCTGTTGTGAACCTGGTTGCACCTCGCGGCCCCGTGGAAGCGATTGCCTGTGCCTGTGCAACAGGAGCCTGGGCGATCGGTACTGGCTACCGCTGGATTCAGTGGGGACTCTGCGACCAAGTCATCGTTGGAGCCGTCGATGCACCGATTACCCCTCTTAACCTCGCGGGCTTTCGTAAAGCCGGAACCCTGGCCAGCACGTTCTGCCGTCCCTTCGATCAGCAACGAGATGGCTTTGTCCTTGCCGAAGGTGCTGCAGTTTTGATCCTCGAAGCCGAAACGACCGCTCTAGAACGCGGCATCCGCCCCTACGCTTGGATTCGCGGTTTCGCCGCTAACTCCGACGCCTATCGTCCCACAGCGCCTCGCCCCGACGGCAGTGGCCTCGAACGTGTTACACGCCAAGCCCTCGCCGAATCAGGTTTTTCCTCGGTGAGCGCGATCAGTGCCCACGGCACGGGAACCCCCCTGAACGATGCCCTCGAAGCCTCAGTCATCGCCCGTCTTCACCATCCCAATATCCCTTTGATTTCCACCAAAGGCCAGATGGGTCATAGCCTTGGAGCAAGCAGTGCATTGGAAACAGCGATCGCTTGCCAGATTCTACGCACAGGCATCCTGCCCCCAATTGCCAACCTTGAGCAGCCCATCTCCCCCCTCCATTTCATGCGCACTGCCACACCCACCGACTTAGACACGGTTCTCCTCCACAGTCTCGGCTTTGGCGGCCAAAATACGGCTCTGTTACTAGAAACCTTTCGGTAAAGCTTGCTACTTGACTACGGGTCGGGCTAGTCTAGGCAAGCGACAAATCGCGGGACGTAGCGCAGCTTGGTAGCGTACCACTTTGGGGTAGTGGGGGTCGTGGGTTCAAATCCCGCCGTCCCGATAGCATTCAAACCCGCTCTAGAAGCGGGTTTTGAGTATCTAGAACTTGTGGGTTTTGGATGCGCTAGTTTTACCTGGAATATCGATAACGTGCTTACTCCTGCTGTTGTGAAGGGACTGCTTCCACGCCGTCAAAATTGCGGCGGAAGAATGTGTTGAACTTGGTCTGCATATCGTCGATCAGGGTAAAGACAACCGGAACGACGATCAGCGTGAGAAGTGTAGAAGTGACAAGGCCACCGATGACGGCGACGGCCATGGGAGAGCGTGCTTCTGAACCTGCACCCCAACCGAGAGCAATAGGGGTCATCCCGGCAATCATGGCGATGGTTGTCATCAAAATGGGGCGCATTCTCGCTTCACCTGCACTCATAATCGCTTGCGCTCTGGGCTGACCAGATTTCATCGCCATTAAGCAGTATTCCACCAATAAGATGGCATTTTTGGTCACTAGACCCATGAGCATAATGATGCCAATTAAGGCAACGATCCCAAGAGATTTTCCGAAGATAAGCAGGCCGATCACCGCACCACCTAAAGAAAGCGGCAAGGACATCATGATCGTTAAAGGCTGGAGAAAACCGCCGAACAACAGGACAAGAACCGCGTAGATGAGGAGCACCGCAGCGAAGATGGCACTGAAGAAGTTACTAAAAACATCTTCTTGAATCTGCGCTTCGCCACTAGTTTGCTGATGGACTCCGGCGGCTTCCATGCTTTGGTAGACACTCAGCTTTCGAATGCGCTTGAGAGCCGTTCCTAACTCGGTACCCGGTAGTAAATTGGCACTCACTGTCACTTGGCGGGCACGGTCGTAGCGATCAACTTGTGCAGATCCACTGCCAATTGAGATCGTACTCACTTCGCGCAGTGGAACAAGGCCATTTGCGCCAGTTACCTGAAGATTGCTGATGGTTTGAAGGTTATTACGGAAAGTCGGATCGAGTTGCACCCGGATGTTGATTTGGCGATCCGCTAAGTTGAATTTGGCGAGATTCGCGTCAATATCACCTAATGTTCCGATTAAAGCAGTACGGGCGATGGACTGTACGGAAATCCCTTGATCCACTGCCATGTCGAAGTTGGGTTTGACTAGAATTTCTGGGCGCAAGATGGCCGCACTGGAAGTGACATCGGCCAATCCCGGCACGGTACGGATCTGATCTACCAAGTCTTTGGAGACTTTGTTGATTGCTTCGGGGTTGTCTCCAGTCAAAACCAGTTGTACAGGTTTACCACGGGCTGAGAAGTAGACCCGCATACCTGGTACTTGATTCAAAAGTGGACGGACATCTGCTTCAAATTCCTGTTGGGAAAGCTTGCGTTCTTCCCGGGGTTTTAGAGTAATAAATAGCGTACCTTTGTTGACTTCTCCAGAACCACCGTTACTGCCCCCAACGGTTGTAAAAACACTGGCAACCTCAGCCCGTTTCTGCACGATGCTGTTGAGGGCAAGCAGGGAACGTTTGGTCTCGGCGATGCCTGTGCCGGGTGGCAATTCGGCGTTCAGAACCGTTTCGCCGCGATCGGAAGAAGAAAAGACGGATGTTTGTAATCCACCAACAAGCATTAGACTGCCGATAAAAAATGCAATCGCTCCAAAAACAGTCAACTTGCGGTGGCGCAAAGCCCAACTTAGAACCACATCGTAGACGCGGGTCAGCCAGCTTTTGCCCTCCGTGTGGGGCATTTCTTTGAGCAGATAAGCGGCCATTAGAGGCGTGACCATCCGGGCGACCAGCAAAGAAAAAAGCACCGCCGCTGCCACCGTCAGCCCGAACTGTTTGAAGTACTGACCGACGATCCCGCCCATAGCAGCGACTGGGCCGAATACGGCGACGATAGTCATCGTTGTCGCGACGACCGCAAGGCCAATCTCATCGGCAGCTTCGAGAGCCGCTTCGTAGGGAGGCTTGCCCATGGCAATGTGGCGAACGATATTTTCGATCTCGACGATGGCATCATCGACGAGAATTCCGACCACCAAAGAAAGCGCCAGCAAGGACATATTGTTGAGGGTGAAACCTGCCCACTTCATGACTGTAAAAGTGGGGATCACCGAAAGCGGCATTGCCAACCCTGCGATTAAAGTGGAGCGCCAGTCCCTTAGAAAAATAAAAATAACAATGACGGCAAGCAAAGCACCCAACCAGAGGGCTTCGATGGACGCATCGTAGGAAAGTTTGACGAACTTGCCATTGGTACGGATCAGGTGAATCTGAATATCTTTTGGCAAACTGCTGCGTAAGGCTTCGATCTCAGCTTGAACCCCTGCCTCAACATCCACCACATTCGTACCTGATGAGCGCACGACGGAAAAGGAAACGGCTGGTTTTCCATCCAGATAAGCAATTTGGCGCTGTTCGGCGGTGCTATCAGAAATGGTGCCGAGGGTATCGAGCCTCGCCAAACGGCCATTCGGAAGAGAGATCTGGGTGCTGCGCAACTGTTCAATCGTGCCTGCACTGCCGAGGGTACGAATCGCCTGCTCCGTTGTGCCCACTTCGCCGCGACCACCGGGAAGATTGATATTTAGGCTGCGGATTTGCGTATTGACTTGATCGGCTGTAATGCCCAACGCTTGAAGTCGGTTGGGGTCGAGGTTGACGCGGATTTCCCGCTCTACCCCCCCAGAACGCTGTACTTGAGACACCCCCGAAACGGCCAGTAACGCGCGGGCGATCTGGTTATCGACGAGCCAACTCAGTTCGACATCGGAACGCCGACTTGAAGCAACGGTATAGGAAATAAATGGCCCACCCGCTGCGTCGAGGCGTTGAATAATCGGTTCGTTGATCCCTTGAGGCAACTGTTGACGAATCTTGGTAACTGCATCGCGGACATCGTTGACTGCGCGATCCGTATTCGTACCTAATACAAACTCAATTGTTGTTGTCGAGATCCCATCGTTTACTGTCGAGGTAATGTGATTAATGTTACCAATTCCAGCAATTGCATCTTCGACCTTGCGGGTGACTTGGGTCTCAAGCTCAGAAGGAGCCGCACCAACTTGGCTGACGGAGACAATCACGTAGGGCAAATCGATATTCGGTTGCTCATCGATGCCTAAACCCAGAAAAGCAACAACCCCTGCCAGGGTAAGGACGAGAAATAAAACAATTGTCGGGATGGGATTGCGGATCGACCAAGAAGAAATATTCCAGCTCATAATTCAGGCGTTCTGACAGAAGACATAGCTAATCTAGCTTGCTCTCCATAAAATAATTTCCCATGCCAGAAAGTTTCTTGCTACTTCATCAATAAAACATGAGAGCACAGAAAATCTCACCTTATCGACATGACTCTCCTGCGCAGATGGGCACCCTGAGGGAGATCAGTCCTCAGAGCTAACCCATGGCACATTTGCTCGAACTTTTTGATTCCCTCCGGTTGGCGATGTTTAGCGGAAAGGGCGGTGTTGGTAAAACCACCCTCGCCTGTGCCTTTGCCCGCCACTGGGCGAAGCGATTCCCCGAAGAACAAGTTCTTTT
>JACMLN010000174.1 GCA_014379585.1 Gloeobacterales cyanobacterium ES-bin-313 | reverse complement strand
GCCTTGATCTGAGCGAGTTTGGTTGCCTGTTCAGGGGTAAGAATCTGGCTGATTCCCTGTTCGATTTGCTGATGAACTGCCTTCATTTGTGGTCTCAAAGCATCCATCTGATTACGAATGCTCAGAAACTTGGCCTCATCTCCTGCTTCGTCCGCTGCGCGCATCTGTTCGTGGAGTGTGCGTTGTTGCTCAAAAAGACTGGCGTTCTGGGACTTCACAGACTGCATGAGTTGCGAAACCTGCTGCTTTTGGGTGTCTGAAAGGCCCAGTTGTTTGAGGCCACCCATGGGGCCGTGACCTCTATGGCCGGAGCGGTGGCCATAGGATGGGGTTTGCTGTGTAGATGATTCAGGGGCGATTGGAGCCTGTTGTGCCAGTGCAGCAGTTGGGATGGCAACAAGGAGAAGGGCGGCAAGTAACTGGGGTGAACGCATGAATTGCTCCGGAATTGGTGTTGGTTCTGTGTCTTAAGACGCAAGCTACTAAGATGAAGTTCAAAGGCAATCGAGAAAAAAGTGCAGGGGCGTTCATGGTGCATTACGAGGATATCCAGGCGGAAACGCCCACCTACGAACAAGTTGCCGAAGCATTTGTCCAGATCCGCGCGGGACTTGATGGCGATGACTGGCAGCAGGCGCTCAAGCGCTGGGACTGGAAACCCCTGTGGGGCCAAGGGGCGTCAAACTTTCCGGTGGCCAAGTTCAGCGCTCCGCCGCTGCACGCATGTTCCTGCGCGATGCCGAAGTCCTCATCTTCGACGACCTCTCCAGTGCTCTCGATGTGGACACCGAGAAATTACTCTGGGAACGCCTCGACAACCGCCAAAATGCCACCTGTCTCGTCGTTTCCCACTGCCGAGCAGCGCCGCGCCGCTCAGATCGTCGTCCTCAAAGATGGCCAAGTCGAAGCGATCGGGAGTTTAGAAGAAGTGCTTTCAGCCTCCGAACAGATGCGCCAAATTTGGGATGGGGAGAGCACTTCTCACTAGGAAGTACCGCAGGGGCGACCGGACGCTGTTTGCGCTGGAATATGATGATCGACAGCACAAAACATTGGAGATGGTGATGGCACGCTTTTCTGCTTTCGGTCTGTCCTTGGCTCTCGCCCTCAGTGCGAGTGCGGTACATGCACAGGAAGTTGCGATCAGAGCCTATCCCCCCGCGCCAAAAGTGAAGCAAGTCGATGATTATCACGGCACCCTCGTTCCGGATCCCTACCGTTGGCTAGAAGACCCCGATTCCAAACAGACCAGCGATTGGGTCGCAGCAGAAAATCGTCTCACCTTCGATTATTTGCAAAAAATTCCCCAGCGTGAGGCAATTAAAGAACGGATCACCAAGGTCTACAACTACGAGCGCTACGGAGTGCCCTTTCGGCAAAAGGGAAACTACTTTTTGACTCAAAATAGTGGCCTGCAAAACCAATCCGTGCTTTACGTAACGCCTGATCTAGCGACCCCACCCCGTGTGCTCCTAGATCCAAATACACTTTCCAGCGATGGCACCGTTGCGTTGGCGGGAACAGCGGTGAGCGACGATGGTAAGTTGCTCGCTTACAGCACCAGTGCCTCCGGCTCCGATTGGCAAGAATGGCATGTGCGAGAGGTGGCAACAGGCAAAGATCTCGACGATCTGCTCAAGTGGTCCAAGTTTTCTGGAGCCTCTTGGTTAAAAGACAGTTCTGGATTTTTCTACAGTCGCTACGACGAACCCCAGTCAGCAACCCAGTTTAAGGATGCGAACTACTATCAAAAGCTCTACTTTCATAAAGTCGGTACACCGCAATCCCAGGATGTCTTGATCTACGAACGCAAGGATCAAAAGGACTGGGGTTTCAGCGGCACGGTGAGCGACGATGGCCGCTACTTGATCATCACCGTGAGTCAAGGCACCGATCCCAAGAACCGCGTCTTCTATAAAGATCTCAAAGCGACCGACAGCAAAGTCATCGAACTGATTGCCAATGTAGAGGCCGCTTACACATTCATCGACAACGATGGTTCCACTTTTTGGTTTCTCACTGACAAAGACGCACCCCGTGGCCGGGTAGTGGCCATCGATACGACCAAGCCCCTCGCCCTACAAGAAATCATTCCTCAGAGCAAAGACAAACTCGATCAAGTCAGTTGTATTGGCAATCAGTTTGTCGCCATCTACCTGAAAGATGCCCACTCTCAAGTTGAGACCTTCGACCTGACAGGCAAAGCGCTAAAAACCCTGCCACTTCCAGGGATCGGTTCCGTCAGTGGGTTTGCTGGCAAGCGCACTGACAAAGAGACGTTTTTTGCCTACGAAAGCTTCGCAAACCCGACAACCATCTACCGCTACGACTTTGAAACGCTCACCAGTTTGCCTCTCTATAAGCCTTATGTGAACTTCAATCCCGACGATTTCGTCACCGAACAGGTTTTCTATAAGAGTAAAGATGGCACCCAAGTGCCGATGTTTATCACTGCCAAAAAAGGCTTCAAGCGCGATAGCAGCAACCCCACGTTGCTCTACGGCTACGGAGGATTTGGCATTTCGGAAACGCCTGTTTTTTCGCCCTCCGTCCTTGTCTGGATGGAGATGGGTGGCATCTATGCTTTGCCGAACTTGCGTGGCGGCGGTGAGTATGGTGAAGAGTGGCACCAAGCGGGAACCAAGCTTAAAAAGCAGAATGTCTTCGATGATTTCATTGCCGCAGCGCAGTGGCTCATCGTCAATCAGTACACGGAAACCCCAAAACTAGCCATCTTCGGTGGCAGCAACGGTGGATTGCTCGTCGGGGCGGCTTTGAACCAACGCCCAGATCTTTTCGGTGCCGCTTTGCCCGCCGTTGGCGTAATGGATATGCTGCGCTTTCAAAAATTCACCATCGGTTGGGGCTGGACTTCTGACTACGGCTCCAGCGACGATCCTGAACAATTTAAGGCACTCTACGCCTACTCCCCTCTGCACAACATCAAATCTAGTCGGCCTTATCCACCAACGCTTGTAACCACAGCAGACCACGACGACCGCGTCGTGCCAGGCCACAGTTTCAAATTTGCCGCAGCACTTCAAGCCGCGCAAAAAGGCACCGCCCCGATCTTGATTCGCATCGACACCAAAGCCGGCCATGGAGCAGGCAAACCGACGTCGAAGCGCATTGAGGAGGCAGCAGATCGCTGGGCATTTTTGGTCAAATCACTCAAAATGCAGCCAAATCGGTGAACTTTCGCCCACTAAAGACTTGGTGAAAGTGCGGGAGAAGCGCTTGGGCTTGCGGCAGTTTGACAGACATTTTTATTCGCATTTAAATGATTGATAGCTGCTCGACAAGATAAGCCCTCACCGGTGCAAAGCTGCGGCGGTGCCAGGGGGTGATGCCAAGTTTCTCCACACCGAGAAGATGGGCCTTGGTGCCATATCCAAAGTTTGTCTCCCACTTGTAGCCAGGAAAGCGTTCAGCAAGGCGGATCATGAAGCGGTCGCGCACCACTTTGGCGACAATCGAGGCACAGGCAATCGAATAACACAGCGCATCCCCATCGATCACCGTGGTATGCGACCCAGGGTTCCACCGTTTCAAAGACGAACCATCGATCAAAGCGTGATCCACAGGTTGAATCCGACCCAAAGCCCGTCCCATCGCCAAGTAGGTCGCCTGCAAAATATTCACCCGATCAATTTCAGCCACACTCGCCGCACCAACCCCAATCGCAAGTGCCTGTCGATGAATCGCGGCACAGAGGCGTTCGCGCTCCGCGAAAGGAATCTGTTTGGAGTCGTCAATCCCAGAAATTTTCAGGCAATCCACAGGCAAGATCACGGCAGCAGCCACCACAGGCCCACTCAGGCAACCCCGACCGACTTCATCGACTCCAGCAATGCGCAGTTGTCCCGCCTGCCAAAAAGTGCTTTCCCGTTCAAGGGTTGGGGGCATCTAGCGCTCTCTCGCCACCATCCCAAAGCGCTCTAGCATCTCGAAATCGTGGTCGTGTTCGGGATTGGAAGTAGTGAGCAGCTTTGGTCCAGTGAAAACCGAGTTGGCTCCCGCCAAAAAGCACAGTGCTTGAAGTTCTTCGCTCATTTCCAGGCGGCCTGCTGAGAGCCGTACCATCGCCTTCGGAAACAGAATGCGCGTCGTCGCAATCATCCGCACTAAGGCGATGGAGTCGATCGGTGTGGCATTTTCGAGGGGAGTGCCTGGGACAGGGACTAAAGAGTTGATCGGAATCGATTCGGGAGCAGGGTCAAGTTTTGTCAAGGCTTCCAGAAATTCGAGGCGATCCTGCATCGATTCCCCCATGCCAACAATGCCACCGCAACAGACCGAAATGCCAGCGCTACTCACCGCTTTGATCGTGTCGAGTCGATCTTGGTAGGTGCGGGTCGTAATCACTTCTGGGTAGTAATTCGGGGACGTATCGAGGTTGTGGTTGTAGGCCGTCAAGCCTGCTGCTTTGAGCTGTGCTGCTTGATGGGGCTGGAGCATCCCCAAGGTGCAACAGACTTCTAGATCCAATGCCGCTACCTGACGCACCATATCCAGAACCCGATCAAAAAGTGGGCCATCTTTGACTTCTCGCCACGCAGCACCCATACAGAAGCGCGTTGAACCGCTCGCCTTCGCTGCTCTTGCTTCTGCCATTACCGTCTCGACATCCGTGAGTGGCTGCGGAGACAACTCTGTTTTGTGATGCACACTCTGGGAACAGTAGCCGCAGTCCTCCGGGCACAGACCCGTTTTGATGCTACTCAAAGTGCAAAGCTGCACAGCCAATGGATCGTGATGCCCTCGATGAACCCGCTGGGCTTCGAAAAGCAAATCCGGTAAAGGGCGGTAGTAGATCTCGGCGATGGAAGTCAGAGTAGGTGCCATAGTGCAAAAATTTTCAACCGGACGGTACTAGACTATGCCACCTTCGTCCCAAACTAGAGATTCTCCTTCAGTTTCCCATAACAAACTTTGCAAAAGAAAGAAAACTGACTGCAAAAGATAGGTTGTCGATATATCGCGATATGTTCTAGATTGGGAGGAACCCTTAAAAAGGAGAAGCGCCATGAAGCGTTTTTGGAAGGATTTATTCATAGGTCCAGAATTTGCTGCTGCAGGCCCGATGTGTTTTGGTCGGCACCGCGACTGGGGACGGGGTGGGCCGTTTGGGGGTGGATTTGGTGATTGGGGTAGTCGCGAAGAGCGGACACGCCGAGGTGACATCAAGTTCTTGCTCTTGGAATTGCTCGCGGAACAGCCCCGCCACGGTTACGACTTGATCAAAGAGCTAGAAGCCCGTCGCAGTGGTTTTTCCCGCCCAAGTCCTGGTTCGGTCTATCCGACCTTGCAACTACTAGAAGATGGTGGTTTCTTAACAAGTGCCCAAGTCGATGGCAAGCGGGTCTATACGATCACCGAGAGTGGGCGAGAGCTGCTTGCCAGTCGGGGAGCACCCAAAGCGGAGCAACCCTTTGGCGATTTCCAGCCTTTCGCGGATCTCAAGGATACAGCCATGGAATTGGGCGGTGCAGTTATGCAGGCCGCGCGCAGTGGCAAAGTCGAGCGGGTCACGAAAGTGCGGGAGATTCTAGAGCGCGCTAAACGAGAGATCTATAGCTTGCTCTCTGAAGAAGGCTAGCGTCTCACGCGTCGAAAAGGGAGGATAAAATCTCCCTTTTTAGAAATTTCCTGGGATTTCCTGGGTTCGCTTCGGTGGAGGGCGCAGGGTGCTGCGCCCCTACATGCACCCAAATTTGTATGGATACTAATCCTCAGGATCGATAGGTTCATAACCTACGCCTGCACCGCTAAATACAGCTCCTTGCTCGTAGATGGCCGAACCGATGTCGAGGAGGGCTTGTTGCAGCATGTCCATCTTGAGGCGAATAGAAGAAACATCCTCGCGCTCGATCATTTCGCGTAGATCGATGACACAGACGTCGGCGCGGGCGATACGATCCTGGGGAATCCGCGAGCGGTTATCGGTGATCGTCTTTTCGCAGGAGTAGATCAAAGAATCGGCCTGGTTGGTCAATTCGATCAGTTCGCGGCGCTTACGATCCTCTTCGGCGTACTCTTCGGCTTCCTCGCGCATGCGCTGGATCTCTTGCTCGTTTAAACCACCGGAATTGGTGATCGAGATACGCTGTTCGCGGCCTGTGCCTTTGTCGCGGGCGGTAACGTTGAGAATGCCGTTGGCATCAATTTCAAACGTGACTTCGATCTGAGGCACACCACGGGGAGCCGGGGGAATGCCGGTGAGTTGGAAGATGCCCAGGGTCTTGTTGTCGGCGGCGAGGGCCCGTTCCCCTTGGAGGACTTTGATTTCGACGGAGGTCTGACCATCGACAGCCGTGGAATACGCCTGCATTCTGGCGGTGGGAATGGTGGTATTGCGTTCGATCATCTTGGTGAACATGCCGCCTAGGGTTTCAATCCCCAGGGACAAAGGCGTGATGTCGAGGAGCAACACGTTTTTGACTTCGCCGCCCAGTACTCCCGCTTGAATCGCAGCGCCGAGGGCAACTGCTTCGTCGGGGTTGACGGAGCGATCTAATTCTTTGTTGCCCATAAATTTGCGGATCGATTCTTGAACCGCCGGGATTCGGGTGGAACCGCCGACGAGGACGACCCGATCTACCTCGACTGGGGTGAGCCCTGCGTCTTGGAGCGCTTGGCGGGTGGGGCCGAGGGTGCCGTCGATCAAGTCATTGCAGAGTTCTTCGAAGCGAGCACGGGAGAGGGTAATATCCAAGTGCTTTGGCCCTGTGGCATCGGCAGTAATAAATGGCAGGTTGATCGAGGTACTGACCGTGCTAGAGAGTTCAATCTTCGCTTTTTCGGCAGCTTCTTTGAGGCGTTGAAGTGCCATCTTGTCCGCAGTCAGGTCGATTTTGTGTTCCTTGAGAAACTCATCGATCAACCACAGCACAATACGATCGTCGAAGTCGTCTCCACCGAGGTGGTTGTTGCCCGATGTTGCCCGTACTTCAAAGATGCCGTCGCCGAGTTCGAGGATCGATACGTCAAATGTGCCACCCCCCAAGTCGAAGACGAGGATCTTTTGGCACTGGGTCATTTTGTCGAGGCCGTAGGCAAGGGCGGCGGCGGTCGGTTCGTTGATGATCCGCAGCACCTCAAGACCGGCGATGGTACCTGAATCTTTGGTTGCTTGGCGCTGGGCATCGGTGAAGTAGGCGGGAACGGTAATCACTGCTTGGGTGACAGATTCACCGAGGTAGGCTTCCGCGTCGGATTTCATTTTTTGTAAAATCCGCGCCGAAACTTCTTGGGTGGTGAATTCACTGCCACGCACCCGAACATTGACGGTATCGTCCTTGCCCTTGGCAACCTCGTAGGGGACGCGACGGCGCTCCTCGACCGTATCGTCCCACCGTCTACCGATGAAACGCTTGATCGAGAAGACCGTATTTTCGGCGTTGGTAACAGCTTGACGCTTGGCCAACTGACCGACGAGCCGTTCGCCCCCTTTGGTATAGCCAACGATACTCGGTGTTGTCCGTCCGCCTTCCGAGTTCGGAATCACGATCGGCTGGCCGCCCTCTAGGACAGCTACACAACTGTTGGTTGTGCCAAGATCGATGCCGATAACCTTACCCATGCGTATACACCTATCTTTTAACTAGATTGCGTAGCCGAGTCGCCCGTTGCGGAAGGAATTGCTACTTTGACCATCGCAGGCCGTAGCACCCTATCCCCTAAGAGGTAGCCTTTCTGGAGTTCAGCGACGACAGTTTCCTCGCTCACCTCTGTAGACTCATCCCGGAGAACAGCCTCATGGAGAGCCGGATCGAAGGGTTTACCGACGACATCAATGGCCTGCACTCCTAGTTTTTCTAGAATGCCCTGAAACTGCCGATAAACTTGCTGGTAGCTATTGTGGAGTTTCTCTTCGCGCTCGGTTTCGAGTTGCACGTGGGAGCGGGCACGGTCGAAGTTATCCAGACCAGGAAGAAATTCCCGGACAACCCCTGCCCTGGCATTCGCTTCTGTATCCTCTTTGAGGCTCGCTGATCGCCGCCGAAAGTTGTCGAAGTCCGCCATCAGCCGCAAATATTTTTGTTCTTGCTCCACCAATTTCTCTTGAAACTTCTCGTGTCCGGCGATCAGACGATCCCGTTCAGTGACGAGATCTTCGATTTGCTGGGCAAGGGCCGCTTCAAGGGGGGTGCTACCGTCTTCGCTAGGCACGTCGTTTGCCTCTGGATTTTCATTCACGCTTTCGTTCTCAGCCATGGTTATCCGTAAAATGCCGTATCACCCCTAATTTTATCTTTCCCCGCGATTGCCCCCCGTAATCTCTTGTTGGATCAAACGATGATGTAAAATAGGCTGTCAATCGCATCCGAAGCAATGAAAGTTACCCAAGAGAAGTTGCCCCGCTCCCAGATGGGCCTTAATGTCGAAGTGGAAGGGGATCAATCCCAAAAGACTTACGAAAAATT
>JACMLN010000028.1 GCA_014379585.1 Gloeobacterales cyanobacterium ES-bin-313 | reverse complement strand
TTCCGCCTCAGCCAAAGACTTGTCTCGTTGCTCGTCACCAAAGTTCAGACCATCCGCATGAACGAAGGTGATGTCAGTAATACCCATAAATCCGAAGGCGAGTTTTAAGAATGGTTCTTGCAGATCGTAGGGGGCAGCTGGCATACCCGGACGATACATCCCGCCACGGGAGGTAATGACGAGCATCTTTTTGCCGGG
The DNA here is from genome assembly GCA_014379585.1 of Gloeobacterales cyanobacterium ES-bin-313. Taxonomy (GTDB): domain Bacteria; phylum Cyanobacteriota; class Cyanobacteriia; order Gloeobacterales; family Gloeobacteraceae; genus JACMLN01. Next base: position 33,154 of record JACMLN010000028.1, on the reverse strand, counting down.
AGGCAAGAGCGCAACATAGTTACCTTTGTCCATGCCAAAGGTACGGCCTAGGCGGATCACTTGGTCAATGTAGGCCTTGAGGGTCGATGGAACATTGAAGTTGTACATCGGTGCCCCAAGTACCACGTAGTCAGCGGCGATCAACTCATCGACCAGCACATCGGACGTTTGCATCCGTTCCTTCATCTCTGGACTATGGTTTTCAGGCGGCAAGAAAGCTCCGGCGACCCAGGCTTCATCGACGTGGGGAACGGGGTTATGGCCTAAGTCGCGGTATACGACTTCGAGATCGGGATGTACTGCTTTGAAGGCATTTACAAATAGGCCGCTCAGGTGACGGGAGTGGGAACGCTCACCCCGTGGGCTACTGTCGAGATGGAGAAGACGGGTCATTGTTGGTGTCCTGTAGAAAGTTAAGCGAGGTCAAAAAGCAGGATTTCAGCGTCCTGAATCGCGTTGAGGGATAACTGTTCAGTAGATGAGACAGCAGCCCCATCCCCGGCAGTCAACACTTTGCCATCAAGATCGACGCTGCCCTGGGCCACTTGCATCCAGGCGTGCCGATTGGGGCGCAAAGCATGGGTTACTACTTCACCAGCCTTCAAAGTCGCTGCGTAGAGGTCGAGATCTTGGTGAATACTCAACGAGCCTTCGCGGCCTTCCGGGGAAACGATCAGGCGCAATTTGCCCTGCTGTTCGTCGAGGTCGAAGGACTTTTCTTCGTAGCTCGGCACAATGCCATTCACTGCAGGCATAATCCAAATTTGCAACAGATGCACAGGCTCTGTGGACGAGGGATTGAACTCGCTGTGGGCGATCCCAGTCCCAGCACTCATGCGCTGAATCACGCCATGGCGAATCACGGAACCATTGCCAATGCTGTCTTTGTGCTCCAAAGAGCCTTCGAGAACGTAGGTAATGATCTCCATATCCCGGTGGCTGTGGGTGCCGAAACCTTGCCCAGGGGCAACGCGATCCTCGTTAATCACCCGCAAGGCTCGAAAGCCCATGTGCATCGGATCGTAGTAATTTGCAAACGAAAAAGTATGATAACTGTCAAGCCAGCCGTGGTTAGCATGGCCTCTTTCTTCACTGGTGCGCAGAGTAATCATCAATCAACTCCCATGACCGACTAAATTCATTATACATTAAATCATTTAATGTCAAAGTATTTTACGGGCAGTCAGATTTACCGAGTTTACGGCAGAGGTGTTCGAGCAACTGTTGTTCGTTGGGGGAGAGGGCGGACATCTCCGCCATCACCGCTTTGACATGCACCGGAAAGATTTCCGCAATCAGCTTTTTGCCTTCGTCCGTCAGCGAGACCGTGATGTAGCGCCGATCTTTGGAATCGCGTTCCCGCCGCACAAGCCCTGTCTTTTCGAGGTTGTCGATCACCAGAGTCATATTGCCGCCACTTCTAAGAATCTTAGCAGCGAGGGCACTTTGGCAGAGTGGCCCCAAAAAATAGAGGGCTTCGAGCACCCCAAACTGGCTAATCGTCAGGTCTACCGTGTTGAGGTGGCGGTGAATCCGGGTCGTCACTGCCTCGGTTGCCCGCACCAACTTGATGTAGGCATCGAGTGCCTGGGTTTCCTCTAAGGATCCTGCGTAGTGGCTTGCCAAGGTTTAGTGATGAATGATTTGATATTAAACTATCAAAAAGTTTGATCAGCGTCCAGTAGGACAGTTGCTAGAGGCGTTGAGGTTCTGCCACAGTGAGAGTCCCCTGGGTATTGCCCGTGTTGAGTGTTCCCGCTGGTTCAAAGAGCAGCACTTCAACTTCTTCTTCTGCCATGGGGCGATGTTCCACTTGACGCGGCACGACAAGAAATTCACCTGTTTCCAGCCAGACTTGGCGATCCCGAAACTCCATACAGAAGCGTCCCTTAACCACCAAAAACAGTTCGTCCTCATGCTCGTGGTGATGCCAGACAAAAGGGCCGACGAACTTGACCAACTTCACCTGTTGACCATTCACATCGGCAACAATCTTCGGACTCCAATACTCGTTAAAAGTGGCAAACTTTTCGGCAATGTTGATCTTATCCATGGCGTATCTTCGGATTATAGGGATTTCTCAGTGTTTCATTTTCAGAAAACATGACCATTTCTCCAATCAGCCCACAATACTTATCTGAGCATTTACTTTTACCTATTGTGACCATGCCAAAGATTTTTTCTCCGTTTGATCTCAATTCACATTACAGCTCTTATTATCCTCCACGAAGAAGGATTTTTGTGCAACTCACGCGATCCCAATCATCTGCTGATCCGCTTCATCCTAGTCTAGTTTTCGCCATGAGCCTGGGACGCGCAGCGTCATACCTACCGTGCCACCAGTCCACAGACTGTGGTGATTGCGCACCCGCCCGCAACGTGCCCACAAAACTGCGTCACCAAGCAACACTAAGTATCAAGCCACTAAAGTTGCCAAGGGGGTGTGGGGGACAGGCTTCTGTCCCCCACGGGGTGGGAGTCCAGAGGGAGGGGCTTGCCCCTTCCCTTTGGTGCCGTTCGCCATCTCTTCATTCGAAACCAAAACTTTGAAGCAGAAGTTTGCAACAGCTGCTGCATTAGAATTCTACAGTGTTAGCTCCCAAGGGAGCAACAAAGAACCAACCAAGTACAGGCTTCGATACTTTCCGTAATGAAGCCATAACTATCCCCAGTTAGCCCTTTTGGAAGTCGCAACTCAATCCATTTTCCGAATATAAAACTGATGATAAAGAGGATAACAGAAAGAATAATTCCACGCAGATTCAGGGCAAAATAGCAAATTCCTAAAACACCAAAGCTAAGAAAAATCAACTCTCGAAACGTGGTGAATTGTTTGTAACTTTGTCCCAATCCTTGTTCTCGACCGTAGGGGAACAGAACGACTGCGATGACCAAAGCCCATCGTCCTAGCATTGGTGCAACAAGCAGGGCAGGCATCATCAAATTTTCCGGCAGAGAGTGCAAAGCGGCCAATTTCAGACTCAAAAGACACCAACCACCAGCCACAGCGAAGCTGCCGACGCGGCTATCTCGCATAATTTCAAGGCGCTCATCAGGGGATCTCGCAGCAAAAAGCCCGTCACAAGAATCAAGGAATCCGTCAAAATGAAGCATTCCCGTCAGACCCAGCAAGCCCGCAACACAGCCAAGATTGACCAGTAGCACAGGAAAATAAGGATGCAGTAACCAGTGCATCCCAACCAAAATCCCACCCAACAGCAAGCCAACGAGGGGATAGTAACGGACCGCGCGGCCAAGGCTGTCAAGCGTGATCTCAGGGCCGCCATCCCCCAGCGGAAGCGTCGTCAAAAACTGAATAGCCACACGCAAATCACGAAACACCGACCCCTCGCCCTACCATTGGATCTATAGTGCTGGCTTTTGCGATTGTTTAGGAATTGATGCACGATCTTGTTTCTCTGTATGTCCATCGCAGCGCCGAAGGCAAGGCTTTTCAGGCGCAGCTTAGCAGCCCTGCTTTTGTCCTCGTCGTTGCCTACACCGCGACCGTTACGTTGCCTGGACTGAGTGCAGCAGGAGCAACAAAACTGCTCCGCGAATCCACTGCTGCTGCCGATGCCGAGATCCTCGAACATGGACGGGCACAGTCTTTGCCAACTGGTGTACCTTCTCACCCTTCAGGCATTCCTGGCCCCTCAATCTTGGTGCGTGCGGCCTTCGACCAACTACCAGAGATGCCCTACCTGTGCGTGGATGCTGGCTTAAAAACTCCGCCGAGCATGAAAAAACTGATCCGTTTAGAGGCTGCAACACCAGCACAGGATGTAACCACTGGTCAGGCTTTACCCCTCTCCATCGTGAAGCGCTTATTTGCAGAAGGGCTAGCCCTCGGAGAAACCTTGGGTGAACGCTACAAGCGCGAAGGGCGCTACTTGATCGTGGCAGAGAGTGTTCCTGGTGGAACGACCACTGCCCTTGGCTTATTGCTCGCCCTTGGTATCGACGCAGCCGGAAAAGTAAGTAGTTCGATGCCAGGAGGTGCCCATGATTTAAAGCTCGCTGCCGTCCTGAAAGGTCTCGCAGGACGAGATTTCAGTGCCGATCCCTTGGGCGCTGTCGCTGCTGTCGGCGATGCTATGCAACCCGTCGTCGCCGGAATTTCCCTCGCTGCATCCAAGTTCTGTCCTGTGGTTCTTGGTGGTGGCACCCAGATGGCTGCTGTCCTCGCTTTGATCGGCGCTTTGGGCGAACCTGGAAACTTAGCCTTGGTGACGACGCGCTGGGTTAGCACCGATCCTTCCGCAGATCTCGCTGGATTAGCTCAGTTGATCGAGGAAAAATATCCACAGATCAAAGTCCCGTACCTGGCGGTGAATCTTGATCTGGGCGCTTCTCACTATGTACCTTTACAAGCCTACGAACAGGGCTTTGTCAAAGAAGGTATCGGCGCGGGAGCTGCACTCTGGGCAGCCTGTCTGGCAAACCAATGTGTGCCTGAAAACTTGATTCCAGCCATCGAATCTGTCTACGAACGTCTGGTAAAAAGCTCATGAAACTGGTACTTGTCCTCGGTGGTGTGCGCAGTGGCAAAAGTCATTTCGCTGAAAAGTTGGCATCACGCTATTCGGCTGGCAAACCTGTTCTCTACTTGGCAACCGGTGAAGCAACCGATGAGGAGATGGCCGAGCGCATTGAGCGCCACCGCGCTGAACGCCCCGAACACTGGCTGACCGTGGAAAGCCCCCTAAAAATAACTGAGGCCGTTCGCAATGCCCCCGTGACCCCCGTTGTGCTTTTGGATTGCTTGACACTGCTGAGTTCGAATTGGCTTCTAAGCCAGGAAAAAAGTGATCAAGAATCTGCCCTTAAATTGGAGTTGGAGCATCTTTTAGAGTATCTTGCTCGTGCTGAAACCTGCTTGGTCGTCGTGAGCAACGAAGTTGGCATGGGCATTGTGCCTGCCTACGCCCTAGGTCGCCGCTACCGAGATATGCTTGGACGGCTGAATCAATGGCTCGCCGCACAGGCGGATCTGGTCTACTTGATGGTGGCAGGACTCCCCATCGAGATCACTGCCCTTGCTGAGCGCGACTGAGCAGAGTAGGCTCTGGAGAGAAACTGGGGGGGAACTTTGGACATCGCCGATCTACGCGCTGCTGCCCAGCGTTTGTCAGGAGTGGCCAACGCTACCCCCGTCATGACTTCAAGAACCCTGAATCGGCAGTGGAATGGCCAGGTTTTTTTCAAGTGCGAAAACTTCCAGCGCACGGGATCGTTTAAGTTCCGGGGTGCCTACAATGCCATGGCTCAGGCCCAAACCAAAGGAGTACTCACTTACTCCAGCGGCAACCATGCTCAAGCGATTGCCCTTGCTGGTTCCCTCTTAAGGATTTCGACGACAATCGTCATGCCCGACGATGCACCAGCGGTCAAGCAGGCCGCAACCCGCAGTTATGGTGCCGAAATCATTCTCTACAACCGTCAACAGACGACCCGCGAACAATTGAGCCAGGAATTAGCGACTGCGCGGGGACTGACGATCATTCCACCTTTCGATCATCCCCACGTCATTGCCGGTCAAGGAACAGCGGCTCTAGAGCTTTTGGCGGAAGTTGGCAAACTCGATCTTTTGCTCGTCTGTTGTGGTGGTGGTGGACTACTTTCGGGGTGCGCCATTGCAGCCAAAGCCCTCAATCCTCAGTGCAGGGTAATTGGGGTTGAACCAGAACAAGCCGACGATGCTGCCCGCTCTTTTCGCACCGGAATCCTCCAGACCATTCACAACCCCGACACGATTGCCGATGGTGCTCGAACCCCTGCTCTCGGAAAAATCACTTTTCCACTCATCCGCCAAAACGTCGATGACATTGTGACTGTCTCGGAATCAGGGATTATTCGGGCGATGTTCTATCTTTGGGAGCGCTTAAAAATTGTCGTTGAACCCACAGGCGCTTTGGCCACCGCAGCGATCCTAGAAAATATTGTGGACGTTTCAGGAATGCGAGTTGGAGCGATCATTAGTGGCGGAAATGTCGATCTGATGGAAGCAAGTCAACTGTTTGCCAGAAGTGAACTGCATCGGTGAACTGCTCGCAGCCTGTGAGCCAGCTTCGGGAACGGACATAGAGATCTGAGTGATTTCTTTTGCTATTTAAAGTTTGTATGAAGCTGACTATTTCCCAGTGAAAATACGGAAGTATCCCTAGCGAGACAATTTTATGATGTCCAGGTACTTTCACGCAGCAACCAGGGTAGCTTATGTAAGTAACCTCTAAGTAGGTTTATCCTAAGTGTTCCAAAACCGGTTAGAATTGCTGAGTGCTTTCTGAGCGACTTCTTTTTTACACATTCTTTCGCAATACAAGGGCATTCGTATCAATGAAGAAAACATATTCAGCACTCACTTATTCTCAAGATTGCTTGGTAAAGCATGGTTTTCTTGGACTGATGATTGGCATCGGAACATTTGTTAGCGTTGTATGCGCTCCAGCAAGTGCTTTCACTCTCTACTCTTCTTCAAGCACTGGTAGTAACGATCCTTATCTATCGGGAAGCTCTGTTACGCCTGGATCGATTACATCCATCGCTAGCAACAGTGGGGTTGCAAACGGTACTGCGTTGACGATTAGTACTTCATTTTCAACCGCGTTAGTGAATTTCAATATAGGTACTAATGGCACCAACACGTTCGTTGAGAATGGCTACACCTACACTGGTTTTACTGGTAACTCAATCGCATGTCAGGACAGTGGGGCAAATGGAATCACGTCATGTGTGCAACCGGCAAGTTCGACAATTGCAGCACCCAGCACAGGAAGCACAGTCAATACCTCCCGTTATTTATTTGTTTCAGGTGACACGCTGAATGGTGGTGGGGCACGACCAGCGATCACAATCGCTCCTACGAACGCGAGCTATTTTGGGCTGCTCTGGGGAGGCGGTGGGCTGACTGGTGCTTCTACTGGCCCCAACGCAAATGACCGAATAGTATTCAACTTTCTTGGCGGCGGCTCAACGACTGTCACTGCTTTACAGCTTGGTCTGAGTGCGACTAGCTACGTCAATTTTTATTCAGACACCCTGATTTCTAGCATTAACTTTAGCACCAGCGGACAATTTTCGTTCCGCTCTGACAACCATCGCTTCAACACCTCAAGCAATCCTGTGGTTGTGCCTGAACCTGTGCCCATGGTGCCGATGGCTGGCTTGATGCTAGGTGGGTTGCTGCTTACTCTACGAAACCGTGCCGACGCACCTCCCAAACGCGAAGCGTAGAATATATCCAGAAACAATCAGCGGTTTTCACTAATGTTTCTGGGGAGCGCACCTGGCTCAGGTAGGCTATTTTTCGCGGTAGCCTAAGCGTTGCGCACGAGAACAATCGGTGGTACGAAGGTGCCAGATTTTTTGTTGCGCTCGTCGCGAGGGACGTAGACAAAGGCAATATAGGCCATGATCGCGATCAGGACAACAAAAGTCAATGTATTGAAAATTCCAGCCCGATACTGAAAAGCGATGTAGGCCCAGAGCCAGGGGAACTTTGCGCTGAGGTAGGCTTTGAGGTTTTCATCCGAGCCACCTTCGAGAGGGCCACGGGGAAAATCTTTGATCAACAACTTCTTCGCTAGGTCGCGGTTTCCCCCCGTCAAGTTGACCCACATGTTGTAGTCGCCAACCAAGGGGGTACGCACCCGCACAATGTCTTCGTCGTCGGTGGTTAACCAAGCTGGGTCGCCGTAGGAACCAAAATTCGGTGTAGGGTCGCTCTCTGGCATATCTCGAAGCTGCTCTTTTCAGAAGAATTTATTGTCAAAGTTAACATTGATTCTCAGATTCGCACCGCTCTTGTACACTATGGGCTTGCACCCAGGACTTTGACCATGACCCGGATCGCCGATCATTTTGCCCAACTGCGTAGCCGTCGAACTGTCGCTTTGATTCCCTTCGTGACCGCAGGAGATCCAGACCTGGAAACCACTGCTCAAGCGCTTCTTACCCTCGATCAGCAGGGGGCAGATTTTTTGGAAGTGGGTGTTCCCTACTCTGACCCCCTCGCCGATGGCCCTGTGATTCAAGCTGCTGCCACCCGATCTTTAGCCCGTGGTACGACGCTGAATGCTGTGCTCGAAATGCTCCGCCAACTTACACCTCAGTTAAAATCGCCAGTCATCCTGTTTACTTACTACAACCCGATCCTCGCCGTCGGCCCTGAAGCTTTTCTGGACAGACTGAAAGCCTGCGGGATAAGTGGCATGGTCATTCCCGACTTGCCCATCGAAGAAGGCGAGACCTTGCGCACACTTGCTCAAGCACGCGCCCTCGAAATCATCTGGCTGGCAGCACCCACCAGTCCTCAGGCCCGTTTACAAAATCTTGCCGCCGTTGCCGGTGGATTTATCTATCTCGTCAGCACCACAGGCGTGACCGGGATGCGCACCCAAGTTGCCGATTCTGTCAAGACATCTATCGAGAATTTACGAAGCTTGACGACCCTCCCCATCGCTGTCGGATTCGGCATCTCTACGCCAGATCAGGCGCGCCAAGTCGCTCAGTGGGGGGCGGATGGCGTGATCGTCGGTTCTGCTTTTGTCAAACTTCTCCAAGAAAAACCAGCCGAAGAACGCCTGATCGCCCTTGGCCAATTTTGCCGCTCCCTCAAAGATGCACTCTCAGTTTAAGAACATGTTAAGAAGTGTAACGCCCTCTAGGACGGGTAAAGCTCTGCGTGTATTCTCGGCTACAGAGGGAAACACGACAGAGCTCAGCCAGTGTCTGAACAACCAGGGGGAACTGGGCTCTCTTTCTATTTATCTAGCGCCAGTTGCACGAGCGTCCGGACACCAAATCCAGTTCCGCCCCGGTTAATGTATCCCTTTTGTTTTTCTGTCCATACAGGGCCAGCGATGTCGAGGTGCACCCAGGGGGTTTTTTCGACAAATTGCTTGAGGAAGAGTGCGCCTGTGATCGTTCCGCCTTCACGGCTTCCGGTGTTGCGCATATCCGCAACCACAGACTTCATGCTCTCGAAGTAGCTCTCTTCCATGGGCAGTTGCCAGAACTTTTCACCACTCTCTTCGGCGGCTTTTTTGACCCGCTCCGCGAGGGCTTCATCGGGACTGAGCAACCCGGCAATATCGTTGCCGAGGGCAACTAAGCAAGCGCCAGTCAAGGTGGCGAGATCCACGATGGCATCGACACCGAGCTTCTCTGCAAAAACTAAGGCATCGGCCAGAGTGAGGCGACCTTCTGCGTCTGTGTTATCGACTTCGATGGTCTTGCCGTTGGAGGCCGTGAGAATATCGCCCGGGCGAATGGCATGGCCAGAAACCATATTTTCGGTGGCAGCGACAATGAAGTGAATTTCGACATCGGGTTTGATCTGAGCGAGGGCTTTTGCCGCTCCGAGTGCTGCGGCTGCGCCGCCCATATCGACTTTCATCAATTTCATGCCTTCACTGGTCTTGATCGAAAGACCACCGGAATCGAAGGTCAAACCCTTACCCACAAAGGCGAGGCGTTGACGAGGCTTGCCATCGGCGGGTTTGTAGGTGAGGTGAATAAACTTCGGAGGCATATCTGTACCTTGAGCAACCCCGAGGTAAGCACCCATGCCAAGCTTTTCGCAGTCTTCGCGTTCGAGGATCTCGTACTCTAAACCCCCCGCTTCGGCGATGGCCACTGCTTGATCGGCCATGTACATGGGTGTGACGTAGTTGGCAGGTGCAGATACTAATTCACGGGCAAAGATCGTACCATCAGCAACGGCGAGTCCCCAACGAATGGCGGCTTCGGCGCCTTCCAGGCTTTCGAGAAGCACACTCACAGTTGTCAATTTCTTCGGTTCCACGCCGCCATTCTCCTCAGACTTCGAGCGGAAGCGGTCGTCGTCGTGTAGTGCCAGAAGCACGCCTTCGACGATTTCCTGCGCTGCACTACCCGGAAAAGCGATACCAGCACTGACAGCTTTGCTGGTTTTTAGTGCTCTTGCCCCTTCGCCAGCCGCTTGCCGCAGGGATTCATGGGTCACTTTATCGCTGGCACCAAGACCGACCAGAACGACTTTGCGCACTGAGCCACCGCTGACGCGGACAATGATTTTTTCAAGTGCTTTCGCTTTAAATTCTTCCTCTTCCACCACTTCTTTGACAGTTGCAATCACTTCTGAAGGCAAAGAAGCAAGCGCTGATTCAAGTTCTCCTTCAAAAACACCGAGAAGCAGAGCATCCCCGCTATAGGCACCGGGGGCAAGGGTGACTGGCTGAAATTCCATGTCAACGTCTCCAATTTTTTGTTGCATCCCTCCAAAGTAGCTTGCTTGCCTGTGCACCCTCTAATGCTTGTGCCGTTTCCCCCGAGGGCATGAGCGTGGTGGATTTGGACATCACGAAAATGTGATGCGTGATCGGAAACCCCAACCAAATCCTAATTTAGAGTTAGTCTAAGATAAGAGTGGAAGTAATCAAGAGGTGGAAGATGGTCAAAGTGATCGGTCTATGCGGTAGTCTCCGCGACAGTGCGACCTCCGAAAAAGCCCTGAAACTCGCCTTAGCAGCGGCGCAGAGCGCTGAGGCGGAAGTCGAGTATTTAGATTTCAAGCAGATGCATCTTCCTTTTTGCCATGGGGGAGAGGATTATTCTGAATATCCAGATGTGGCAGTGCTGCAAGCGAAAGTGAAAGCTGCCGATGCTTTGTTGATTTCCACGCCGGAATACCACGGCAGTTTCAGTGGTGTGCTCAAAAATGCTCTGGATCTGCTTGGTTTTGAAGAACTGACCGACAAAGTGATCGGCTTAATCAGCGTTTTAGGTGGTGCCCAGAACTCCAATGCCCTCAACGATCTGCGCACTGTCTCCCGTTGGGTGCATGCCTGGGTGGTGCCTGAACAAGTGGCCATCGGCCAAGCCTGGAAGCAATTTGATGAGCAAGGTCAACTCATCGACCCAAAATTAGCAGAGCGCATCGAAAAGCTTGCCTTCTCAGTCGTAGACACTGCGAAGAAGCTGAGATAACGGCAATGGAATGTACGCGCTTGCTTCCGTTTCGCTCATTGCATCGATGTTGCAAGCGCTAGACGGCAGTCAGTGTAGGACGAATCGCTGCAAGGTCGCGCTCATTGGTTCGAATCCGCACCACTTGGCTGATTGGGGTGACAAAAATCTTACCATCGCCGATTTGACCCGACTTTGCAGCCCGAACGATAACATTGATGATGAAATCTACCATGTCGTCAGGTACGACAACCTCAATCTTTACTTTGTTGATGAAATCGACTGTGTACTTCGTGCCACGGTAATTCATTAATTGGCCTTTTTGGTGGCCAAAACCCTTGACACGGCTCACAGTCATCCCAGAAATGCCTGCGTCGATTAAGGCGGCTTTCACAGGATCCAGCTTTCCTGGCTGGATAATGGCTTCGATCTTGTTCATACTTGTGTCCTTTTTACTCCAGACTCAACATGCCCGTACTCTAGGGAATTAGTAGCGTTTGTTACAAGATCAAAGATAAAGATTTAAGCATCGTTTGCAAAAAAGGTCTGACTCGATTGCTTGGCACGGTGTTTGCATCTGCTTAAGCGGTCATCGAAAGCCCAGAAATGAGAGGATCGCTATTCAAAGTCGGTTGCAAGCTTTCAAAATTTTGAAGACTGTGCAATAATTGGAGCTTGTGTTTTTGACCAAGGGTGCGTAAAAATGTCGCGCAAGTGCATGTTGACCGGGAAGAAATCAAATAACGGCTACACGGTGTCCTTCTCCCACCGCCGCAATAAGCATCTGCAGATGGCGAACCTGCAATGGAAGCGCATCTGGGACGAGCGCAATGGTTGCTTTGTGCGCCTGAAACTCTCGACGAAGGCGATCAAGACCTTGGAGCACAAGGGTCTTCACGAAATGGCCAAAGATGCTGGACTGGATCTGAGCAAGTTCCGGGTCTAGCTTTGTGATTTTCTATAAAACCTGCGCTGGGACTTAACGGCGCAGGTTTTGTGTATTCTCGAACCAGCCACGCTTCCAGAAGTAGAAAAGCAAGCTCAAGGCAATCGTTAACATGATCAGCCAACAGAGGGGGTAGCCCCAGTACCAGTTCAACTCCGGCATACTGTAGGGAGATTTTTCTGTATTGAAGTTCATGCCGTAGACCCCAACGATAAACGTCAAGGGAATGAAGATCGTCGAGATGATCGTCAAAACTTTCATGATCTCATTCATCCGATTGCTGACTGACGACAGATAAATATCCATCAAACTTGAAGCCAGTTCTCGATAGGTCTCGACCATATCGAGAATTTGGACTGAATGGTCGTAGCAATCCCGCAGATAGATCAGCACATCTGGGCTAATCATGTCGCTGCCATCGCGGATCAGCGTGTTGATTGCATCGCGTTGGGGCCAAATCGCGCGGCGCAGACTGAGCAGTTCTCGCCGAACGTTGTGAATCTTTTCGAGGGTTTGGCGGGTCGGCTTATCGACAACTTCGTCTTCAAGCTCTTCGATCAATTCGCCGTAGCGCTCTAGAACCGGAAAGAAGCCATCAATAATCGCGTCAATCAGTGCGTAGGCCAAGTAGTCAGGACCGTGCTTACGAATCGAGCCTTTATTCTGGCAAATGCGCTCGCGTACCCGCTCAAAACAGTCGCGCTTCGGCTCTTCTTGAATCGTGAGTAAATAATTTTTACCGAGAACAAAACTGACTTGTTCACTCGTAAATCCTTCACTGTCCTGATTCGCGATCACCATCCGCGTGATCAAGACGATCTGTTCTGCATACTCTTCGACTTTGGGGCGCTGTGGCACGTTGACAACATCTTCGAGGGCGAGGGGATGGAGATGAAAAACCTGGCCGATGCGCCTGAGAATATCCTCGCTCCCTAGCCCACGGACATCGACCCAGGAGACCGATGCCATATCCAGATAGGGAATACAGTCTTCTGGCTTTTCGATTGGGATCCGGACAGCCTCGACATCCCTGTAGTCGATCAGTTCAATCTCCGTGGGCAGAGCATCTTCGGGTATCGACAATGTTCCCGGCATCGCCCCGGCATCGTCGTAGAAGTACTCAAAATAGGAATCTTCGGGCGTTTCCGCAGCGAACTTCTGGGCTTTGGCACTGAGTTTGCGGGATTCTTTCACCATTGGTCTCACACCAGAAGATTTACCAATCTACTTCAAGGGGCATCGAAACGGCTCTACCGATGCGGGGTTTCTCGCGGGTACGCTCCAAAAAAGTGATCACTTGATCTTTGACACCGAGTTCACAGAGATGATGGCTAATTTTTTCGAGGCGTGCATCGTACTCGGCTTCGCTCAGGACAAAGGAACCTTGGCCGAGATAAAGCCACATCACCTGCAAGTAGAGCCGTTCGCCCCGCCGGAAGAACTGGACATCGTAAGCACGACCCCATTTGCGTTCAAGAATTTCACGAAGTTGGGAACCAGTCATAGCCATGAAGAAATGTTGCAGTTCTTAACATGAGATTATTTCTGAATTTTTAAGGATCTCGTTAATATATCTTTAGGTGACTTCAAGCTGTCCCTTTTCAACTAGGTTAAACCATGAGTGAATCTACTGTAGGCGAAATTCCAATGGGGCGTCGCCAGTTGCTCTCCTACGTGACTGGTGGTGCAATTGCGGCAACGACCGTAGCAGCCCTCTATCCGGTGGTGAGCTACTTTATTCCCCCCGGTGGTGGTGGTGCTGGCGGCGGGACAACGGCCAAAGACAAAGCGGGCAACGATATTTTGGTAGACAAATTGCTGGCTGGAGCGCAGCCAAGTTCCCGTGTCATCAGCCTCGGCCCGACTGTAAAGGGCGGTGACGCGACTTACATTGTCATCAACGACCAAAAGCAGATCGGCAACTATGGTATCAATGCTGTCTGTACGCACCTCGGCTGCGTTGTTCCCTGGGATCAAGGTTCTCAGATGTTTAAGTGTCCTTGTCACGGTTCCCAGTACAATGCTGACGGTGGACTGGTTCACGGTCCAGCTCCTCAGCCCTTGCCCCTCGTCAAGGCCGAAGCGAAAGACAACAAGATCGTTTTCACCGCTTGGACAGAGAACGACTTCCGTAAGACCGACCTTTGGTCTGATCCGAAGCCCTACTGGGTCGAATAGTTCTGTTGAAGTATTGCTGGAGAACCGAAAGATGAGAAAGTTTGCGATTGCTGCGGCAATCAGCGTCCTATCGGCGAGTGTTTGGCTGGGTGCTGCACCCTCTGCCTCAGCATGGCCTTCCTTTGCGACAGCCTACGATCAAGCACGCGACTCCGCTGGCAAGATTGTCTGTGCCAATTGCCACTTGGGTGCAGCACCGACGGAAGTGGAGTTTCCCAACTCAGTCATGCCTGGGGATGTCTTTGAGGTCAAAGTCAAAGTTCCCTACGATGCCAAAGTTCAAGAAGTGGGTGGTGGAGACGGTAAACCAGTGGGCATCCAAGTCGGTGCTTACGTCCAATTGCCACCTGGATTTCGCCTTGCTGAGGAGAAAGAACTGAACGAAGAGCAGAAAAAACTGCTGGAAAGCCAGCCTGTTGGTCTACTCTACGATGGCACCAATCCCAAGCACCCCAAGCAGGACAATATCCTCACCGTCGGCCCTTTGCCCGGTGATACGGTCAAAGATCAAGAGATCGTCATTCCGGTGAAAGCTCCTGATCCGAATGCCAAGGATGCAAAGATCAAGTTTGGCAAGTACTCCATCTATGTCGGTGGCAATCGCGGACGTGGGCAGGTCTACTCCAACGGTGTCTCCAGCAATAACGTTGTCTACACTTCTCCTGCTGCTGGAACCATTTCTAAAGTTGAAACAGGCATCAAGTTCAAGGCCAATCTTCAGTTTGGTGGAGGTTCGGAACCTGTAGAGACAGAGTACGAAAATGGGGTACGGGTCACGGTGCAAGGTGACAATGGCAAGTCTGCTGTCATCGAGATCCCACCTGGGCCAAAACTGCTCGACACCACCAAAGTTGGTGCCAAAGTCAAAGCTGGTCAAGAATTGACCAATAACCCGAATGTCGGTGGTTACGGCGCGGAAGAAAAGGACATCGTCCTGCAAGATTCTCAGCGCGTCGTCTGGGTCTTGGTGACGCTCGCTCTTGCCTTCGTCTGCCAGTTGCTCTTAGTGCTGAAGAAGAAGCAAGTGGAACGGGTTCAAGAGTACGAAGCCCAACAGCAAGGACTCTAAGCGTTCTATCGCTACAAAAAAGCCGTCAGTGTGCCTGACGGCTTTTTTTTGTTGTTGAATTGGTGGCTACATGCTGTAGCCGAGGCGTTCCATCAACCGACAAAAGCGTTCCCAAGCCCCTTCCGTCGTCATTTCGTAGCTGATTTCAATGCCTGTAAATTTGCCATTCAGGTGCTTGCTGCGAATATCGCGCATGGTCAGTTCTCCTTCTTCGTCCCGCAAGCGGAAACTGAGCACCCGATTGAGATCCGCTTTGGGTTGGCCGATATAGATGAGTGCATTTTTGCGCGTACTGTCGTACTTGGAGGCCATGATCTTGATATCTGTGATCTCCTCGTTCACACCATCGAGGAATTGCGCGACTGCCATGTGCTTTACCCGGTCATAACTATCATTTGATTTTACCGTGTTGGTGCAGATTGACACTACCCTGGGGGCCAACCGAGTGATCGTCCGCCAAGCAGATGAATATGCAGGTGATAGACCGTCTGTCCACCCTGTTTT
Source organism: Gloeobacterales cyanobacterium ES-bin-313 (assembly GCA_014379585.1). Classification (GTDB taxonomy): domain Bacteria; phylum Cyanobacteriota; class Cyanobacteriia; order Gloeobacterales; family Gloeobacteraceae; genus JACMLN01. The sequence continues at coordinate 17,507 of JACMLN010000028.1, read as the reverse complement.
CCGTTGTTGATCACAAGGCGATACCCATCAGTCAATCCTTCTTTGCGGGCAACTTGGGTGCCAACCCAGAAGAGATGGCCGATCAACACTTCATCTTCGGGTGTCATCAACTCAATTTGGGCAATCGCTTTTTTGGGAATGATCAAGATATGCACGGGCGCTTGGGGAATGATGTCCCGGAAAGCTAGACAAAGATCATCCTCAAAAACAATCTGGGCAGGAATTTCCTTGCGAATAATCTTGCCAAAGATCGTATCGCTGTTCATCGTTGATTCTCCGGTTCTGATTGCTCCATCCTTGCACGACCTGGGAAACAAAAGAAAACCACGGGTACTCTACGGGAAGTTTCCTGTGTTTGACAATGTTCAAAAAGTTCGTGCTCTTCAGTTTAGGGATGGCTTTTCTGGCGCTTCCAGTCAGTGCAGAGCCCCTGTCAGGCAGCATCGATTTGGGCAGCGATTCGAATATCAACGGCATTGTCCATATTCTCGAAGACAATCCAGATAACCGCCTTGCCCTGGAGCGTATGGCCAAAGCGATTGAACGTTCGGACTTTCAGCGTCGCCAACTGCGCACGCGCACAGCGAACAACAGCCAACAAGCTCTTCGTGAGATGAACCAAGTCCAATCTCGCTTACAGGGCCAAGTAAACCGCCTCGTCTCCATGGCCATCAACCGCGAAAGTGCGAGTGCACCTGTAGCCAGTGGAAGTTTTCAGGCCGATGTGGACTTCAATCGTCAGCTAGTGCTTGTCATTGCCCAAGATGAACAACGCATTGGCTGGTGGCTCCAGGGCACGATCAACGGTCTTCCCCTCGGTCTTGCCAAAGAAAATGCTTTGTTGGTACGCGAATTAAATTCTCCTGATCCAGCACCCCAGCCTTAGATGTTAATATGTGAAGCGTCGGGCAATTAGCTCAGTTGGTAGAGCGCCTCGTTTACACCGAGGATGTCGGCGGTTCGAGCCCGTCATTGCCCATCAAGGAACTGTTTTAGAATGTGGAGAAAGCGCGAGCTAGAGCGCTAGTTTAAGTTTGGTGAGTGAGAAAGTTCAGGCAAGGGGAAACCCGCTGTCTCACAGGCTGCAACCATCTTTTCGATACCGCGCCCCCAAGACTCGGAGCTAGAGAATTGATGACGCGCCTTAGTCTGTACATTTACATTGCAAAAAAGGAGAGGGTTGTCCTCTCTTTTTTTGCTTTGATTACCCCATGCAGACTAGGGGGTAGAGGTAACAGGCGCCTTGGCGCATTGGCTACCCGTAGCACAGGTGACAGTGCCCTTATTCTGGGTACTGACAGTGGCAGCGCCGCCTTCACCTTTTTGGTAGGTCGCAGAGGTGTTAGAGCCGTAGGTTTGGCCATTTACGGTGGCGTTCTTTTGGCCTGTGTAAGCGCCAGTGCCAGTTTGAGCATTGTAAGTGCCTTTGCGGGTTCCAGAGGCAGTTCCACCATTGGCACCTGTAGTGCTAAATCCGCCAGTAGTGTAGGCACCAGTGCCAGCCTTCACGCCCTTGGAACGGGCACTCGTCGAAGTACCACCGTTGGGGCCTGAGACGGTACTCGCGCAGGTTGAGCTTGCTGCTGAACCGTATTTGCCAACGCGGGCACAACCTTGGGTACCGTACTTTCCTTGCGTAACGCGCGCCGAGGCAGCGCCTTGAGAGGTGTGGCCGGCTTTGAAGCCAGCTTGGGCTTGAGGCAGCGGTGCCAAGGTTAAGTAAGCAGCGAAAAGTGCGCTAGCGGCGACTACTGAAGATGTCTTCATGATGTTTTCCTGGTAACGTCTGAGTTCTTCCTTTATATTACGGCGAGGAGACTAGGCATACATCGCCAAATAGTGATATTTCACAGCGTGACTCAAGTCACGACAGTCTCGCTCTTTAGGCGGAGAAAAAACGTTCAGTGCAGCGCACGAACATCTCTACTCCCAGCCCTAACGCCGTTTCATCAAAGTCGAAACAAGGATGGTGGTGGGGTTTATCGAGGCCCAGTTCTGCATTGGCAGAACCCAAAAAGAAGTAGCATCCTGGCACTTTTTGCAGGAAGTAGGACATGTCCTCTCCACCTAAGGTTGTCTCCGGTTGCACTTGCTCTTGACCCAAGAAATCTTCGGCCACAAAGCGGACTAAAGCCGCGATCTGTGGATCGTTGATCACCGCTGGGTAGTGGCGCTTATAGTCGAATTCGTAGGTGGCACCGTGGGCATCGCAGATGCCGCGAATCACCTGCTCCATGCGCTTTGGTAGCCATTCAGCCATTTCCAGGTTGAAACAGCGTACCGTTCCTTCGATCTGAGCTGTCTGGGCGATGATATTGAAATTCGAGCCGCTATTGAATTTGCCGACGGTGACGACGGTCGGCTCAAACGGACTGACATTGCGCGAGACGATGGTTTGGAGGGCAGTAACGACCTGTGCCCCAACGACGACGGCATCGATGGTCTGGTGGGGAATCGCTCCGTGTCCCCCTTTGCCGATCACTGTCAGGGTGAACTTCGCAGTATCTCCCATAGAAGGGCCAGCTTTCACGCCGATCTGGCCGAGGGGAAGCGTGTTCCAAAGATGTAGACCGATGATTGCTTCCACGTCGGGATCTTGAAGGGCACCTTCAGCGATCATCGGTATAGCTCCACCGGGGCCTTCCTCAGCAGGCTGAAAAAGAAACTTTACCGTTCCAGGCAACTGGTCGCGATGCTCTGACCACCAGCGCGCAGCCCCCAAGGCAATGGCGACATGGCCGTCATGACCGCAGGCGTGCATCACTCCAGAAACTTCGGAGGCGTAATCGATGGCATTGCGCTCCAGAATGGGTAAAGCATCCATGTCTGCGCGAATCCCAAAAACAGGCCCATCACTGTTGCCACGCAGAGTCGCGACCACCCCCGTTTTGGCCACACCAGTTCGTACTTCCAGACCCCAACTTTTGAGCTTTTGGGCAATAAATCGGCTCGTGACCTGCTCTTGAAACCCAAGTTCTGGAAAGCGGTGAATCTGCCGCCGCCACTGCACCAGTTCAGTTTGCAGAGCATCGATGGAGGGGCGTGGGTGGGCACTGTTGACCATAAAAGTCCTGAGCGTCGTCTTCTAAATAGTAACTTTCTGGCAAGATTGGCAACAGGCACCAAGAATTTACAAAGCGATGGCGGATCGGAGCACCAAAATGGTCATTCTCTTATATGAGGAGCATGGCGAAACCGAGATGGAAGAGCAGTTCAGCCGCGAAGAAAAAGCGCACATTGCGGCCCTGATACAGGTCATCGCAGAGCGTAATACCGTCGCTTGCCAGCAAGTTCTCAAACGCCTAGAGTCGTTGATGCGGCCAGACGACTTGGCCAATCTGGTCACAGAGGTGATGGCGATTCTTGCCCCCGTCGATTTTGCTGGCACGATCTGGCTCCTTGAAGCCCTCGATCAAAAACAGCCCCAAGATTTGCAAGATCTTTTTAGCAGCGAAATCGCCGATCGTTACACTACTCCTACCCCGCAATCAGCCGCTCCTGCAAACTTTTTGGCAGTTCCCGACGTGTTGATCTTGACCAGCATCGGTGCCTATGCCCTTGGACTTGATCCCAATGCCCAAACAGGGATTATTTTGATGCATGTGCCCACAGGAGAACATCTGCAGGTCTTTGAAGACGAAGCGACAGCCCTCGATGCGATGATCGCCCTCGAAAGCCACGAAAACTTGCACAAACGCGATGAGTTGATAGTTACAGGGCACGATAAGCCCAATGCTTCTCCCTGGATCGTATGAACGAACCGACGGCTACACCCCGCTCACTACTAGCAACGTTGGGCGAACTCAGCGCGATACTTCAGGCTGCAACGGGTTTTCCCGAAAAGCAGGTGGCATTCTTTGGGGTGCTGCGCGAACAACTTGGCTTCGATCTCGCCTGGCTTGCCATCCTCGACCCACAGAATAAGTGTATCCAGGGACGTGGTGGCTTTGTCCACGAGAGCACCCATACGTTGTTGACCAGCAAATTACCGATTGTCCCTGGCGAATTCATCGACCGAGTCACCAGCCACCGCGAAAATTTCATTACCGCCAATATTAAAGAAGATCCCCGCTCCAAGGCGTGGTGGTCCAACACGCGCGATTGGGGCATTCAAGGAGCCGTCTGTTTTCCCCTCACCTATCAGGGGCAATGCCTTGGCCTGTGTCTGCTCGGTTCACGGCGTTGGGGACTTTTGCTCTCCAACGAAGACGAGCAGACCCTAAAAGTGCTGGGGGATCTGATCGGATCGGCTATTTCTCAAGACAAAGTCCAAAAAGAGTCCGCCCGCCAAAGCATGTTAACCGCTCCACTGTTGGTACTGGCAGATCGCCTACGCCAACCCCAGCAGATGGATCCGGTCTTTCAAACTGTGGTCGATGAGTTGTACCAACGCCTCACACCCAGCCGCACAGCGATCTACTGGCTCGACCTGGATCGCCGCGAATTTTGGGTGCGGGCGGTCAGTCAGCGCTTTAACTGTGGGCCTGTGGCGGGAACGCGCCTTGCCCTTCGCGATCTCTACGGTCTGTATCAAGAACTCAAAGAAGACCGGATCGTCGCCATCACCGATGCGCGCTCCGACCTGCGCGGCTTTATCAGTCAGGCGTATCTGGTCAAATTTCGGATGCTCTCGCTCCTTGCCCATCCGATTATTTACCAGGGAGATCTGCTTGGCTACCTCGCCGTCGAACAGACCGATCAGTCCCGCGTCTGGCAGACCGAAGAGCACCAACTGGTGCGGGCAATGGCCAATTTGTTGGGTGTCACAACCACCCAAGCACGCCTCTACGAAGTCACCCGCAGACAAGCCCTTGAGCAGACCTTAATCAACCAGATCACCCGCGACATTCGCAACACCCTCGACCCAGACCAAGTGTTGCAAGCGGCGGTCGAACGCCTCGGCAGCAGTCTGGGTGTAGATCGTTGCTTAGTGCTCAACTTTTCCTTGGACGAAGAGATCGAAGTCCTACACGAGTACCGTAAAACGAATATCAGCAGTGCGAGTGGCACGATTCCTTCTCCTGCCCATGAACTTGAACAGCGGACTTTGACTTCAGCAGTGCCCGTTGCCATCGACGATATCGAAGCAGATTTTCGCTTCTTGTCCTGGCGGGATTTTCTGCGCACTTCTTCGACCCGCTCCTTGATGGTCTGTGGCACTGCCTACCAAGGCCGTCCCAATGGGATTTTGGTAATGCACTACTGCTATCAACCCCACAGTTGGACTAGCGAAGAAAAATCCATCGTTCAGGCCGTCGCCGACCAAGTCGGTATCGCCCTCGGTCAAGCCCAACTCTATCGCCGCTCCCAGGAACAAGCAGAGATCGAACTGCGCATCAACCAAGTCGGGCGGGCAGTGCGCTCTGCCATTCCCATCGGGCAAGTAGCACAGTTCTCCCTACGAGAACTCTCCCAGGCTATGGAAGCGCCGCTCACAGCTTTTCTGTTCTGCAACCCAAACGATGAAGTCGTCACCCTCAACCATGTCTACAGCCAATCTGATTGGATGCGCCTGCCTGAGGATACGACCCTCCAGATCGCGAGCAACCCTTATATCCAGGCGATCTTCGGTTCACCAGAACCTGTAGAATTGCTCCTCGATCCCGCCACAGCCCCCGGTGGCCCCCACCGACTGCTCTGGAAACAGGGAGTGCGTTCAATTTTGGGGATGCGCCTCCAGATGGGCAAACAAACCCTGGGTATGGTACTTGCCCTCAACGGCGAATCGAAGCGCTGGGGTAACGGCTTTTGTCAAATTCTCACCCGTTTAGCCGGTGAATTCGCCCTCGCTTTTTCCCAAGCAGAGGCGTTCGAAAAGTTGCAGGAACTGAGCCGACAGCTTCAGCAGCTCAACGAATATAAGAACAATATGGTGTCGATTTCGAGCCACGAAATGCGCACACCCTTGGCCTCGATTCGTGCCTACGTGGAGACGATGATCTCCGACCCAGATCTTGACGGTGAGATGGTTCGAGAGTTTATGCAGGGCATGGAAATTGAGTGCATTCGCCTCACAGATCTCCTCGACAATCTTAATACCCTCGTTTCTCTTGAATCGCGCCGTACGGAGTGGCAGTACGTTCAAGTTAGTGTGCAAAGCCTACTAAAATTGGCGATTACGCGGGTGCATTCCGTCGCTGAACAAAACCGGATCGAGGTACGCACTAGCATCGCCATGCCTCCAGATTTCATCGTCGAAGTAGACGATCAAAAAGTCGAAAAAGTGCTGGGCAATCTGCTCGAAAATGCCTGTAAACATACCCGTCCTGGCTGTATTGCGATTTTGTCCGTCGGTCCATCCCCCTCTGGCAACGACTGGATCGAGTTTAGTGTCAAGGACAACGGTTCTGGTATTCCCGCCGATAAACTCGACATGCTCTTTCAACCTTTTGTGCGCATTCAAGATGTAATGAATCACTCCAAAGGTGGTGCCGGTCTGGGTCTAGCGATCTGCAAAGAGATCGTCGATCAAATGGGTGGTCGCCTCGAAGTTGAAAGTATCGTCGGCAAAGGTAGTCTATTTCGGGTAACTTTGCCGATCAGACCGATCCAGGACTAGACGTTTATGCCCAGTGTTTACTAACCTAAATAAGACCAAGTTGTAGGATGCCTTGACCGACACCCTAAACCAACGCAGACAGAAGCGCAGAGCATTGACGGGGGAGCGTCTGATGCGCCGCCTTGTTTGGGTCAGTGGCATCTTGACCGGACTGCTGGTTTTCTGGCTTTGGCAAACAAACCCTCCTCTGATCGACAGCCAAATCGTGCCTGAGGACAGTTTGCGCCGCGAGTGGATGGGATACCCAGACTTGGGTCTTAAGACAAGAGTTAGCACCCTAGAGAAGCAAATGCAATTTGCCACGGGGCTTTCTAGATTGCGCAGTGGTTTTTTGTTTTTTGAACCTGCCACGGGAGAATACACAGCACTTCGTCCAGGGGATGCCTTCAGTGCCGCCAGCATCATCAAGTTGCCAGTTCTCGTAGAACTCTTCCGCCAAGTCGATCAAGGCCAAGTTCGCCTCGATGAGAAGCTCATCTTGCAACCCGCCGACAAAGGCGGTGGTTCCGGTTGGATGCAATACCGCAAAAATGGCACCCAGTTCTCACTGCTGTACATCGCAACTTTAATGATCGTGCGTAGCGATAATACGGCCACGAACATGATCATTCGGCGCTTGGGTGGTGCGGGAGACCTCAATCGCCAATTTCAGCGCTGGGGTCTCGAAAAAACTGTCCTGCGGCAGCCCTTGCCAGACCTCAAAGGCCAAAATACTTCTAGCCCACAAGATCTTGCTTTGCTTTTGGTCGAACTTGAACGTGGCCACCTGCTTAGTGCCGCGAGTCACCAGCAAGCCTACGAAATTTTGCGCCGCACCCGTATACGCTCTTTGCTACCACCGGGTCTTGGCCCTGGTGCACAGATTCTCCACAAGACGGGCGATATCGGCAAAATGGTCGGTGATGCCGGTATCATCATCTTGCCCCATGGCAAACGCTACATCGCTGTTGCTATGGTCGAGCGTCCGCGCAATGACCGTCGAGCTAATCAACTGATCTCAAAGCTCTCTCAGCTCTACTATCACTACCAAAACCTTCCCTCAATCCGAAGATAGATTTTTATTTAATATGGGAAAATCTACTTGTTATCTGCTACGATACTAGCGCTGAATACTGTTCGAGGACTGGTTTGAAGATTGCAATTCTCAAGGAAGTATTGGCCGATTGCATGTTGGCACTTGTTTTCGGATTTCTGTTTTGGGGAATGTGGCAATTTTCGGCTGAAGTGACTTTTGGCCTTGTCGTTTTGAGCATTACGCTCTTGCGCATCATCCGGCCAACCTGGCAGCGCCTCAGTACCTTTTTGCATCTGCGTCTCAATCAATATGTGGAGTGGCCGATCTGGAGAAAAGTGGCTGCGGTTCACGAAGCGGGGCATGTGATCGTTGCCCACCGCCTAGGTGTCACCGTCAGCGGCTATGCATTGACCCCAGCGGCGAGTGCTCTCGGCCAATCGAGTGGCTACACCCAATTTGCAGCGGAGCAGTTTCACTTCGATCCCGAAAAAATCCTTACCAACCTGACCGTGCTTGTCTCCGGGAAAGCCTGCGAAGAACTGATCTTTGGCAAAGCCCACGGTGCCTCTCATGACTTACGCCAGTTTGCCCAATGGGTTGCCGCCATTGACGGTGCGTTGGTAGAGCAGGGGCAAAAGGCTCTCGGCCAGGCTTTTTGGCAAACTGCCTGTGAAGAGCGCGCCAAGCAGCTACTCAGTGGACAAGAAAGCCTTGTGAACACAGTTGCCCAAAACATGATTCACCGTCAACCAATTGCGGCGATTCTCAGCAAGATCGATGCTTCTCTATGTGAAATAGCGAGTTCTGTATAGTTAAAGAAATTTCTCGGAATCGAGCGCTTCTTCGCGTTTTTTTGAGAATCCCCATGCAAAGATGCAGACGACCATTAAAATCACGAACCACTCTGGAACCTCGTACTCGCTACCAAAGGCCATGAACAGCACTTCTACAAACATTTTGATGCCCACAAACCCAACCGACGCAAAGGCTGCCGTTTCAAGTCGTGGGTACTCAACAATGAGTCGAATGAATTGTCCAGCCATGTAACGCATGGCAATAATGCCAAGGATACCGCCAGCGATCACGACCCAAGCTTTGTCGCTAAAAGCAACAGCAGCGGTAATCGAATCCACCGAAAAAGCGATGTCTGTCAATTCGACAAGGATAATCACTCGCCAAAACGGAGACAGCTTTCCGAGAGTGGCGTTGAAGAGCGGACTGCCAGCGAAGGGCAAATTTGCTTGGACATCCTCGCTCTTATGGCTCAAAAAGTGGTTCAAAGAAAGATAGATCAAGTAGGCAGCACCGACCAGTTTGAGAGGCCAGTTGTCGATCAGCCAGGACGCAAAAAAAACGGAGATAAATCGAAATACAAAAGCTCCGACGATCCCATAGCGCAAAGCTTTCTTGCGTTCAGCAGGGGTGGGCAATGTTCGGGTCAACACAGCCAGAACGGCTGCATTGTCAGCGCTTAAAGCACCTTCAATAAAAACCAGCACAAAAATAATGCCGATATCCCAAGGTTCAATACCAGTGTTGAAACCCATGCGCTGCATAAAAAAATTACCCATCAGCAGCCCTTCCAGCCTCCCTTGAGATTGCCAACTAAAATATCATGTATCAATTATCACCCGTTTTCCTGGCTATCGGGGATGCGTTCAACCGTACTTTGCTGTGATTCACACCCAAAATTACCTAAAAGTCGAGACAACGGGCAAAGCGCTCTACCCGATCACCCGCCCGGTGAGCGAATTTGTTCAAGCATCGAAGATTCAGACAGGCTTGTGTACGCTCTTTTTGCGCCACACCTCCGCAAGCCTGATTATTCAAGAAAATGCCGATCCCGACGTTTTGGCTGACCTCGAAACGTTTTTGACGAAACTCGTTCCCGAAGGAAGCCAACTTTACCGTCATGGTACCGAAGGCTTAGACGATATGCCTGGCCATATTCGGACGATGCTCACCCGCACCAGTGAAACCATTCCAATTGTCCAAGGTCGCCTTGCCCTCGGCACCTGGCAGGGCATCTATCTGTGGGAGCATCGCCGGGCTACACAGAAACGGGAACTCTTGGTGCATGTTTCTGGGGTACAATGAACATTTGTCCTCAAATGCATAGGCGACAATGTTTGCAGCGGTGGCAGAGCAGAAGGTGGAAGCAGGAAACACTGAAGCGATTACAGGCACAGTCGAGCGGGTCACCTATCACAACCCGCAGAACGGCTATACGATTGCGCGGGTCAACGTGCGTGGCTACGAAGACTTAACGACTGTGGTTGGCAGCTTTGCCCAATTACAGCCCGGTCAGACCATGCGCTTTTGGGGCTTTTGGAAGGAGCATCCTCAGTACGGCTCTCAGTTCGTTGCTTCGGGGCACGAAGAAACTCGGCCAGCCACCCTCAATGGCCTGGAAAAATACTTAGGATCAGGGCTGATCAAAGGAGTCGGCCCCGTCACAGCAAAACGAATCGTCGCCCACTTCGGCCTTGAGACGTTAGAAGTGATCGAAACCCAGGGCAATCGTCTGCGCGAAGTTCCTGGAGTGGGTAGCTACCGCGTGGAACTGATCATCAAAGCCTGGGACGAACAAAAAGCAATTAAAGAAGTGATGCTCTTTTTGCAGTCTCACCAAGTGAATACAACCCACGCAGTCAAGATTTTCAAGACCTACGGCGACGAAGCGATCCAAAAAGTGCAGAGCAATCCGTACCAGTTGGCGCAGGATATTTGGGGAATTGGTTTTCGAACGGCAGACCAGATCGCCCAGAACTTGGGGGTGGCCGTCGATAGTGAAGAACGCCTCCAGGCTGGCCTGATCTACGCCCTCCAAAGTGCCACCGAAGATGGGCATTGCTACTTACCTCTGCCAGAGATGATCCTGCAAGCGACAGAATTGCTCCAGATTGGCGAATTTCCGGATATTCATGAACGGCTCAAAGCGGCAGCGCGTTCTCTCGTCCGTGGTGAGCAGATCAAAGCCGAGCGCATTACAGACACCGAAGTGGCCTGTTGGTCTCCATCCCTCTGGCAGTGCGAAGTGGCTCTCGCTCGCACCTTAGGGGCGGCTGGGGAGTTTTTGGTGAGTACAGAGCGGGTCGAAGCCTGGTTAGGACGTTATACAACCCAGACTCAGATTCAGTTATCCGCTGAACAGCACCAGGCAGTGTGCATGGCGGCTGGGCAGCGGGTCATGATCTTGACTGGTGGCCCTGGCACGGGCAAAACCACCGTGACCCGCGTGATCGTTGCCCTCTGGAAAGCGATGGGCAGGACTGTTCTGCTCGCCTCACCGACAGGCAGAGCTGCCCAGCGCCTCGCCGAAGTCACAGGCCAAGAAGCGAAGACGATTCACCGCCTTTTGGAATTTGACCCACGCACCATGGGTTTCAAGCGCAACGCCGACAATCCTTTGCCCTGCGACGCTGTCGTCATCGATGAATCTTCGATGATCGACTTGGTGCTTGGCCATAACTTGATGAAAGCAATTCCCCCCACTGCCCAAATTTTGTTCGTTGGCGATCAAGATCAACTGCCCAGCGTCGGCCCTGGCAACGTCTTAGGCGATCTCGTACGCACCCCAAAGATCCCGAAAGTGCGCTTGCAACAAGTGTTTCGTCAAGCTGCCCAAAGCCGGATCGTCACCAATGCCCACCGGATCAATCGTGGCGAGATGCCCGAACTCTCCGCCTCCGGCACCGATTGTCTCTTTTTAGAAGCCGATGAACCAACCACAATTGTCGCCCGCATTCAAGAAGCGATTGTCACCCTACTCCCCAGCCTCGGTTTTACCCCCCACGGCGATGCCCAAGTGCTCTGTCCAATGAATCGCGGAATCGTTGGGGCAAACCATCTCAATTCCGTCTTGCAAGAAACCCTCAATCCCCAAACCAACCAAAAACAAGTCGAACGGGGCAAACGCCACTTTCGCAGTGGGGATCGCGTGATTCAGTTGCGCAACAACTACGACTTAGGCGTTTTCAACGGCGACCTCGGTACGATCCGCGATATTGACCTCGAAGAGCAAAAGTTACAGGTGCAGTTCTTCGAAAAAACTGTGGACTACGACTTTGCCGATCTCGGCGAACTTTCTTTGGCATACGCCATCAGTGTGCATCGCAGCCAGGGAAGCGAGTATCCCGTCGGCATTATTCCGATGCACACCCAACATTTTCCGATGCTTTCCCGCAATCTTCTCTATACCGGGCTGACACGGGCGAAAAAACTGGCCATTCTTGTTGGTACTCGTAAAGCAATTCGCATCGCTGTACAACAAGTCAAAGACATGCAGCGCTACACCCGCTTGAGTGAGAGACTTTTAAATCAGTAATAAGGGAGAGAAACTCCTGTTCTGTCTCCTCACAACAATCGTTTTTGTAGAACGCAGGCATCGAATAGGCAACGCGAATGAGCGTGGTTTCATTTGCCTGAAAAATACTGAATGCATGAATCCAAATTAAAACAGATACTCAGATTCAGTATATGTACCTCACCGAATACGTAGGAAAACTGAGATACTAACCTATGTGAAGGAAACTTACTTTTCCTTTTGTTGAAGTGCGCTAAGTACGCTCGTATTTAACGCAACCTCGAAACCCTATCCCCCATAACTTCTGCACGATAGCTATTGAGCCGCACGCGATTCAACGTGAAGTAAATCTACCAATGCACTCTTCCGGGTATGGGTTTGTGCGTAAGTATTCTCCGATTGGGCATTCTTCCCTGTCAGCATTATGATTTGTTCGACTTCTTTTCTGTTTCCCTAATTTAGAGGCTTTTTGATGCGTTCGAAATTCTTTTTGGTTGCAGCCATAGCTCTTTCTCTAACTACTCTTGGCAGTGCTCCTACACTTGCCCAAGAAGCTGCTGATCCTATTGGGCAGCAAAAACTCCGCCTCCAACGCCGAGCAATTCCTAACCGTTACATCGTGAAATTTCGAGATGGCATCACCAAATCAGAAATCGCTCAAATTGCTAAGGACTTAGGTGCTCACGATCGTCCAATCCTGCATCTTTACAAACAAGCTCTGAATGGTTTTGCGATTCGATTGAGTGCGCAACAGGCACAAGAACTCGCCCAAGATGAGCGGGTTGAGTACGTCGAAGAGGATGCTCGCATGTCTTTAAATCAGGTAGACCTCGCACCTTGCAGTTCCACTGCAAGCGACGGTCACACACCGAACTGTGTCTCCCAAACGGTACCCTCTTGGAACATAGACAGACTAAACCAGTCCACTCCAACCCTTGACAGCAACTACACACAAGTTGGCACCGGCAAAAATGTGAATGTCTACATCGTGGATACAGGCATTCTGACAACCCACACTGATTTTCAGGGTCGGGCGACTGCTGCCTACGATGCAATCAACGATGGGAACGGTGGCACTGACTGTAATGGTCATGGTACTTTCACTGCTGGACTGATTGGCGGGAGTACTTATGGGGTTGCCAAAGAGGCCAATCTAAAATCTGTACGCGTTCTCGACTGCACTGGTGAAGGAACTGCTTCAGATATCATTGCCGCAATCGATTGGATCACAACGAATGCGCCTATACCTTCGGTTGTGAATATGAGTTTAGGGGGGGAAGCAAACGCACCCCTTGATACAGCTGTGCAGAATGGCATCAACGCAGGCTATGTCTATGTGCTTGCAGCGGGCAACGATAATGTCGATGTCTCCGAAGTCTCGCCGGCCCGTGTACCCTCAGCGATTACAGTTGGAGCCAGGGATAACCAAGATAGCCAAGCCGTTTTCTCAAACTACGGAGACCTCGTTGACTTCTACCTTCCTGGTGTAGATGTCTACTCGGATTTCAACAACAGCAATACCGGTCAAGCCATTGGTAGTGGGACATCGTTCTCCGCGCCTCTTGTTGCCGGGTTGTTTGCTATCCAATTGGAATGGAATCCAGATCTGACAGTGGCAAAGCAAGCAATCACCAATAGTTTGAATGCAAATGGCTTGGGCGCAACTTTTATAAGTGGTAGTTCCTCTATCCCTGGAGGTTCCACAGGTTATGGATCGAGCAACATTGGCAAACTCAAAAACTTCAATATTGGCAAACTCAAAAACTTTAGTATGCCAATCGTGATCACGGAGCCATAAGGCAAGGTTGTCAATATTCACCTGAAAACACATGGGTGACAACTGCTCTACTCAGGAGGGAAATGTCCCTATTTCTTGCCTGGGTAGATGCGGATGGTATTCACGTTTTCCCAGGGAATTCTGATACATGCGAATTTTTGGTTTTTACAGCAGCAGAGCAAATTGGAAACGCCGTTCCTGTTAATCTTGGCTATTCTCTTGGCCGCTGTTTAATCCTAATGCTGAAACAAGAAGCTGAAAAGCATCGATGATTGTTGATACTAGTACTTTAAAGAAAGATCTGGGCAATGGGAGTAGTGAATTACCCGACACTCACCTTGCAGGAAGAGTGCGGGGCTTCTCGCATTAAAGCTAACCCCTGGCAATAAGGGTGAAGTGAGCAAATCTCCGTCCAACAACGTCATGACAAGTATGCGAGGACTGATGACTATCGCCAAGGTTTACAGGGCTGAGCCATTTCTTAGGGCTACCATGGATAAACAAGGATTACGACTATGCAGTTCATCGACAGAGCGGATATTCAAGTAGAAGGCGGCAAGGGAGGCGATGGCATGGTTGCCTATCGCCGCGAAAAGTACGTGCCAGCAGGTGGGCCAGCTGGAGGGGACGGTGGCAATGGTGGGTCAGTGGTGCTGGTGGCCACAGCCAATTTGCAGACCCTTTTGGATTTTAAATTTCGCCACCTTTTCAAGGCAGACGATGGTGTCAAGGGTGGCCCTAAGAATATGACCGGGGCGAAGGGCGAAGAAATGATCATTCGAGTGCCCTGCGGGACGGTCGTTCAAGATGCCAAGACTGAGGAAATTATTGGCGACTTGACCGAAGATGGACAACGCCTTGTGGTTGCCATCGGTGGTCGGGGTGGTCATGGCAACACCCACTTTGCCAGCAACCAGAACCGTGCCCCTGACTATGCCACCGAAGGTCGCCTTGGTCAGGAGCGCAAACTGCTCCTAGAACTGAAGTTGCTCGCCGAAGTTGGAATCATTGGTCTGCCCAATGCCGGAAAATCGACCCTGATCTCAGTCCTCTCCTCGGCAAAACCGCGTATCGCGGATTATCCGTTCACGACTCTTGTGCCTAATCTTGGGGTTGTGCGTAAACAAACTGGGGATGGAGTCGTCTTCGCCGATATTCCAGGGCTGATCGAGGGGGCACACCTTGGGGTCGGTCTCGGCCACGAATTTTTGCGCCACATCGAACGCACCCGTGTTCTCCTCCACCTCGTAGACATCACCTCCGAAGATCCCCTTGCCGATTATCAAACCGTTCAAGGCGAGCTAGAGAGCTACGGCCACGGTCTACTCGAAAAAGTGCAACTCGTTGTTCTAAATAAAGCTGATAGTTGTCTGGAAGAAGATGCCGAGTATTGGCGCAAAGTTTTAATGCATGAAACCGCTGCCCCTGTCTTTGTGATCTCCGCTGTTGCCCACCAGGGTTTAGAACCCTTGCTCCAACAAGTTTGGACTTTTCTCGATCAGCCCCAAGGAAGTCTCGATGCCGTCGCTGTCTAAAGTACTCCCACTCGTCGCTGTTGCCCTATTCCTCGTCGGTGCAGCCAGTCCTGTCCCCGAAAAAGAAGTCCGTACCCGCTTCACAAAGATCGTCGGTCAACTCGAAAAACTGCGATTTTGCCAGAGCAATGGTTGCCGCTACAAAGATATCCGCTGGGAAGTGACCAGATCGAAGGATGCCAAACATCCCTACAAAGGATTGATCCGCGCCGATATCATCCGACCATCCGGCAGTGTCGATAAAGGCCGTTATGTCTTCGATTTTGTCGATAACCATTGGAAACTCAGAAGTGGCACCGAAACCACCGATGTCAACGACGCTTCCTACGTCGGCGACACCTACGATTTCAGTAGTGCTTACGGACGCACCCCAATCCAAGGCAAAATCACCGATAAAGACAACGACCTTCTGACTGGGTACAAGTTGATCTACTTGAGAGTCCTCGAAAACGGTATTCAGAAATAAGCTGCTGTTGTTAAAATTCACGCTTTGAGAAATCATGATGGTAGGACAATTGTCGTGTATCCACAGTGAGTCATGCGATGAGATTGATCCGACTCAATCAGGGCGATAACGATCTAGCAAGAGCTCTTTTTGCCTTGATGGCAGAGGTTTTTGAAGAAGAATGTGAAGTGCTGAGTGATGTATATCTCGATCAACTCCTCGCCTGTGAGGCATTTTGGGCGATCGCTGCGTTCGATGGCGACCAGATCATCGGTGGAGTGACTGCACATACCTTGCCAATGACTAGAACCGAGGTTTCTGAAGTGTTCATCTACGATATTGCAGTACGAATCGATCACCAACGCAAGGGTGTTGGCCGGAATTTGGTACAGAACCTACAGGACATGGCAGTAGAAAGTGGAATTCGGGTACTGTTCGTCTCCGCCGATAACGATGATCTCCATGCCCTCGATTTTTACCGCGCCTTAGGCGGGGTTGCGTCCCCCGTGACGTTCTTTACTTTTACACATCAAAACGAATAGAGAATCAGCAGCCAAAGTTCTCCAGCACACTCAAGAAAGTGGAAACTAAGTTGGCGCCAAGATTTAGCAACAAGCCCCTGAAGCTAAAGCTGTCCCATCTTCCCAAGCAGGTGCACAGTCAAATGGCCCGTAATGGGTTGAAAAATCACCCTGAATCCTGAAATGCGGGGCAAAGCGGGTTTCGGCAAGCATCTTGGTCGTATTTCCGCAGACGAGCATCGGCTTTCCAGTCTTGAATAGATGGTGATCATCGAGTTGGAATGCGTGGGGAGTCTCGGCGATCGTGCCCTTATAAGTGGCAACATGACCATAATCTTCGCAGATGTCCTCGAAGTCGCACTTGAAGGCACGCACGGTAATCGAATAGAAATCGATCATGCCAACTTTTTGTTCAACTGCTGGATCGTTCAGAGCAACGCGTCCTTTGCTTATCATCCGATAGTCGAGGCAACCGATATCGCGGAGCAAGCGTCTGAAATCTTCGACATACATCGCACCACTTAGGCATTCACCCAAAAGCTCTGGATCTATCTGTAAATGTTTTGGTACGCGGCGGCTGGTGAAGACATCCGAAAAATAAAGTTCGCCACCGGGCTTCAGGACGCGAAAAATTTCCTGGAATACGGCCTTCTTGTTCGCGGAAAGGTTGATCACGCAGTTTGAGATAACAACATCGACAGAGGCATCGGCGATGCCCAGGGTGCGCAGATCTTCGATGTAGCCGTGGTGAAATGTGACATTTGGCCGTTCATAGCCAAAAGCGTCCATGTGATAGCCGACATACTTCTGGGCAACGGCGAGCTGGGATGGAGTCATGTCTACGCCGATCACCTTGCCTTGCGCACCGACAAGTTGAGATAACACATAGACATCACGGCCCGTTCCGCAGCCAAGATCTAGTACCGTCATGCCTTCTAGGGCTTGTGGAATCGGCGAACCACAGCCATAGAATTTTTCTTGTACTTCGCCGTGGACTTTTTGGACGTAGGGGCGCAGATGGGCTGGCATCGTGTCGATGGGGCAACAGGCACTCGTTTTGAGATCGACGTTCGTTTTAAGCGTTTCGCTGTAATATTCCTGGACGTTTTGTTGAATTGCCTGGATTGCCGGTGTCATAGATTTTTCCTAAGTACTATTTCCAGGATGTCACATGGATGCCGCGCGTGGTTTACCAGTGAAAATGCGGAATGAGGCTACAGTTCGCGCAACAGTGTACCCGTGTGTCCTGTCTGCAGGAGGGAGCGTTGGGCTTCGATATCCTTCCAAGTATCCAAGTCTTGGAGCACTGGCAGCAAACCAACTTTGAGCTGTTTGTCTCGGCAGCGCTC
>JACMLN010000173.1 GCA_014379585.1 Gloeobacterales cyanobacterium ES-bin-313 | reverse complement strand
GCGATCATGAGTAGGGTCTAGCGGATCAGCGATGATATTTTTGTTGTCTTTATTTTGTCCAGTAATCATGTATCAAGCTCCATCAACGTGTCTACTCATGTAACTTATGCCTTTCCAAGAAGATTGGGTTCTGCCAATAGTAAAGTAATCTTCTACTCCTCAATGAATAAGTGCAGACTGTTTAATCATTCCGTGAGACAGATTAGGATACCAAGGGTATTATTAGATTTGTATAGAATATTTATGCTAATAGGGTGGCAAACAGAAATCTTAGACTTCTAGTTTTAGGTAGTACTTGATATGCTTTCTCATGCCACGATGGCAGAGAGTATTGGTTGATAACTTCAGCACAGTGAAATTACACATTTACTATCCTCTGCCTCTCTCCGTCAGCAGTTACTACTTATCGAAAACCGCGCAATACGCCTTGGAATCCTTAGGCTTCAAACTTTCCTCTGGGCAATTAGAACTGTTTCCGAATGCGAAAAGGTATGACCCTGACGGAAAGACCAGTTTCAGAGCACACCGTTTCCCCTTGCTCAAAGGTTCCTACCTCCTCGACCCGCAAACCCTCGAACCCTACAGCAACGCTCTCCCCGACTTCCTCTCAGCTTGGAACCTGTGTTCAGAGAATCAAGACAGTGATCAACTGACCGCCGCCATAGCCGAAACGAAGGAGAGGGAAAAAGCGTACCGCCGCAGCCGCTACCACCGGGGCAGCAGCCGAAGCAAAGAAGGAAGCAGTCTCCACAACATAGATCACCTCGTCTGGAGCGGAGCAGGTCAGACCAATGACTTACTTGGTCATGCCACTTGGATCGGCTACTCGGTCGAAGGACTGCGCACAGAAGAAGCTCTATCGTCATGGGTGGTGGAATGGGCGAGGAATGCCCCCGGCTATGAGGAGTTCTGTGATCACAAGCATGAGATTGAACGTCGCTGTCGAGATTGGGCGAGGTCGATATTGTCGCGTTCCTACAAACCAAGAAGGAGGGAAGGGATGAGTTCAGAGATGCCAACTGACCCGGTAATACCGAAGCCTCTGGGCATGAACAATGCAGAGCGCATAGAGAGTGCTCGAAGTCGGATCGAAAGAGCGATGGCAGAACTGATTGAATCAGGCAGTTTGCCCATTGGTGTAGAAGCGCGATTGTTCGCTCTCCAGAAATTGGTAGGAGGGAGTCATGGCACCTACTACCGAAACCGAGAACTGTGGCATCCCGTAGACCTTGCCGCTGCCGCTGCTCAAGAAGAATGCTCTGTTGAACGATCAGAAGATGTCTTTGATCGCCTAGAAGTCCCTCCTACTACTAGAGAAAATCCCCTAGAAAGGATAGGAAGGAAAAGTATTCAGAGTGGGCTTACGGACGGTGTATATGAGGTTATGCCGCAATGGAAGATCGACGAAAACGCAGTGAGCCGATCAGTGTTGATCCCACAGTTATGGCCACAGAGCAGCCCGCCGATGCCCCAAGGGAGGCCAAGAACTGACCTGATACCACCGATTCCCTGGCCAGAATGGGCAAAAGCGATCATTCCTCCAAAGCTGACTCCGATCAGCTCGATGCTTGCGGATCACATTGCTCAAACTCTAGCCAACCGTCATACGTCCGGGGAAGTGTTAGGCATGTATAAATCCCTGCTCGCGAGCTTTAAGGTACAGTTCTTTAGCTCTTTTGGCATCCTTTTCGATTCCACATTCACCAGCTAAATAGAGACCTGCCAAATTATTTGTTGCAACGCTGTAACTTTGCTGAGAAGCACGCAAATACCAAAATAATGCCTTAGATGGATCGCCTAGCCCACCTAAATCTAGGTGGTAGATGTTTCCAAGAAGACATTGGGCTTGAGCATTGCCTTGTAAGGCAAAAGGCTCTAAAAGAACCAGAGCGGCACTAAAACTTCCTTCTTCAAAAGCGTCTATGCCTTCACGCAAAACAGACATAATCATCTCGTCTACAGATACTCAGTTCTGTAGGGGAAAGCTCAAGCGGAATGCTTCGAGAGAGGATGCGTCAGAAGCCGCGAGGAGCAATTGATCCAAAACCTCGGTTGCATTGATGGCTTCAATGGCTTCGCGTACCTCTTGCCCTTGAGTACCGAACTTGTGTTCGACAAGCATCAACAAACTCTGCCGTCTGGTATCGAGTACTCGCTCCTGGGTAAGCATTTGGAACAAAGGGGTTTCAGTTAGCAGACTCATGATTGACCTCGCATACATAAACTGTTCGACAATCCGCGCATCTTTTAAAGAGGCTAGTAGACCCGTGACAGTCAAGACTTCATTGCGCTCCTGAATTGATTGTACTCCTGCCTCAACCACCTCAGCAGCCTGCTCCAGTAACTCCTCCAGGCTCTCTCCAGCCATCAGAGGCACTAAGGGCATCAAGCCAACCAGACCGCTTTCAACCAATGGAGCCGGATCTAATTCCCAAAGTCTCACCACGTCATATTCAACGCGCATTCTGCCCTGGGCAAAGACATTGGGTACCCTGCGACTCGCAGCCGTGTCCTTAAGCAGAACAAGCACCTGATCGGGCACGATGCCATAGCGGTTGAGAGCGAAGGCCGCATAAGTGACCATCCGTACAGGCAGTTCTATCTGTGGATCACCACTCTGCGTCACTGTCTGAAACTCAATATGCAGAAATCTCTCCTGCTCCTCTTCATCCAGATAGCGAATCAGAAAGTCTGCCCGTCGCTGTTGGGCCACAATCACGGAATTGAGTTCTTGTAACCAGACAGCCTGTGGCCCACGCAACCAAGCCAGAAAATGTCTGCTATACAGTGCCGCTAATCCTTGAAGGCTGGTATCAAAGGGTCTACGTTCGCTATTAGTCATTTCCATCCCGTTCAATCCAAGCAATTGTCCCACACCGATCCGCTAGAGTAAGCAGCAACCCATTCTTGGCAAGTCCGCCACTCGCTGCCGGGAAGATGTCTCTCGCCTCTCTCCTTTCCTATGCATACATAAGAAATCAATCCCTTCCGCTTGCCCCTCCAGCCACCAGAGCAAGAGCTACCAGCCAAGCGCCCGAACAGCAAGTTCTATCACTCATCCAAGCCATCCTCTCATCAAGCACAGCAAGACGATGCTTACACTCATTCGACACTCTTGCACAAGTCTGCCGCTTCACTTGAACTGCCTTGCCATCTTGTCTACTAACTGTCCGTCCCATCTCTCTCCTTTCTCTATGTATACATAGAGTGACATTTCTATGCATAGTAGTTCAATAATCTGTGTATGCTTAAGTGGCTGAATAGCCAGCCTACACAGCAATCTACCAAACTGCCACTAAGTCAACACTCTCAGCTCTTATAAGTTTGTTCTATGTATATCTATTCTTCAGATCTGATCCCCGTTCATCTATAGGATATTTCGATTGATCCCCATATTCCCTGTACACTACCTTATCGATCCCCGCTGATCTCCAGCTATAATCCATACATACTTACCACTCTGAAAACCCTACAACCTATACATATCAATACTTACAGGCTTTTAATCCTATGCATGAACATCGTGAATGCATAGGACATACATAGGAGGTGCTCATGTATAAGTTAATCATATGTATGCTAAAGCAAAACCATACACTGGATAAAAGAGTAGAAGTTTGCAGTATCAGGGCAGCGATGTTTAAGGAGTAGGTGGAGTAAGACCCTAGTGGGCTTACAAAGTGTCAACTTCAGTATGTAGCTAACCAACCGACAGGACAAGGTTTTTCAGCCCTCTAGCTCAGCCTATTCCACTAGAGGGCTAGTTTGAACCGACTGCGACTTTGGCTGTGTTGATGCAGGCTCTAGCCTGGGAACGTAGAGGGTTGATTGTGTTATTGGCAGTTCCTTTGCCGAGGAGAACTAAGCCAGATGCACCGACGATTTGGTCGTTGGCTTGAATGGGGTTTGTGCGGTTGCCCAGGATGAAGCTAAACAGGTTTTTGACTGCATTGACTTGCTCTTGGGTTGGGTAGTTTGTGTAGGTGAGGGCATAGGTCTGGGTAACGATGGGATAGGCCGTGCCAACGGTCGGCACAACGGGCAACCCCGTCACCTTCAAAATGCAAGGATAGGTTGGGTCAACTGCGAGGCCAATATTGCCCATAGCATTGCGGACAGTACTGATAGTTGCCGTGAAAAAACTACCAGAGAGTGGGTTCTGAAGAGCGACTTGAATTGGTGCAGGGTTTGTGGTGAAGGGAGCATAGGTAGAGATGGGTTTGGTGAAGGCCGACTGAACATAGCCAAACCCCCCGCTGTTTGCCGCCACAAATCTGGCCATCCCATCATCTCCATCACTGCGTAAAAAGTTTGCACTGGGACTGCTTGTCGTCAATGGGAAAAGTCTGACAGCAGAAGTGATGTAGTAGCCGGTAAAGCCAGGAGTGACAACCCCGACACTTGCACAGGCACTGGCTAAGTAACTTGTGAAAGCTGAAGTTGTGCCGCTGCTATCCGAGCGAACAGAAAGTCTAATTGGCAGATTGAGACTGGCAGTGCTAGCAATCTGGTTAAAATTGGTGATTTGACCATCAAAGACTTTGCACAGTTCAACCGTTGTTAAATTGGGCGAAACACTGCCATTGATGTTTGGGTTGATTGCTGGAACGATCGCTCCAAAGAAGACAGGGACTTGAATCGGGTTGCCGCGTGTGGGCTTCTTGTTGTTTGTGTAGTCTGCAAGATTGGTAACACTCAGGGCAGGTGAAGAAGCTGGTGCATCACTAAAAGCAAAGAGAGGAGCTGTAGTCGCGACTGTGAGATTGGCGCTTGGCCCTGTTGGGAAGTTCAAGAAAGGCGAGAAAGTATAGGAGCCTGTGGGTGGATTTGGCAAAGGTGTAGGTGCTTGATTGGGCTCACCCAGAATGGTCGCTGTTCCCGAAGCAGGGGAGACGAAGCTACAACTCGCATCTGCAGTTTGTGTGCCAGTGAAGGTAGCGACGCCGTTGGCATCTCCTGTGCCGCAGTAGTTGAACTGCGAGAAATTGACACGAGGGGAGTTGAATGGCTGTGTTCCTTGAGAGCCAATCTGGCCAATATTGATGGCTGTATTTGGGATAGCAAGCCCATAGAAGTCGAGCAGGTTACGAAGAACAATAGCTGGAAAGGTAGCGCCATTGGCGAAATACTGAACCGCGCTTGAGGACATTGTGCCGTAGGCATTATTGGCAGAGGCGGAGAAGGTGATGGTCTGGTCTTGAGAGATAGTAGGTATCTGCCCTTGCAAAGAAGAAGGGGTGACAGTAAAGACAGTAGTGCTAAAAGCGGTGCCACTTGGGGTAGTAATACTGATCAGTCCCGTGGTCGCCCCGCTAGGAACAGTGGTAGAGATTTGAGTATTGGAGTTGACCACAAACGCGGCGGCCAAGCCATTGATCTTCACCGAAGTTGCCCCCGTAAAGTTATTACCTGTGATCGTGACTGAAGTACCAATCGGAGCACTACTGGGAGCAAAGCTACTCAGAGATGGAACACCTTGAGAGGGACTCGGTGGAAACAACGCTGCATTTTTGTCCGCAGCAGTGATGTTTCGACGACTGTCAGATCGATTTCTAAGTGCTTGCCACCAACTCGTGTTTATGTTGGTGTCGGGTGTGAAATAGATCACATCGTAGTAACCATTGAACAGCGACAAATCCATCGTGCCGGGAAAGTCGGCAGAAGTAAATAGACCGCGCTCTCTCACAAGATTCCCTTGGGCATCGACAGCACCCTCAGCTAGCAAATCCAGGGCATTGTAAAGTGTTCCATACGTGAAGTAGTTTTCTCCCGTGCATTGTCCTGGGGCACCAAGTAAACAACCATTAACTTTGAAGTCAACTCTTTGCCCAGGTGCTGCCCAATTCTTTTCTCCACCAATTGGAGAAAAATCTTTCACGCGAACCACCAGTGCTTTCAAGTCGAGTGTTTTATGCTTGAGCAACTGAACACTTACTTTGTCACCACCACTAGCGACTAACGGGCGAGTATTTAATGATTGAAGCAATGAGGAAGCAATAAAACGGAATGCTTTGGTTGCAGCAGTGCGTTGAGTGTCATTCGCATAGGGCGGCGATTGCGGGGTTCCAGGCACACCATAGGGGAAATAACGTCCAGAAACCTCTGGATCGACGTGAATCATGTTTACGAAGCCTGCGTTTCCTTTTTGCTTTCTACTGATGATCGGAATGGTTTGACTTCCACTGGCATCAGTGAACGAACACCTTGCTACCGCTGTCCACCCGTATGTTGTTGGTGATTGAAATTGCCAAGTCAGCAGAGGTTGGTCAAGTGCGTAGCTCCCAGAAAAACCATCTACAGTTATTACCGCACCTACCGGACAATATTTGGCATCGCTATAGTAACCTGACCGTATTTTCACATCGCTTGGAACTGGAACTAAGCCATAGGATAAGCCAAGCATATATCCATCTTGACCAGTCTCACAAAAGCCTGCAATTCCATCTCCATTACATGGGTTGTTTGGCCCAACAGAACGATCGCCTTTCATCCAAACCCCTGCATGGGTAATGACCTGGGCAGTAGGTGACGATGTGCTTCCTACAAAGTTAGTTAGCCAAGTAAGAGTTGCATTCCAACCCGCTTCTAGTGGATATTTTGGCTCATACATTACTACAGATGCTTGAGAGGCGGAAGTGCTAAAAAAGCTAGAAAGTTCTGCATCTTCTCCAGTGACATCAAACCAATATCCTGCATCCCGAGCGGCAGTGAGCATTTTAGCGCCTGTATCGTCCAGGTTCAGTTCAACCGGATTAAAGAATTCTGCTTGAGGACGAATGAGGTTACGAGAGATTACAGCTTTCACTGTTGGTAGCACAGGTACGAAATCGTCAGTTTTCGCATCGATATACCCAAGGCCATACGAGTAATTATTCAATTGCCCCCTATAAGCTTTGCAGAAGCCATTATTTACATAATCAGGCGTGCCTGCACATTCATCTTGAAGAGTACTCAGCGCATAGCGGCCATCTTCAGAAGTTTGCAAGAAATCCGACTCTAAGAAATTTGCAGAGATTGATGAAGAAATTGCATAGGCGTGGAAATATGCATTTTGTGGTGCGAAGTATACATTACCAACCTGTCCTCCATCACCAACCTCGACGCTCACCCCTCGTTTCACTTTCGAACTTCTGTCAGTGTTGAGCACACGACCAAAGGTATAGGCAGCATCAGCACGCGAAAGGGTACTAAAGTATTCTGTTGCCCACATGACTGGTGTGTCTAATCTGGATAAGAACTTCAGATCGGTGCCAATGCCCATACCCTCTGGATTGGTAATGATTTGATAAACTAACGGGCTTGTACTTCGTATGGTTGACGCATACTTTGCCCGAGCTTGCTGGAACTTAAGCCACTCGTAATTTTTCAACAAATCAAAGAGTGTGTTGCCTGGATAAGACTTCCGTGCAAGAGGAGACGTATTAGGACCATAAGTTGGACGATAAATTGAAGGGTAATCTGCATCGTAAATTGGAAACTTCGTCAAATTTATGACACCTTGCGATTCTGTACTTGGGGGTACCCATGCGCTCCAGTTGCAAGTCCCGCTTGGGCAATACTGAGGGAATGCATCTTTGGGAGACCTGCCAAGATAAAGGAATGCATAATCCGAAAACTTCATGACAAAAGAAACGTCACCTCTCGAAGGATATTTGAGGCTTAACCCTGCATCAGTCCCCTGCAGATCATTGCGAAACGCAGCGATGCTTAATGTTGAGTAGCCAGGAAGACCTTGGTGCAATGCGCGGTTCGGAAGATACATATCGGCCATACTTGAACCGAACGCATTGATATCAGGAGCAGCTTTACCAGCCAGAGCATTAACACGAGATATGTAGTAGCTATCTGTAATTGCGACGTTGCCATTGCCTGAATTAATATCGTTTCCAACAGTGCAAGAGCCAGGAGGTGAATAAGCTGAGGGTTCACAGCAATTAGCACCTGGACTCATCGTACAAGCAGACTGTATATTGCAGCTTGCCGAGTCGGGTGTTGCTGAACCAGCGGTAATGTCCGTAGCTCCAAGTCCCGAGTAACACTGAGGAGGAGAAGCGCGAAAATTCGAGCCATTTGATACACCAGCAACTTCATATTGGAACGATGGATCTACTGGTGATTGTATAGAACTCGGTGTAGATTGAATGATAGACTGAACACCTAACGTCTTTAGCAAGTTCTGTGCATCAGTTGTGTACTTCGCATTCAGGTTTGCAAAGTCAGTTATAATCACCCCTTTTAGAGGAAATGCTTGCTTGAAAAGGGTAATGTACTCTTCACTGCCTGGGTAATATGTAATTCCTCCTAGCCAAAAACCAAAGTCAAAAGTATTCTCAAACTCAGAAGTCGTTAGATTGGGCACCACAATAGGGCTAGCCACTCTAGACATTGTTGGAGAAGCTAAGGTAGATCCCTTTTACGGTGATTCTGGAGCAGAAAGTACAGCACTTTCAGTAATAGTAACTGAAAAAATGTAAGCCCCTAGGGCACTGAGAGTTATTCGGTAGCAATCATTCAAAAACTTACACTTCATGTATCAACCTCCAATACGTTTGAGATTCTCTGAAATAGAGGCAAAAAGCCACAAACATTTCAAAGCGTGAAAGCCTTACTCAGATATGTCCAATACAAAGTTAGAATTTTTAAATTGGCTTTTACATGCTTCTGTGCAATATTGGCACACAAAAGTTAACGATGCATTAACAATCATAACGTGAATTCGGGTTAAGCATTTGTGGCAACAGAATGCTCCTTGGGCTGGTGACAGTAGGGAATCAGCCCACTCAACAGATTAACCAGAAAGTTGGTCGGGCTACGATGCCTTGCATGCTCACGAGAGGCGCATCGAGCCGTACCTTACAAGTTTGAAACTCTTACTCTATCTGTCTTCCAGCTACAAACATGATTGACGCATTGCGAGTCTACCGATGCCTGAATCTCAACTCACCCCTTGCTCCAAGTGATTGATTGAGTAAACTCAGCCGTATCGGAATTGCCCCAAGTCTGATAGCGGGGGAGGCTCTGCGTTCTCATCGCTGATATTGTTGTGGTTGCCTGAGTGCGAAACGTATATGTCTTGGAGGGTTGTTTTTACATCGAATATATTCTAAAATATGAACACCTGACCATATTTTGAATGGTGGCTTGTGTTCAATTTGCCTTTGCCTCTGCCGATGTCGATGTCGATGTCCTTGGGAGTGCATGGCGAGTCAAAGTCATCTACGGATGAGGGGAAGCATTTCAGTGAGTACTGCGATTTATTCCCGTATCGCTGGGAGTGGATCAGTGCATCAATCCCCGACTCAGAAAACCCCAGACCACAAAGCTCCAAACAGAAGTCAAAGGTTGAATGGCAAACGCACGCCCACCCCCTTCCAGACCCCGAAATCCACGATGCCCTGTCAGGCAAAACCCTAATTGGCGTGTCCTTCGCCTCAAATACAAACTATCTTCTAGCTGACATAGACCGATGGAGTATGTATCACCCCCACTGCAATATCATCGAGTTTCACCGGATGCTGAGTTGCCTTGAGGAGGTTGGCCTGGTGCGCCCATTGATAGTGAGATCCAGTGATAGCAAAGGTTTACATGTTTACTATCCCATCCCCATCACCGTCAGCAGTTACTACTTATCGAAGACCGCGCAACACGCCTTGGAATCCGCAGGTTTCAAACTTTCCTCCGGCCAATTGGAACTATTTCCGAATGCCAAAAGGTACGACCCTGATGGCAGAACAAGTTTCAGAGCACACCGCTTACCCTTGCTCAAAGGTTCATTTCTCCTTCACCCGCAGACCTTTGAACCCTACAGCAACACGCTCTCCGACTTTCTCTCAGCCTGGAATCTGTGTTCAGAGAATCAAGACAGCGATCAACTGATCACCTCCATAGCCCAGACCAAGGAGAGGGAAAAAGCCCATCGCCGCAGCCGCTACCAACGAGGCAGAAGCCGAAGCAAAGAAGGCAGCAACCTCTACGACCTCTCCCACTTGAGATGGAGTGGAGCAGGTCAGACCAATGACTTACTTGGCTATGCAACCTGGGACGGTTATGCCTTCCAAGGACTGCGCACAGAGGAATCCTTATCTGCCTGGGTGGTGGAATGGGCGAGGAATGCCCCCGGCTACGAGGAGTACTGCGATCACAAGTATGAGATTGACCGCCGCTGTCGAGATTGGGCGAGGTCGATCCTGTCGCGTTCCTACAAACCGAGAAGGAGGGAAGGGAAAGGTTC
>JACMLN010000027.1 GCA_014379585.1 Gloeobacterales cyanobacterium ES-bin-313 | reverse complement strand
GTCGATGTTAAAGGCGAAATTCTCGACTTGAAGGACACGATCAACGTCATGGTGGACCAGCTCAATTCCTTCGCATCAGAAGTAACCCGGGTAGCACGGGAAGTCGGAACCGAAGGAAAACTAGGAGGTCAGGCTCAAGTGCGAGGCGTTGCGGGTACGTGGAAAGACTTAACGGATAACGTCAACTCCATGGCAGGTAACTTGACAGCCCAAGTTCGTGGTATCGCCCGAGTTGTAACAGCAGTCGCCAACGGCGACCTCAAGCGCAAGCTGGCCTTGGAGGCCAAGGGAGAAATCCAGACCCTAGCCGACACGATCAACGAGATGATCGATACCCTTGCGACGTTCGCGGATCAAGTTTCAACGGTGGCCCGCGAGGTCGGTATTGAAGGAAAACTAGGAGGCCAAGCGAAGGTGCCGGGCGCTGCGGGTACCTGGCGGGACATGACCGACAACGTCAACGAACTGGCAGCTACCCTGACTACTCAACTGCGTGCCATTGCAGACGTAGCCACCGCCGTCACCAAGGGGGATCTATCGCGGTCGATTGCCGTTGATGCCCAGGGCGAGGTCGCAGTCCTTAAGGACAACATCAACCAAATGATCGCGAACCTGCGCGAAACCACCCAGAAAAATACCGAGCAGGACTGGCTAAAGACCAACCTAGCCAAATTCACCCGCCTTTTGCAGGGCCAACGCGACCTCGAAGCGGTCTCGCGGCTCATCCTCTCGGAGCTAGCACCGCTGGTCTCAGCTCAGTACGGCGTCTTCTACATGATGGATGCCAACGAAACCCAGCCATTCTTGAAACTGTTGAGCACCTATGCTTACCGGGAGCGCAAACAGCTGGCCAACCATTTCCACTTGGGTGAAGGACTCGTTGGCCAATGTGCCCTCGAAAAAGAGCGTATTCACCTCACAGAGGTTCCCAGTGACTACATTCGGATCTCCTCTGGTCTGGGGGAAGCGGCACCACTCAATGCTGTCGTCCTGCCAGTGCTCTTTGAAGGACAGGTGACCGCAGTCATTGAACTCGCTTCCTTCCGCCGCTTCAGCGAAATCCACCTCACTTTCCTCGATCAGTTGACTGAATCAATTGCTATCGTGCTCAATACGATTGCGGCGGGTATGCGCACAGAAGGTCTACTTGAGCAGTCCCAGTCCTTAGCAGAAGAACTCCAAAGCCAACAGAAGGAACTCACTGACACCAACAAGCGCCTAGAGCAACAAGCCCGTTCCCTGCAGGCTTCCGAGGAGCGCCTCAAGTCCCAGCAAGATGAGCTTCAGCAGACCAACGAACAACTCCAGGAACAGGCGCGACTCCTCTCACAGCAGAACAAAGAGGTAGAGCGCAAGAACCAAGAGATCGAACAGGCCCGAAAGTCCGTCGAGGAGAAAGCCGAACAGCTAACCCTCACTTCCAAGTACAAGTCCGAATTCCTCGCTAACATGTCCCACGAACTGCGGACACCGCTCAATAGCTTGCTCATCCTCGCCCGATTGCTCACCGACAATATCGAAGGCAACCTGACTGACAAGCAAGTGGAGTACACCCGCACGATCCACTCAGCAGGCGCAGACTTACTTGGCCTCATCAATGACATCCTCGATTTGGCGAAGATCGAGTCAGGCACAATGTCCGTGGATGTTGAACAGATCCTCTTTGCTGACCTACGCATCCAGATGGAGCGCATCTTCCGTCAAGTGGCCCAGGATCGCGGCCTTGACTTTGTTATCGATATGGATCCACAGCTACCCAAGGCTATCTATACCGATCCCAAACGTCTCCAGCAAGTCCTTAAGAACCTGCTATCGAATGCTTTCAAGTTCACTGAGCAAGGAAAGGTGACCCTCAAAATCAGCATGGCCACCGGGGGCTGGAACCCGTATAACGAGAATCTCAACAGCGACCTCGGCGTTGTTGCTTTCTCAGTGATCGATACAGGCATCGGCATCCTCGCCGACAAGCAAAAGGTGATCTTTGAAGCCTTCCAGCAGGCGGATGGGAGCACCAGTCGTAAGTACGGTGGCACTGGCCTTGGCCTCTCGATTAGTCGCGAAATTGCCCGCCTCCTTAGCGGCGAAATCAAGCTCGTCAGCACCTATGGTGAGGGCAGTACGTTCACGCTCTACCTGCGCCTCGACAATGGTTTCACAACCAACGGTTCGAGCAACATAACAACGTTGGTCGGTAAGAGCCTCAGCCTGCGAACGGCTCACTTGATGAATAATTACTCGCGCAGTGCTGTGCATAGTCAACCTGTTCAGGAACAGCGCTCTTGGCAAGTAAGTTTGCCCATAAGCGACGACCGCGATGACCTCAAATCCGGTGATCGCGTCGTGCTCATTATTGAGGACGACATCAGCTTCGCCCGCATCCTGCTCGACTTAGCCCACGCTAAGGGTTTCAAGGGGATCATCGCCCTGCGCAGCGAAACAGGACTGACCATCGCCCGGGAGGTCAAACCCGATGCCATTCTCCTAGACATCCATCTTCCTGACATGGATGGCTGGACAGTGCTTGATCGACTCAAGCACGACCCCCAACTGCGCCACATCCCTGTGCAGATTCTGACTGCGGACGAGATTGGCATGCGTGGAACACAACTGGGCGCTGCTGCCTATTTGAAGAAGCCTGTAGAAAACGAGGCGCTTCTTGCTTCCTTCGATACCCTGCAAAACTTTCTTGAGCGCAAGATTCGCAATTTGCTCGTGATCGAGGACGACGAGGTACAGCGCACGAGCATTGTTGAACTGATCGGTGCAGGCGATGTGTATACCTTGGCGGTTGGAACAGGCCAAGCAGCCCTTTTAGCCCTTCAAGAACAACAGTTCGATTGTGTGGTGCTAGATCTAGGGCTACCGGATATGTCCGGTCAGGAACTGGTACATCAGATCAAGCAGGCCGCAGGTTTCTGGAATCTGCCAGTGATTGTCCATACAGGACGAGAACTCACCCGACACGAAGAATTCGAGCTTAAGCGCTGGGTGGAAGTCATTATTGTCAAAGGAGAACATTCTGGCGAACAGCTTCTTGATGAAACCTCTTTGTTCCTCCACCGCTTACAATCCTCCCTACCAGCCCAACAGCGACAGATTCTCGAAAAGCTGCAGCGTACGGATGTTGCACTCACCGGCAAAAAGGTGCTGATTGTCGATGATGATGTACGCAATATCTTTGCCCTCACCAGCATGCTTGAACAGCAGGGAATGCATGTGATCAATGCTGAAAATGGGCATAGCGGCATTGCCCTCTTGCAAAGTACGCCCGAAATCGATATCGTCCTCATGGACGTGATGATGCCTGAAATGGACGGCTACCAGACAATGAGGGCGATTCGCAGCCAACCGCAGTTTGTCGAACTACCGATGATCGCCCTGACCGCCAAAGCGATGCAGGGTGACCGTGAGAAGTGCCTACAGGCTGGAGCATCAGATTACATCACCAAGCCCGTGGACAAAGAACAGTTACTGTCTCTTATGCGCATCTGCTTGTCCCTCTAAAGCCACTTCGGAACCAAACTGATGGACGACAATGCTCGCGTCGATATTCTGCTTGTAGACGACCGTCAGGAAAACCTACTTGCCCTAGAGGCAATCCTAGAAGTTCTCGGTCAAAAACTCGTTAAAGCCCGTACTGGACAAGAAGCCCTTCGTTGCCTGCTCAGCCAAGACTTTGCAGTTATCTTGCTGGATGTTCAAATGCCGGGGATGGATGGTTTCGAGACAGCAGCGCTTATCCGCGAGCGCGAACGTTCCCGTCATACTCCAATTATCTTCTTGAGTGCCTTTAGCACCAGTGAGCAGTTTGTTTTCCAGGGTTATTCCCTGGGGGCAGTTGACTACCTCCTTAAGCCCATAAACGCCGAAATTTTGCTCTCCAAAGTCGTCGTCTTCGTCGAACTCTTCCGCAAAACTGAAGAAGTGAAGCGCCAAGCTAGCCAACTCGCCGTGATCAATACCGAACTCAAACGAAGCGAAAACAACCTGCAGGACTTTCTGGACAACGCTAACGATCTCATTGAAGTACTTTCCCTAAAGGGAGAGTTCCTTTATGTCAATCGCATCTGGATTGACACCTTGGGATACAACAACGAGAACCTTAAAGCGATGACCTATCTGGACGTCATTCATCCGGACTACCGAAGGCAGTTCGATGAAGCGATGCAGACAGTAAAGAGTAATCGCTTCAACTTGACCCTCGAAACAGTGTTTCTCACCCGCCAAGGTCGGGAAGTTTTCGTTGAAGGCAGTCTCAACTGTCGCTTTGAACAAGGTAAGCCAAGGGCAATACGCTGCATTTTTCACGACGTCAGTGAGCGCAAGCAGGCTGAAAAGACCCACGCCCAGATGCTCTTCGAGCAAATTGGCCGCCTGCAAGCAGAGGAGGCCAACCGCATGAAGGACGAATTCATCGCCATGGTTTCTCACGAATTGCGCACGCCTCTCAATGCCCTTCTAGGCTGGTCAAGCCTACTACGGATGCGTCAGCTCGATTCGGCCACGACTAAACGTGCTTTAGAGGCGATCGAGCGCAATGCCAGCCTGCAAGCCCAAGTGATCGATGATTTGCTCGATATTTCGCGCATTGTGACAGGCAAGATGCATCTCTCTGTCACTGAGGTGCCCCTCAAAGAGATGGTCGAGGTAGCCCTTGGTTCCGTGCGGTCTAATGCCGAAGCTAAGGCGATTCAATTAGAAATGCATCTAGAGCCGGAGCTAGGCTCGATTCTTGCCGATGCAAATCGTCTGCAGCAAGTCATTTGCAATTTGCTGAGCAACGCAATTAAGTTTACACCCGAAGAAGGCAAAATTACAGTTGCGGTTAAACGTGACGTCACTAACGCGCAGATTACTATCTCCGACACAGGCATTGGCATCAATAAGGAGGATTTACCTTACATATTTGATCGCTTTAGACAAGTTGACAGTACCTATACTCGTAGTCAAGGTGGCCTGGGCCTGGGCCTTGCTATCGTGAAGAATCTGGTGGAATTGCACGGTGGAAGGGTGGAAGTTCAAAGCCCCGGTAGGGGTTCTGGAGCGACTTTCTCGGTATTCCTTCCAGTCAACCAAGAAGCACTGCTGCCATCAGATGTTATCGAAAATAATGCTGAAAATAATGCCATGATTGAGTCAGAAATTTGCCTTAAAGGACTGAAGATTCTGATCGTAGACGACCAGGCAGATCTTAGAGAGTACTTGTTTACGCTACTAGGGGAAATGGGAGCTGACGTTGTCCTCGCTGAATCTGCTCAAGAGGCATTTAATCTCTGCCAACTGCAGGAGCCAAGTGTGCTCATTAGTGATATCGGCATGCCTTTCGAGGATGGATATCAGTTGATCCAGAGACTGCGGCAAAACGGGTACAAACTTCCGACTATTGCCCTTACTGCCTATGCCCGCAACGAGGATTATAAGCGGGCACTCGCAATGGGTTATGATATGCACCTCTCCAAGCCTATCGATCCCAAGACACTTACGGCTGCCATTGCCAGGATAGTGGAACGGAGCTTGTAACTCGCCCTACCTTGTGAACCGACTTTATAAGAGCAAGCCTTATGGCTTCTAGAAGCGGTACCGGGGTCAGGGTAGATCTGCTGCTGCTGGCGGAACCCAAAATTCATGTATGGGGATTCTGCTCAGGCAAGCAAGGGTAATTTTGCGATTTTTGTTAGAGGCTTGTCTGGGCTTTGCTTAGGTCACGCAACCGTAGAAGCACAAGAGAACGATGTTCGCCCTTTCCCTATTGGCGTGCTCTTTGCGAAGTCCTAGTGGATGCAAGGGCTTCGACAGCCTGAACAAACTGCTCTAATTGGATAGGTTTATTGACATGTCGCTGAAAACCAGACTCTAAGGCTAGCTTGATATCCTGCTCACGTGCATAGGCAGTCAGGGCGATGGCTGGAACTTGTCCACCTTTTTCAATCGGCATGGAACGTAGGGTCTGTAAAAAGTGATAGCCATCCATCTCAGGCATGCCAATATCACTCACTAGCACATCAGGCGCAAAAGCATCTAAGCAGGCGAAAGCGGCAGCAGCAGATTCCACACTCATCACTTCCATTCCATATTGAACAAGCATAACTGTAAGCAACTCACGATTATCAAAATCATCATCAACAATCAGAACGCGAACTCCAGTTAGTTGGAGTTCAGGTTCTGCTAAATACTTTGGCTGTTCTTGTATTTGTGTCTGGGTCTTGAGCCAAGGTAAGCGGATGGTAAATGTAGCTCCTTTTGCCTCACCTTCACTTTCAGCAGAGATGGTACCCCCATGGGCATCGACCAGTGTGCGAACAATTGCTAACCCTAACCCTAGCCCACCATACTTTCGGGTGGTAGAAGCATCTTCTTGTCGAAAGGACTCAAAAATATAGGGCAAAAAGTCAGGAGCAATGCCTTTGCCATTATCGCTGACGGTGATTTGTGCCTGATTATCAACTCTCTCTAATCGAATCTTGACTTGCCCAAAGTTAGGCGAAAATTTAACTGCGTTAGAAAGTAGGTTCCAAACGACTTGCTGTAAACGCCCTGAGTCACCAACTACTAGAGCAACCTCTGGCAATTCTGATTGAATTTGAATAGATTTGGCATGGGCGGCTGACTTTACAGTATCGAGTGCGGATCGAATCACATCCACTAGATTGACAGGTTCCGATTCCATAGTGAGCTTGCCACGTAGAATTTTGGCTATATCGAGTAGATCATCAATCAGTTGTGCCTGCAATCTGGCACTGCGTTCAATGATGGAGAGGGCTTCGGCTGTTTTTGTCTGATCAAACTTTCGGATCTGCAATAACTGTGCCCAACCCAAAATGGGATTGAGGGGTGCTCTTAGCTCGTGGGAAAGAACGGCCAGAAACTCATCTTTAATACGGTTTGCAGTTTCAGCAACTGTCCGTGCCTGTTGTTCTGCTTCGATGAGCCGAGCATTTTCGATGGCCGCAGTTGCTAGTTGCGCTAGCTGCACAAGAACTGCCTCATCTTCAGCGGTGAATTCGCCAGTATACTTATCCGAAAGCTGGATAAGTCCAATGTTGCACCCGTCACGTCCGACCAGTGGCACTGCTACCCACCCACCCATAGGTGGTCTCTCACTTGTGAAGGCACGCCAGATAGGGTGAGCCTCTAGTTCCGCCTGGGTCAAGCGTATGGATCGGTTCAGTTTGCCAACATGAGAATAGATGTCTAAGCCATTTGCAGGGGCGTCGTAGTTGTGCCTATCAACATACTCGTCCGAAAGACTGAAAGCAGAAATTGCCTCTGCCCAGTTCTGATTGAAGGTCACACTGGTGACGGATTGATGTGCCCCGACCAATAGACGAGCCTGATCGGTGACTAGCTTTAGCACCTGTTGAACTGAGGAAGCAGAGCTAATCGTCAAGGCCGCCTCGGCAAGTCCGCTCAGACGTTGGGCATTGAGCCGTTCACGCTCGAGTAACCCTTCGCGCTCCTGCTCTAGGTATTTGCGCTCGGAGATGTCGAGGGCGGTGCCGAAGAATGCTACCGCCCTTCGCTCTATTCCCTCACCATCAAAAAGTGCCTGCCCATTCACGAACAACCAGTGTTCACTGCCGTCAGGCCAGATCACACGGTATTCGATGTCGTAGCGGCCTGATGAATCGGGAGCAAGAGCGGATCTTCTGGCATCCATCATCCGTGGGTAATCTTCAGGATGAATTCGTTGTATGAGTTGCTCAAAAGAGAGCGACTTCGTATCGGTCGGGAAACCACAGATCTCGTACATCCGCGCATCCAAACTGCAAATTTTAGTCTGCAGTTCGTACTGCCAAGTACCAAGACGAGCCACCTCGTTTGCCAGTCTGGTTCGCTCCATGGCTTGCTGCAATTGTTCGTCTGCTTGATTGCGTAAACGTGCCATTTCCAAGCGCGTCTCTACTCTGGCAAGCAACTCCCGTGCAGAGAAGGGTTTGACCATATAATCGTCCGCCCCGGCGTTTAGCCCTTCGATGCGGGCTTCTTCCCCAGCACGGGCCGAAAGCAGAATAACTGGCAATTTTGCCCCACCTGGTCGTGCTCGCACAAAGCGCAGGAGGCCAAATCCATCTAGGCAAGGCATCATAACATCAGCAATCACTAGATCTGGGAGCTTACGCTCTATGGCGTTGATCGCTTCTTCCCCATTCGCGACCATCTCAACTGCATAGCGTTCATCTAGGAGACTGAGCAGGTACTCTCGCATGTCTGCGTTGTCTTCAGCAATTAAGATGCGCGCTCTATGCACTGGGCTAACTTGAGATTTCGTTGCTTCTTCTGGCCAGTCAAGTTCTGCACTACGAAGAAAGCTCCGCTCATTCGGTAGCCAGTGTAGCGATTCCGCCAAGTAGGATGTCTCATTAAGGGTGGCTGGTGTCACAGTATCTAACGCCACAAGCTTGTTAGCAGGTAGGTGGGATGTACCCAAACGAACAGTTACTGTAAATACGCTACCCACATCGAGCACGCTCGAAACAGTGATATTACCTCCATGCAGCTTCACGAGTTCACTCACCAGAGAAAGCCCGATGCCACTACCCTCGTGGGTGCGCCCACGCGCTCCTTCCACCCGGTAAAACCGCTCGAATAGTCGCGGGAAATGGTGTTCAGCGATACCAATTCCAGTATCACGTACACTGAGACTAGCCACTTCTCCAGAGCAGCGTAGCGAGACAGTAATCTCTCCGCTGAAAGTGAACTTGAGGGCGTTAGAGAGTAGATTAATTAGGATCTTCTCCCACATTTCTCGGTCTACGTAGACCAGTTGCGGTAGTGGGGGGCAGTCAACCACTAAGCGCAATCCAGCCTGTTCGATTCCAGAGCGGAATACAGAGGCAAGGTCGTTGGTGAAGATGGCAAGATCGGTCGGTGCATAACTTGCCTGGAGACGTCCTGCTTCGATGCGCGAGAAATCCAGCAGCGTATTGACCAACTTCAGCAATCGCAGACTATTGCGCTGAATCATCTGTAACTTGGTCTTGTCTCCTACAGCGATAGGGTTTTCGGGAGCAGTAAGAATTTCCTCAAGGGGGCCAAGTATCAAAGTAAGCGGCGTACGCAATTCATGGCTAGCATTAGAAAAGAAGACAGTTTTTGCTTGGTCAAGTTCGGCAAGAGTTTCAGCGCGGCGACGCTCATCTTCCAGGGTACGGGCATCCACCATCGCTCGAGCTACCGCTCCTGCGACAAGCTCCAGAAACGAGCGGTAGTCTGCGTCAAAGAAAAGCCTCGGACTAATGCCTGCCACCAGAAACCCTAAAGGCGCATCCC
This sequence comes from Gloeobacterales cyanobacterium ES-bin-313, assembly GCA_014379585.1. Lineage (GTDB taxonomy): Bacteria > Cyanobacteriota > Cyanobacteriia > Gloeobacterales > Gloeobacteraceae > JACMLN01. The sequence continues at coordinate 22,402 of JACMLN010000027.1, read as the reverse complement.
CACCGATCCGAGAAATGGGCAACACATAGGCACATTGGATCAGTTGGGGCCAGCTGGGACTGACGATTCCGAATCTAGTCTCTAGATCATCGACTAATACACCAGTACTTTCCCCTGTCCCGAGGTGAGCAAAGGGCCAGGCCGCTTCAGGATCGTTTATCTCGACGCGCTCAGGAGCAACAAAATCGGAGGCCGTTCCTACTAGCCGAGCGGAGCGTCCCTCCGCTTCTAAAATGTAGACTAATGCAAAAGGCAAATCCTTGGGATTATTAGTCAAGACAACCGTTGCATTGATACATGCTTCTTCAACTGTCTTGGAGCCAGAAGTGGACTCAGAGAGTGCTTTGAGCATCCCTAGCCGCCGCTCTCCTAGCACCCGTTTAGTCGTCTCGCTCACCGTGCAACATATTCCGCCTACTCCTCCTGTCTCATCACGGATCGGACTGTAGGAGAAGGTGAAGTAACATTCCTCCAAGAAACCATTTCGATTCAGAGGTAGCAGCTGGTCTTCAGACCAAGTAGCCTCACTCTGATTCAATACGCTGGTCAGCATCGGACCTACAATGTCCCAAATCTCAGGCCATACTTCCTGTGCAGGCCGACCCAGTGCCGATGGATGCTTGGTAACACCCAGTATTGGGCGATATGCATCGTTATAGAGCATGACTAAGTCCGTCCCCCACATCAACAGAATCGGGAAGCGCGATGACAAACAGATACTAAGCGAGGTGCGCAGGCTCTGGAGCCAACTCTTTAGAGAACCCAAGGGCGTTGCAGCCCAGTCTGTTGAACGCATCAACGCTCCCATTTCACCTCCACCGATTAGGCAGCTTGAGGTTTCTGTCAGTAGCTGGTTGGGTGCATCTTGTTGAGATAGGGCGTCGGAGGACTGTGGCTCGGTAGATTGAGAGGGATAGTCCATTTCTAGATAGAATTTACTACAAGAACAATAACCTGGAGCATTGGCACAATGCACTTTTATCTGATTATTTTCCGTCTGTGGACAGAGAAACTATCGTCCGCGAGATAGAGTGCACAAACCTTGATATTTTGAGATGATCTAGTTCCAAAATGTAGATGTGCCTCAGGTAATCTCTTGCGTGTACTCTGCCTCACCTTACGTAGTCCAGTTAGAAAACGATAATCATAGATAAAGAAACAGCAGCTTAGATGGAGGTACTTGAGGGTAGGTTAATGATTCTTTCTACTTAGTCATGTGATCTGGGCTAAAATTCCACAGAACTCTACTACCCACGAGGCGCTATTATGCTAGAAGTACCCACCTCCGAAATATCCATGAATGGTCTTAGTATTCCTCTGGAGCGAGACTCATTTTTACGGAACTTAATTCGAGAATTAGCAGGTACGTTACAAGATGTAGTCGGATTAGAAGAAGCCTCGGGATTCATTAGTGTCGTGGGTCAAAATATTGGCAGACAAATTGATCGCGACTACAAAGCAGCCCTAGAAGTACCCCATTTAACCCGAAAGCAAGTAGCTGATGTTTTTGTAGATCTGAAGCGGCGGATTCAAGGTGACTTTTATATTATTGAGCAAACGGATGAAAAGATTGTCTTGGGGAACCGTACTTGTCCGTTTGGCGACAAGGTAATCGATCGTCCTGCTATGTGTATGATGACCTCCAATGTGTTTGGTTCAATTGCAGCTGACAGTCTTGGGTATGCCAAAGTAGAGTTAAAAGAGACGATTGCTCTAGGTGCGCCTGAATGTCAGGTACTGGTTTATCTAAAACCCACTCCAGAAGCAGAGGCAAGTCAAGGCAGAGAGTACTTTCAAGGAGAGCAGTAGGGGTGACTCCCGAGCAGTTTCTCGAATTAGCTAGGCTTTTACCAGAACCTATGCTACTAATCGCTAACAATGGTCAGATTCTAGCTGTCAACCCTTCATTCTCACGGTTGACTGGGCAAGATCTTCAAAACCTGCAAGGCAAGACGATCTTTGAAGTCACTGCAGTTGCTGCCGATAAACTGAAACATTATCTGCGTGCTTGCTCTAGCAGTCGAGAACTGGTGATCGGTTCACTGACTTTTTTGAGTGCCGACAAGGGAGAGGTTTGCTCCTATCGCTGTGAGGGAGCAGTGATCAGACCCTGGTCACCCCAATCGCCAGCACTCATTCTTTTGCGTCTGAAAAATCAGGAATCGACAAGCATCCGATTTACTCTGCTCAACAAGAAAATTGATGAATTGGCACAAGAGATCCGCCAACGTCAACGCGCCGAGGCAGAGAGGGCGAAACTTCTGGTGCAAGAACAGGCAGCACGGGCAGAAGCTGAGAAGCTCAATCGCTTGAAGGATGAATTTTTATCGACTCTTTCTCATGAACTAAGAACTCCCCTAAATGCTATCCTTGGCTGGTCTCAGATCCTTCGGTCTACGAAAGGGGACGAAGCAAGATTAAATCGAGCTTTAGAAACCATTGAGCGTAGTGCGCGATCACAAGCACAGTTAATTGATGATCTCTTAGACATTTCAGGGATTATTACTGGAAAAATTCGTCTCAATGTGCAAACAGTCAAGTTGTTGACTGTGATTGAGGCCGCCATTGATACAATGCGCCCTGCTACTGAAGCCAAGAACATTCGTTTACAGGTGATTCTTGACCCCGCAGCAGGTCCAATTTTAGGAGACTCTGAACGGTTACAACAAATTGTCTGGAATTTACTCAGCAACGCAATCAAGTTCACACCGAAGAATGGACGTGTCCAGGTTTGCCTACAACGCATTAATTCTCATATTGAAATTGTGGTGTCAGATACAGGTCAAGGTATCAGTGCAGAATTCCTCCCCTACATCTTTGAGCGTTTTCGTCAGGCTGACGCTTCGATCAGCCGTACCTTTGGTGGGCTAGGGTTGGGGTTGGCCATCGTTCGCCAATTGGTCGAGATGCACGGTGGGACTGTACATGCCCATAGCCCTGGAGAAGGACAAGGAACCACAGTTACTGTAAAACTTCCCCTGATTGCTGTTGGGTCAGTAGCGATTGAACCAGAACGCGTGCATCCAACAGTAGGAGGCAATGCCCCCTTTGCTTCGGCTTATCAGTTACATGGATTGAGGCTACTGATCGTCGATGACGACGCAGATATGCGGGATTTGCTCACTTGTACGCTCGAAGCTTGCGGGGCAAACGTCGTTGCTGTCGCTTCAGCCGACGAAGCAATCATTACGTTAAGCGCATCTTCACCGCCGATGGATATTTTGATCAGTGATCTTGGGATGCCCGATGAAGATGGTTATGCTCTGCTGCGTCGGGTGAGAAAACTGGAACCAAAGAACGGAGGTAGAATTCCAGCTATAGCTCTAACTGCCTACGCGAGAACACAAGATCGCACTGCGACACTTTTAGCAGGCTTTCAATCCCATATTGCCAAACCCGTTGAACTAGCTGAGTTAATTGCATTAATTGCAAATTTGGCTGGTCGTATTCAAGATTTCTAGTGCTGTTCTTCGCAAACAAAGCCTGGGTCTGAGTCGTGGATCCATGACACTCGTTTGATGTTGCTGAGCAACATTTCGAGTTTGAAACTGGCGACTTAGGAGAGTAGTAAGCCATTGTTGATGATAAGACACAGATTATGCGCACTTATGAAGTTGCTTAGCAACATGTAATAAAAAAATGCAATGTTGCGTGGTAACGTATAGTCCGTATCTAGGGATCATTGTGGGAAATTATCTGCTAGCCTCACCTGATTGATTAGTATTCTTTAGGCGTGGCCAGACCGAAGGCAACGACTTACAATCTTGGAGATTGGTATGACTATGAACTCTACAAATCCACTCGATGGTCTTCAGATACTCTTAGTAGATGATGATGAAGACAGTCGCTTGTTGTTTTGTACTGTGCTTTCATACGCTGGAGCTACTGTCACTGCTGTCCGATCTGCAATAGAAGCCATTGCTCTCATTGAAACTATTGAACCTGACATACTAGTAGCCGACCTGAGAATGCCTACTATGAGCGGTTTGGAGATGATCATGCAATTGCGTATGGAAGGCTGGAGCGGTCCGGCGATAGCTGTCAGTGCCTGCGCTCATAAGAAAGATGTGCGAGAAGCATTGGAGTCAGGCTTTGACGAGCACTTAGCAAAGCCACTTAGTATTACAATGCTTGTTGACAGAATCGCTACTCTACTTAAATGTGTAAAGTCAGAAAACGATAAATGAAGTAATCCAACTTGCCTATAGTACAAGAAAAATCAGTCTAGAGATAGAGAAAAATCTGTTCACAAGGAGGATCAGAAACGAGAGATTGAGCTTTATTGTTTATTCAACCCCTTCCAGTTAACGGCTTTCACAGTAGCTTTGCTCTGTGAAAGCTCAATCAATCAGTAGAGCAGAGCTTAGGCTAATCTCAAGAGAGTAAGTATGTGTAACGAGTAGGTCCATTTTACAAAATGTAGATTGAAGATATTAAGTAAGTGTTCAATAAGTCGGGGTAGAGAAAAGCGTGTCTAGATGCTATGCTTCCGGCCATGCCACAGCCAACTGATGATGAGCTTTTAGCGAGCCTAGACCTCAACAGCCTTCAAGACCCGCACACCCGCCAGATCTTGAGCATTTTGTTGAACGTTATTGAACGGCAACTCTCTGAAATCCGCCTGCTCAAAGAAGAAAGTCAACGCCTGCGTGATGAGAACAATCGCCTTAATTGTTGCACTGCAAGCCGATAGTGATGCCGTCTATCGCTGGAATTCGAAGCAGGTGGCGAACCATTTTTGCAGCACGTGCGGATGTGACATCTATGCCGACAGCCCCGCCTTCGATATAAACGGAAGCTGGGACGGCAAGACACGAAAGATCGCCCTCAACGCGCGATTGCTCGATAATTTCGAAGCGGCGGACTGGCCCGTGACAGTGATTGATGGGAAGAATTTATGGTAGGGCGACTGATCAATTGAGGCTGAACAACTTTCAGCACCGGACGCGCCAGCCTACTTTGCGCTCCTGAGAGCTTAGATTCAAATCATCGCCAGCAGGTAAGACACCTTACTGTCCGCTTTTCGGCATTGATAATGTGAAGCTGACCGTCGGCTAACAACCAACTATCGCCATGAAGTGGACACTATTTCTTAACAGACTTTACGAATTAGCTCTTAGGGGGGATACTAAAGTGTAAATAGGGTAGTTTGTGTAAGCTACCTTTTAGGTGAAAATCTCCCTCCGGCAGAGAAATACCTTACCATGGGCGTTCACTACGAAAATCTTGATGATAGGCTACGTGGTTTTGTACTTACAGAGTCTGTTTCTGGCCATCCCTACACAAAGTCTGTTGCACAGCCGCTTTCGAAGGCAGGTATTCTACATAGCCCTGAGCAGTTTCGAGCCTTTCTAGAACACGCTCCCATCGGCATTGCCATCGCCCAGTGCGACGACTTCTGCTTTGTCTTGGTCAATCGCACTTTCTGCCAACTGGTTGGCTACAGCGAGGCTGAATTGCTTACTCTCAACTGCCAAGACATCACGCACCCGGAAGATCTATCTACCGAGCAGCCCTTGGCAGAGGCACTGATCAACGGTGATATCGACACCTATCAGCTAGATAAGCGCTTCTTGCGTGCGGATGGCAGTTACTTTTGGGGGCATCTGACAACGGCTGCAGTGCGCGACGAGCGGGGACGATTACTCTATGTGTCGGGTATGGTGCTCGACATTACTGAACGTCGCCATCATCAGGAGCTCCTCAGTGCGCAGATGGCTGAACTTGAAAGACTCCAACAGCTTAAGGATGATTTTTTGAGCGCTGTTTCCCATGAGCTTCGCACTCCCCTCACCAACATGCGACTAGCGCTCCACATGCTTGACCAACCTGGTTCGAACAAGAATCAGAGTACTTACATGGAACTGCTCAAACACGAATGCAAACGGGAACTAGAACTTGTCAATGACCTATTGGATCTGCAGCGCCTAGAATCATGTGGGATAGAGCCTCAGTGGTGCAACCTCAGCCTACAACAATGCCTGAATAAAATAGCTGGTGGGTTCGTTTCGCGTCTCGAAGCACAAAATCAGCGCTTGAGCATCGAATTACCCGCCGACTTGCCACTCGTGCGCGTTGACCGAGCTTGGCTGGAGCGCATTATTGCCGAATTACTTACGAATGCCTGCAAGTACGCACCCCCAGGCTCACTCATCGCGGTACGCATTTTGCGCCGAAGCAATCATCAGGTGCAGATTGCCGTGGGCAACGATGGTCCAACCATTGCCGATGAGTCGTTGCCCTATTTATTTGATAAGTTCTACCGAGTGCCGAAGGAGGATCTGCAATTTAAGAGCGGAACGGGGCTAGGCCTCGCTTTGGTGCGAGGTATGGTGGAGCGCATGGGGGGCACCATTTGCGTAGAAAGTCATTCCAACTGGACTGAATTTACCGTGACGCTCCCCATGGCGAACATCCTCTAATGCCCAACTTGAGAAAGAACTGGCAGAACTTAAACAAGCGAAGGCCAGTACAGCAGTTGCGTCGGGGGCACTTCGCGTCGAGCCACGAGGTTTCCGGCGCGAGGGCTGCTTTATGAATAACGCGTGTCGATTAGCCATCTCCTCGCTCAGCAGATGCTAGAAAGACGAAGACCTAATGAGAGTCTCTTTGAAAAGCACCGATTGTGTCCGTAGGATTTGTCATGTTGCCTGAATCTCTTTGCCCAGGTCGGATCTATGTCCACCAACCCATGGTTCAGATTTGGCGCTTTCACGGAACCGCAGTGGATGATCACCATCGCGAATCTCTTGTCTTCACCCGATTTCCCTCTGCAAGTGCTGGGAGCATTCTCCATACGATCGCTTCTGCCCAGTTCGTTACCCAACTGTTGCTGTGGGAAAACAGCGAGGAAGGAATAGAACGGCTTGAGTCATTGCGTCAATTGTTCAAGTCCCTTGGTTTGGGGGAGAGAGAGGTTCTTCTAAGTCAGGCATTTTCAGATATTGTGCACAGTCTGCCAGACCAAGAAGCCTACGCTCTGTGGATGCTGCAACAGAGTAGAGAGCAGTGGTACTCGCAAAAGCATTCAAGTCAGGTGTCGAATTAGGCAAAAGGGCATGGGAATACTGGCTGCCGAAAACGCCTGAGATATGCTTAGGAGTAACTGTTCTGTCCTAGCCCATCTCCTATGAAGCTTTCAGTAATTGGTTGTCTCCTGTTTGTCTGCTTGTGGTTCGCTCCGGCTGTATGGGCAATGCCAAGTATCGAAGTGAAAATTACTGGGCTGACCAAACTGGATGGTTACTTCCCGCTGTATTGGGACGAAGCAGAAGGCAAAGTCTGGCTAGAAATTCCGCGCCTCAACGAAGATTTTTTGTATATTGACGCTTTACCAACAGGACTTGGCTCTAACGATATTGGGCTAGATCGTGGCCAGTTGGGGGAAACTCGTGTGGTTCATTTTGAGCGAGTTGGACCCAAAGTGCTTTTAGTCGCCTCGAATCTACAATTTCGGGCCACCAGTGCCAATCCAGCTGAGGTTCGGGCTACCAAAGAAGCGTTTGCTGAAAGTGTTGTCTACGGTTTTATGGTGACTGCCGAGTCCTCTGGGCGCTTGCTTGTAGACGCTTCAGACTTTGTTATCCGCGATGCCCACAGTGTAATTGACCGCCTGAAACAGACCAAGCAAGGGAGCTTTCGCCTGGATCTATCCCGAAGCAGTCTTTATCGAGAAGGAATCAAGGCATTTCCTGACAACACCGAACTAGAAGCCCGCCTTACCTACGCAGGTGAAGAGCCAGGAGAGTTCGTGCAATCAGTGGCGGCTGACCCAAAAGTGATTAGCCTGCGGATACATCATTCCTTTGTCAAATTGCCCCCATCAGGATTTGAGCCTCGCGCCTACGACCCGCGCTCAGGCTACTTTGACCTGAGCTACGCCGACTATGCCACTCCCATCGGCGAGTCTCTTGTTCATCGATTGATTACCCGACATCGTTTGATCAAAAAAGATCCGACTGCGGCGATCAGTGAACCTGTAAAGCCGATTATCTACTACTTAGATCCAGGCACCCCGGAACCGGTGCGCTCGGCGTTGATCGAAGGAGCGAGTTGGTGGTCGGAAGCCTTCGAAGCAGCCGGGTTTAAGAATGCTTTTCGAGTCGAGATCTTGCCCGCTGACGCAGACCCGATGGATGTGCGTTACAACATCATCCAGTGGGTACATCGCTCGACTCGGGGCTGGAGCTATGGTTCTTCGGTGGCAGACCCGCGCACAGGCGAAATTATCCAGGGACGCGTTACCCTCGGCTCTTTGCGAGTGCGCCAAGATTATTTGCTTGCTGAAGGCTTACTTGCCCCCTACAGCGATAAAGGCATTAAGCCCGAAATGCTACAACTTGCCCTTGCCCGGATGCGCCAACTTGCGGCTCACGAGGTCGGCCATACCCTTGGACTTGCCCATAACTTTGCCGCTTCCAATACGGATCGTGCCTCAGTGATGGATTACCCAGCCCCTTTTGCTGTGGTCGATGCCAATGGCTTGATCGATGTGAGCAAAGCCTACGCGAAGGGCATTGGAGAATGGGATAAAGTCGCCATTCGCTTTGGCTATAGTCAATTTGCCAGCGGAACGGACGAGCAAAAGGCGACTGCCGCAATTTTGAGCGAAGCCCAGTCCCGTGGTTTGCATTACCTCACCGACCAAGATGCACGTCCCCTCAATTCAGCTCAACCCCAAGCCAATCTCTGGGACAATGGTTCAGATGCCCTCACTGGCCTACGCAATCAGATGGCTGTTCGAAAAGTTGCCCTTAATCGCTTTGGAGAAGCGAATATTCGTGTCGGGCAGCCCCTCGCCACCCTCGAAGAAGTGCTTGTTCCGCTTTACTTGGGGCATCGTTACCAAGCTGTTGCTGCGAGCAAGATGCTCGGCGGATCGACCTATGCCTACACCTTGCGGGGCGATGGGCAACCAGAACCAAAACCAGTCAGTGCCTCTCAGCAAATAGCCGCCCTCGACTTGCTCCTCCAGACCCTTACCCCCAGTGCTCTGTCCTTACCTGAATCAGTACGCACAGCGCTTCCACCCCGTCCACCCGGCTACGAAGCGACCCGTGAACTCTTTGGTGGACATACAGGAGTCGTTTTCGATGCCTACGCCCCTGCTGAAACTGCCGCAGGGATGATCTTCGACTTAATCCTGGATCCAGAACGAGCGACGCGCCTAGCCTACCAAAAAGACTTCAGTGCCATTCTGCCAGATCTGCACACTGTACTCACCCGGATCGATCAAAGTGTTTGGCGCACTGCTGTAGCCCGTGAATCCTACGATGCCAGTTTGCAGCGCATTGTCCAGCAAGCCTGGGTCGATGCTCTAATTGAAACAGCTTCAGCCCCAGCCCCTGTTGTGCGAGCTAATGTGCATCAGCACCTCCAAGCTCTCGTCATCTGGCTAAGCCGCAATCCTGGCAATGACTTTGCTAACCGTGCCCACCGCAACTTGATCAAAAGCGATATTCAACGCTTTCTGGCTCGCCCTTACACGATGACCAAGCCTAGAAATATGCTGCCTATTCCGCCTGGGGAACCTATTGGTGATACTGAGCGACAATTTCCGCGCAGGAGAGATTTTTCTCCAGTGGCTGGCTTTTCTCATCAACCAACAACTCTGGATGTTGAAGCCCTGGAGAGGGGAGAAGCCCGCAATAATTGTTGGTGGGGGCGTTGAAAGCCAGACGAAGCGTCTGTGTATCTGGCGTACTGCCAAGATGACCTTCCTCGGATTTAATGGACAGTCTCCTAAAGCTCAACAGCTAAGAGACTTCTTCCGTGTCACAATTTCGCCTTTTTGCCGATGCACGGACAGTGAGCTAGGCTCAAGTCGAGGGGTATCATGATTGTGAAAGCGGTTAAGTGATTCTCGCTTTTTACCAAGATTTGCCCGCATAGGCGCTTGGCGAGGCTCTGTACCAGGGCCAGACCTAGGCCAGTTCCCCCTTGGCTCCAGAGGTCGCTGTTGGGGATGCGATAGAACTTCTCGAAGATGTGGAGCAGTTCTGCCTGGGGAATCTCAGCACCAGTGTTGCTCACGGCCAGTTCCAGTTGATCACCCGTCTGCGTTAGAGCAAAAGAGATCTGCTCACCTGGTGGGGTGTACTTACAAGCGTTGTTCAGCAGTTCAGCGACAATTCGCTCAAAACTCGCGATCTCTGTGCAGATGACACTCAGCGTTGGCGATACCTGAATCACAAGGGCTTGTCCGCGTTCATTGGCCCGATTCAAGAAAGGTGCAACAAAAAGAGGTAGCCATTGTCCTAGTTCCACCTGTTCTAGCTTGAGTGGGCAATACGAGCTGTCGAAGCGCTGCAGATCGAGAAGGTCGTTGACCAGGGACTTCTCTCTGTCGCACTCACTTTCGAGGATGGCAAGGTACTTTTTGCGCAGTGTTTCATCGGTAGTCTGCTTCAGCATGTGGATGGCGAGCCGCATGTTAGAGACGGGGGTACGCAGTTCGTGGCTGACAGTGCTCAAGAAGTCGTCTTTGAGGCGAACCAGATTTTCAAGTTCGATAGCGTGAGCCAAGCTTGCCTGGTAGATGTCTGTCTGCTGGAGAGGTACGTTCAGTTGGGTCGTAACTTGGTAGAGCAAGTTGGCCTCGGATTCCTTCCAGTGTCGCGGACCTGTGTTCTGATAAACGGCCAGCAGCCCCCACAGTTTGTCGCCACTAAAAAGAGGCATGATCATGTAGGCACGGGTCTGGTAGCCTTCAAGCAGTCGAACGTAACACTCTGAAAAATCGGCTTGGTAGATATCCGCAATGCTCCGAAAACTAGTCGAGTGAGAGAACATATCGCCATTGCTGTTCTGCAGGTAGGTGTCCGTGACTGACGGACGATTAGCACCCAGAATGAGCTTGCTACAGTGCGAGATGTTATGCTGCAGCACCTCGTCATAGTCATGCAAGTCAATCAGAGATTTCCACCCGGGGGTGAGCGACTCGGCCACGAACGTACCGCTCCAGTCGTCGTTGAAGCGGTAGACCACTACGCGATCTGCTATGAGCGTTCTTCTGAGTTCGTGGACAGTGGCATTGAGTATCTCTTGCAAACCGACTGCCTGACGCATGGCCTCGATAACGGCAAGTAATCGGTCGCGCTCCTCACGGGCCTGCTGCTCCTTAGCACGTTCGCTCTGAGCGACGGCGATGGCTACTTGAAGCGATAGGAGATTCAATAGTTCTATTTCTGATGGGAGCCATTGCCTAGGTGATAAGCACTGGTGGATAATCAGCAGTCCCCATACTCCCTCCTTCAAAACAATTGGCAATCCCAGTTTGGCCTGAACTTCAAAAGACTGCAGCATCTGCAGGTAGCAAAGCGGTAGGTTGTCCTGAGTGATGTCATTGATGCTCAAGATTCGCCCATCCTGATACTGCTCAAGGTAGCCTTGCTGAAAGCATGGATCGAGGTTTTGCAGATTGAGAAGGCTGCTAAGGCCTGGTCGTACCGTCTCAGCAACCACTTGAGCGCAGCTGTATTCGGTAGCAAAACAATAGATAACAACCCTATCGGCCTGCAAGAATTGTTGTACCTCGCAAACAGTGGTGTTGAGAATTTCGTTTAGATTTAGGGATTGGTAAATCTGTTGAGAAATATCTGCAACCAAGCGAGTCTGCACGTATTGCTGAGACAGAGCCTCCATCGTCTGAGACTGCTTGCACAGCATCAAGTGTAGTTCGAGTTCATCCACCACGGTTTTAGCAAGCGTTTGCAGTTGCTGAAGTTGCTCGTTGGAGAGCGAGCGTGGCTCTTGATCAATCAAGCATAAAGTTCCGAGAGCCTGACCATCGTTAGTAAAAAGTGGCGCCCCAGCATAAAAGCGAATGTAGGGTTCATTGAGTACTAGGGGATTGTCACAAAAGCGAGGATCTAAACGGGCATCTGGAATGACCAGTAACTCAGGACTATGAATAGCATAAGCACAAAAAGCAACATCGCGACTCGTCTCGCGCATAGATAGACCGTAGCAGGATTTGAACCACAGGCGATTTGTATCAACCAAAGTGACAAGAGCAATCGGTGTCTTGAATAGCTGCGCGCACAATGAGGTGATGCGGTCAAAAGCTGCGTCCGGAGGTGTGTCTAGAATTCTGTAACGATGCAGTGCAGACAATCGTTCTATTTCGTTCTGGGGGAAATTTGCAGGAGGCATAAGTCAATTCCTTGGTGCAAGAAGTGGCAAACATTTGTGTAAAACAGTCTACAGACAAGAAACTATGCCTAATCAAGTCCTGACTCTTTAGACTATGGCGGTCTTTGCCTTTTTCACTCATGAAAACCCTAGCTATGTGCACATCATAATCCGATCTTAAAGAATATGTGAGATGCCAATTAACTTGGCCACCCCGCGCCGGCTCTTCCTAACTTTTGGTGATCCAGGGACTCTACATACTTTTTGGCAATGTTTGAAGAGTGAAAATGGATCGCTTGCCTTGTTTACTTGTCTGAGCTCGACTCGAGAAACTGGACAACTAGCTAAGTTATGCTCTCACTTCCTAAACTGGTAATCAGAAGGAGCATCCCTTGGCACAATCTCGTAAAAAGTACAGCTCTGACTTCAAAGCGAAAGTCGCTCTTGAAGCCATTAAAGATGGGTGCACCTCTGCTGTCAAATGGTAATGCTCCTCGTGCTTCACCAAATATGCGTCAGAACCGTTTTTTAATCATGTCGGAGATTTTAGTGGCCGAGCGGGTGTACTCCGGTGCAAGTTCGTTCCAGTCGCTGAGCAACTAAGTTGCGTTTTATCTCAGAGAAGTAGAGTGGTTCAAATCGAGAGTTCCTTGAAAAGATAAAGAGGAACCAGGGTGAACTTCAAACCCACTCACCTGAAGGAGCTTGATATGAGCAGCAATAATGAGAATCGTCAAAGCATGAAACTTGAGGTCGTGGTGTTCAACGTTTCCGACGTTGACCGCGCGAAGGCGTTCTACGAAAATCTTGGCTGGCGGCTCGACATCGACATGGCGGGGGGTGGCTTCCGCGGCGTACAGATCACGCCACCTAACTCGGAAGCCTCACTCATCTTCGGCAGGGGAGTCACTCCGGACAATCCTGGCCCAGTGCACAACTTTGTGCTCGCCGTGGATGACCTCGACGCCGCTCGCGAAGACCTCATCGCTCGCGGTGTTCACGTGAGCGATATTTTCCACTATGCTGGCGGACCCTTCAACAACGCGGTTGAGGATCCACGGCTTGCGGGCCGCGACCCGCAAAGTCGTTCCTACTTCTCATTTGCCTCGTTCGAGGATCCAGACGGGAACATCTGGCTGCTCCAGGAAATCAAAACGCGGCTTCCCGGTCGCGAGTGGAACTTGCGGACACAAGACATGGACGTTACCACCCTTGCCCACCTTCTGCGCGAGTCGTCGGAACACCACGGTTCCTACGAAAAGACCCACGCCGAGCATAACTGGTGGGACTGGTACGCGCCCTACCTGAGTGCCCGTCAGCATGGCAGCAGTCCAGAAGTGGCCGCCGCCGCCGCTGAACTTTACATGGAGGAGGCTTTGCTGGTTCCTTCCCGATGATCCAGCTAGAAGGAACGCGGCCTTGACTTCGATGGGCGAGGCGAATGCAGGGCTATAGAACAGCGGTTGCACCAGCCGATTCGAAAGCCCCGCCCATCACCATCGACAGTTCGAGACCGAGTATCTGGTTTCCAAGGCGGAGGCTTTTGCCTTCACATTCGGTAGACACCGCAAACAGATATATCTTCGCAATAAGCAACAAGAAGCCGATACCTTCTGTGGATTGGCCGGTCGTTACCAGAGCTAAATCTCAATTGCTCCTAATGCTTTGAGGGTAGCTTTTTGAGCAACCGTGAGCCCTGTTACCCCCCGGATATTCATGCCCTCATAGAGGCGATTGACGATCATTGTGTTGATGCAATTTCCTGATTGCACGTCCCATAGCTTGATGGTGCGATCGTCACTACCACTGAACAGGATTTGACTGTTGAAGCCAAAGATGACAGACCGAACCCAACCGCGATGTTCATCCAGGATGTGGAGGCATTGCCCCGTGTGCAGATCCCAGAGTCTAATCGTTTGATCATCACCGCCACTGGCCAGGAATCGACCGTCGGGACTGATGGCGACCGTCCAAACAGTTCCAGTATGCCCCTGCAAAACCTTCAGACAGGCTCCAGTTTGCACATCCCACAATCGAACAGTTTGATCAAGACTGCCACTTGCCACCTGCTGAGCGCCAGCATCAAAGGCTAGGGCAAAAATTGCGTCTGTGTGCCCCCGGCATACCCTCGTACAGACTCCGGTCTGTACATCCCAGAAGCGGATGGTGAAATCGAAACTGCCACTTACTAACCATCGACCGCTGGAGTCAAAGGCGATCGCGGGAACACCGCCCTCATGTCCGCGCAACACCTGCAGACAGTGCTGCGTTTGCACATCCCACAGCCGCACGGTGCCATCGTAACTACTGCTTGCCAGGATTTGACCCCCCGGGCTGAACAGAACTGTCCACACGGATGCGTCGTGTGCTGACCAGCGATCGAGGTGCCCAGTCTGAATGTTCCATAAAGCAATCGACTCATCGTGCCGATTGATTGCGAGGGTTCGATGGTCGGGACTGAAGCTGACGCTGCTCAACGATGAAATTTGACGCAACCGGTTGGGAAAAGCTTTGTAGGGTTGATACGAAGACAGATTGCCACCTGGTTGTAGACGCCAAAGCTGAATCAGTTCATTCTGGCCACTACTCGCGAGCATCTGGTCATCCGAACTAAGGCTCAAAGAATGAATCCCACCGGTATATCCCCGCAAGGTTTTGAGGTTTCGTCCGCTCTTTAGATGCCACAGCCGCACCGTATGGTCTTTTCCGGCACTGACTAGCAGTTGACCGTCGGCAGCGATGGCGAGCCCATAGACATCGTGGGTATGTCCCTCAAGTACACGGATGAGTTGTCCGTCCTGGACGTTCCAGAGGCGCAGCGTACTATCGAGACTAGCGCTGATCATCCAGCGACCATCCGGGCTGAACACAACTTTCCAGACCCAGCCGCTATGTCCATGCAGCTCTCTGAAAGTGAGTTTTGCGGAACGATCACCAGGGCGATGACCGCTCCACAGTCGAATTGATCCATCGCGACAGCCGCTCACGAGCAGTTGTCCATCCGGGCTGTAGCGCACGCACTGAACTCCGCTGGTATGCCCATCAAGGACATGCAAGCAGTTGCCGTCGCGCAGATCCCAGATCCGAATGGTTGTATCGTTGCTGCTACTGACCAGAGTTTGCAGGTCCGCAGCGAAGTGAACGGAATACACACTGCGGGTGTGCCCTGTCAGGACTCGGAGGCACTGCCCTTGCAAATTCCATAAACGCACCGTTGTGTCATCGCTGCAACTTGCGAATTGTTGGCCATCGGCACGAAAACTCACGCACCAGACACAACCTGTATGTTCTGTGAGCACCAGTAGGCAGTTTCCACTCTGGACATCCCACAGGCGCACCGAACTATCACTACTGCTGCTTGCGAGCGTTCTGCCATCCGGACTGAAGGCAACCGACCAGACCCAGCCTCTGTGACCTGGAAAGGTGCCAACAAGTTGGGTGGTTTTCAAGTTCCAGAGATAAATGTTGCCACTAGAATCACCAACGGCAATCGTCTGTCCGTCAGCACTCAGGTCGATGGACCTCGCAAGGTTGTGGGTTTCTGAAAAGATGGATTTGGCTAGATCCGCATTCTGAAAATTCACCCCGGCTAAATCGACCTGTCGTAAGTCGGCTTGCTGCACAACCAGTCCAGAAAAATCAGAGCCGCATAAGTCCACTTGAAGCTGCACCAGCAGGTTAATCAAATTGCCTGCGATGTACCCAGGTTTCTTTCCGTGGTCTCCTAAGATGTGCCTCGTCTGCACCTCGATCGCTGCCACACTGCCAAAGCTAGACAGCAACTGCTCAATCACAGGTTGCACGATCAGCCGCGTCTGCACCTCTCGAATGTAATCTTTTGCCTGGGCACGCATCAAAGTATGGGTTTGCAGTAAATGCAGCTGTTGCCGTTCAAACTCGATACAGATCTGCTGCACGAAGCGTTCTGTGACGTATTCCATCACCACGGGTTGCAGAAGGAAAAATCCATCGGTCTTTTCGATGAGCGAACGCCGAAGCAGTGCGTTGATGAGATTGGGCACATTTTTCTGAACGCTCAGATCGATCACACCTTCCCGCAGGTCTAAGATCGAGACTGGCTCCCTATGAATGGCCTGCCAGAACATCACGTGCTGTTCGTGCCCGCTCAGGCGATCGAACTGATAATCAAGCAAAGTGCGAATGTCTTCAAAGACGGAAATGCCCTGATCGAGATTGGCTAATACTTCCGTAATGCTGCCGTTGAATAAATCCTGAGTTGCGGCTGCCACCAGTTTTAAGGCCAGGGGGTTGCCGCCGTAGTAACGAACCAGGGTCTGCCATTCTGCCTCTGAACCTGTGAACGCCCCTTTCTGCGCAAAGATGGCTCGTCCATCGGCAGGTGTCAGTCCGCTCAAGGTCAGCGAGCGCACCAGATCCTGTGCACCTTCCATCACTGTCATTTCGCGCGGCTTTTCGCGACTCGTGAGCAGCATACAACTAAGGTGGGACGCTTCGCCAATTGCCCTTAGAAATTGTCCGTAATTTTCGTAGCCTGCCTGCCATTGCCCCACCTGCCCACGCTGCAGGATGGTTTCGGCATTGTCTAACAGCAATAAACACCGACGCGACCGCAAATAGTGCATCAGCCTGGAGATCTGTTGGTCGAGGGTGGCAGGAATAATCGGTTCTTCCCCGTAGAGCGGCATGAGGAACCGTAGCATGCTCGACAGAAGTTCATTCAAGGGCGGTGCATTGGCCAGACTACGCCACACGACGATCTCGAATTCGGATTGCATCTGAAGCGCAGCCCTGACCGCGATCGTACTTTTGCCGATACCTCCGATTCCCAGTAAGCCAACTAGATGGCAGCGCTGAGCGACAACCCACTGCCACAGTTGCGCCAGTTCTGCCTCGCGGCCATGAAACACAGAGGCATCGACTGCCGCGTCCCAGTCCTGTTGGGAATTTGTCTCTGGTCTCTCGGTTTTTTTCAGTGAGGCAGGGGATGTCATATCGGTCTTCGTCAACTCCAGCCCAAAGGCTCGGAAGAGATACTCCATTGACTGGCGATCGACCCCCAGTTCGCGCTTGAAAATGCGGGCGAGCGTATTGAGGGAAAGCCCGGTGCGCTCGCTGAGATCCTCCTGGGTGAAGTGCTTACCCCAGGTTTCGTTCGCTTCTACCTGCTGTTTTGCGGTCTGGAACTTCTGCCACCCTTGAGGCGAGAGGACAACTCCGCGCACCCTCCCAGAAGTGGAGCGACTCCGTCCAGATTTTGATGGGTTGGAAGCCATAGATCAGCCAATGTGAAAAGAACAGAGCGGATCGTTCAGTAACCACTGAGGTAGACCCGATCCTTCGGGCGGCTCAAGAGCCTCTTGACCCCCACCCTGGAATACTTGCAACCTACGATTGGAAGTTGTCTTTATTGTCCCTTATCCTACCTCACCTCGCCCTTCTGTCAACCGGGGTAGACCGACGAACGCGCAGGTTTAGAAGTTCACAGCAGGCGCAGGGCAATTAAGTTGCGATTTAACTCACAGAAATTGAGTGGTGTCCCTGGAGCGATTTCTGAAGAATGATAAGCAAGCGTGGTGGACATCGCACCCACCGCCTCATAGGAGAGCGAGATGAGCAACATTGCCCTGGATCGTCAAAACCTGAAGCTTGAAGTTCTGGTGTTGCCTGTGGCCGATATCGATCGGGCCAAGCACTTTTATCACGAAAAGCTGGGATGGCGACTCGATGCTGATTACGTCCCCAGTAAGGATTTCCGGGTGGTGCATTTGACGCCTCCTGGCTCTGAATGCTCGATCATCATTGGCAAAGGGATCACGATGACGGTACCGGGCTCGGTTCAGGGGTTGCACCTCGTCGTTTTCGACATCAAGGCGGCCCACGCCGAGCTTGTCGCTCGCGGCGTCGAGGTAAGTGAGGTGTTCCACGACGTGGGGGGGATATTCCACCACGCCGGAACCGAAGGACGGGTCAGCGGCCTCGATCCGCAACGCAGGAGCTATGCCTCGTTTGCCTCGTTCAACGATCCAGACGGCAACGGCTGGGTGCTCCAAGAAGTGAAGGTACGCCGTCCAGGACGGTAACGGAATATCAACACACTAGACAACACTACAAAGAGGACACACCATGAAAACGCAGAAAGTATGGTTTATTACTGGAGCCTCCAGGGGCTTTGGGTTAGAAATTGCCAAAGCAGCCCTGGCAGCAGGCGATCAGGTAGTAGCAACGGTTCGTAGTCAGCCCGCACAACTCGCCACTACCCTGCACAACCACTCGAGTCTGTACGTTGTGCAGATGGATGTCACCCACGAAGACCAGGTACAAGAGGCTGTCGAGCAAGGCATTGCCCGTTTCGGTCGGGTTGATGTCTTAGTCAATAATGCCGGATTTGGCATGGTTACTGCGATTGAAGAAGCCACAGATGCCGAAGTTCGCAAACAGTATGACACCAACGTGTTTGGTTTACTGAACGTGACACGAGCCGTCTTGCCATACCTGCGCCAGCAAAAATCTGGCCAAATCATCAATATCACGTCGCTTTTCGGCTACGACGCGATTCCGGGTTGGGGCTTGTATGGATCCACTAAATTTGCGGTCGAAGGCATCTCGAAAGGGTTAGCGGTGGAACTGGCACCGCTGGGCATCCACGTCACGGCAGTAGCTCCCGGTCTATTCTCGACCGAATTCCTGAGCACTGAATCCTACGTTGCCGCCGAAACCATCATCGCGGACTACCAGCAAACAGTAGAACCGATGCGGAGCGGAGCCGATGCGCTCCACGGGCACCAGCCTGGTGATCCGAAAAAACTGGCACAGGTCATCCTCCAATTGGCCAATACAGAACATCCGCCAGTGCATCTGCCCGTCGGGAAGGATGCCGTTGACTTCTACCGGAATAACGCTGCGAAGACGGCAGAGCAAATCGAATCGTGGCGACTGGTCTCTGTTAGCACTGACCATGACCACCGCGCAATGGCTGCGACCGTAGCCTGACCTGCATCAGTTACCCTAGCTTTTCGCATTACATAGAGGAGATTTACAATGGGCATCGAACAGAAAGTCGCTGTGATTACCGGCGCGTCGCAGGGCATCGGCGCAGCCCTCGTCAAGGCGTACCGTGAGCGGAACTACCGGATAGTCGCAACGTCGCGCTCGATCGAGTTGTCGAACGATGATGAAATCCTGGCTGTGCCCGGTGACATCGACGATCGAAAAACCGCTGAGCGTGCGATTTCCGAAGCCGTTTCCCGTTTCGGACGCATCGACACGCTCATCAACAACGCTGGTATCTTCATTGCCAAGCCATTTACCCAATACACCGAAGCAGACTACGAGGCGTACCTGGGCACTAACATCGCTGGCTTCTTTCACATGACGCAACTCGCCATCGCCGAGATGGAAAAGCAGGGCAGCGGTCATATCGTGCAGATCTCGACGAGCCTAGTTGACAACCCGACCGACGGCATACCGTCCGTGCTCGCCTCGCTGACGAAGGGGGGACTGAATGCCGCGACTAAATCGCTTGCAATCGAGTATGCGAAGCGCGGCATCCGGGTAAATGCAGTTGCGCTGGGTACCATCAAGTCGCCGATGCATCCCGTCGAGACCCATGCACAGCTCGATGTCCTTCACCCGATGGGTCGTATGGGCGAGATTGCCGACGTCGTCGAGGCGATCCTATACCTTGAGTCAGCGAGCTTCGTGACGGGCGAAATCCTGCACGTGGATGGCGGTCAGAGCGCGGGGCACTGATGCCACCCCAAGCTGAGGGTAGAGCGCCCTCCCTTCGGACCCCGGCACGGCCCTATTGCCTGTCGTTACAACTCCAGGGGACGCGAGGCAGTCGGACCGAAAGAGAGATCCACCTTTCTCCAAAGCAAAACACACCATCCTCAACTGGAGAACGTCATGATTTACGAATTACGCATTTATCACGCCATGCCCGGTCGACTGCCCGCGCTGCTTTCGCGCTTCCAGCACCACACCTTGCGGATCTGGGAAAAGCACGGCATCCGCCAGGCCGGGTTCTGGACGACCCTGATCGGCGAGAGCAACCACCAGCTCACCTACATGCTCGCCTGGGACAGCCTAGCCGACCGTGAGGAGCGTTGGGGCGCATTTCTCGCCGACCCGGAATGGATCGCGATCTCCACCGAGACCGAGAAGGAGGGTGCCCTCGTGCAGAACATCCGCAACCAACTGCTGGCACCGACCGCCTTTTCCTCGGTGACGTGAGCGGTGGGTGAGCCAGAAAGCTCGAACCCACCGCTCGTCCCACCATCGCGGCTGAGTGATGCGGACAGGCGATAGGTAACCACAGTTAAATCCCATCGGAGAAAGACCATGTCTCATCGAAGCAACCCGTCACGCCGCCACTTTGTCGGCCTTGTGACTATGGCCATCGCCACGGCACAACTGGACTTGTTCGGTTCTGCGAACGCACAACCGAGCACAACAAACCGAAAGCAGACCGCCGCAAACCAACCCGGATCCGTGCAGTCCAACGACACAAACGCAATCCGCACCTTTCAGGTCCACGTTCCGCAAGAGGCGCTCAACGATCTGCGCCGACGCATCGTGGCAACCCGCTGGCCCGACAGGGAGACTGTCGCCGACCAGTCGCAGGGCCTACAGCTTGCGACGATGCAGGCCCTTGTCCAGTACTGGGGCACCCGGTACGACTGGCGAAAAGCCGAGGCAAAGCTGAATGCTCTACCGCAGTTCGTCACCAACATCGACGGACTGGACATTCACTTCATTCACGTCCGTTCCCTAAATCCCAGGGCTCTGCCGCTTATCGTCACGCACGGCTGGCCCGGATCGATCATCGAACAGCTCAAGATCATCGGTCCGCTCACCGACCCGACAGCTCACGGGGGGCAGGCGGAGGACGCCTTCGACCTAGTCATCCCGTCCATTCCCGGCTTCGGCTTTTCTGGCAAGCCAACGGGCACCGGTTGGGGCCCCGACCGCATCGCGCGAGCCTGGGCTGAACTGATGAAGCGCCTCGGCTACACCCGCTACGTCGCCCAAGGCGGCGACTGGGGGTCTCCTATTGCAAGCGCGATGGCGCGCCAGGCCCCGGCGGGATTGCTCGGCATCCACATCAACCTGCCGGCGACAGTACCACCCGAGGTGGCCGCGGTGCTCGCCAGTGGGGGTTCCGCACCCGCGGGGCTCACCGAGAAGGAACGAGCAGCGTTCGACTCCCTCGACGCTTTGTACAAGAAGAAACGGGCCTACGCCGCGATCATGGGCACGCGGCCGCAGACGGTCGGGTACGGCCTGACCGATTCGCCAGCCGGACTCGCGGCGTGGTTGCTCGGGCATCCAGGCTTCTTGCAGTGGACCTCCAGCAGCGACGCCGGGTCCCCGACCCGTGACGAGGTGCTGGACAACATCACGCTGTACTGGCTGACAAACAGCGCAGTCTCGGCGGCCCGGCTGTACTGGGAGAACGACAACATCAGCATCTTGAACGCGGCTGCGCAGAAAACTGCCGATATCTCGCTGCCGGTGGCCATCACGGTATTTCCAGGGGAGCAACATCAAGCCCCCGAGACGTGGGCTCGGCGCGCCTATCGTAACTTGAGCTACTTCCGCGAGGTCGATAGGGGTGGCCATTTCGCCGCGTGGGAGGAGCCGCAACTTTTCGCAGAACAGATGCGCGCGGCGTTTCGAGCGTTGCGCTAGTTGGCCGGGTTAAGCCCAGGCCGTCTCCTGCAATCCCGCCGCTGGTTCAGCAAGCACCTGCCGCCTTGTAGAGCGAGGGGCAAGACGTTTCGTCGCCGGTGCCCTTTGAGACTTCGAAACTCCGAATGCCTCCCGATCCATACCAACCCAATCGAAAGGTAAAGGATATGACGATGGAATCCACACACAGCCGCCCGATCCTCGTGACCGGGGCGGCAGGCGATATCGGTGCTATCGGCCGCCATCTCGCCGCCATGCTGCTTGCCAAGGGGCATAAAGTGCGCGCCTTAGTCCGGCGGGAGGACGAACGTGCCGAGGGCCTGCGCCAGCTTGGGGCCGAGGTTGTGCAAGGCGATCTGACCGATCTTGCCTCGATGCACCGTGCGATCGAAGGGTGTGCGCGGATCTATTTTGGAATGTCGGTCTCGGCAGCTTATCTTGAAGCCACCGTCAATGTCGCTGCAGTGGCACGCCACCACGGCGTCGAGGCCTTCGTGAACATGTCACAGATGACGGTGACGCAGATGAGCATCACCGAGACCACCGCAAGCCCGCAGCACAAGCTGCACTGGCTTGCAGAACAGGCACTGGCGTGGTC
>JACMLN010000172.1 GCA_014379585.1 Gloeobacterales cyanobacterium ES-bin-313 | reverse complement strand
GTCAAATCCGATGAGTATAGCCAGGTTATCCCACGTCCACTACCAAAGTCTATGGCTCTTGGAATTTGTTGAATCTCACCTCTAACTATCACTGGTTTGTTGATCAATTCCACTGTTTGACGAAAATCAGCTAGTGCTCCTACTTCATCTCCCAACGCAACTCGGAGATAACCACGTTCGAGATACAGTTCTTCATATAGATAGGGCATCGCAGCAAGCCAGGATGCCATTTCTTCGGTTTGGATCATGGCTATTGCGCGGTCAAGGTCATTCAACGCCGATTTAAGATCTCCTGAGGCGAAATAACATACTCCACGTTTCCAAAAGAGTCTCCACAGATCATCCGATGGCCACAGTTTTTCCCAAACAGTCTTGTCTTTCAAAGCCAAAGCATAGTCTTGTGCTGCCCCCTTCGCCTTACCCAGCAACCAACGCGTTTCAGCACGAGAGAGTAAGACGAAGAATGCTTGATTAGATAAGCGCTCTGGAAGATCGAACGCCTTGGCTCCAAATTTGAGTGCCTCGGTATAATCAGCTTCAGCCAACGCTAATTGCCCAAGGTCGAAGTTGACAATTGCACGGCCAACATAGTTATCGGGCTTGCTTGGCGCAAGACGTAGAGCTTGAGTGAAATCATCCCTCGCCCCTTGCAAATTGGGCTCGCTGTTAAACCTTACCTCAGAACGGAAATACCCTCGCCATTCGTATACCTCAGCATCTTTTGGATATTTTGCCACTAGGGGATCGAACACTTCCAATGGCTTCCCTGTGAACATTTCCCATGGTTTATCTCTATAAATCTGTAAGACATCTTGTGCTGCTGTTCGAATCACTAAGTTACGCGGTAATGTCGGCGTTAAGAGGGCCAAGCTATCGAATAGGGGTGTTTGGCGACAGCGTGGCAGCAATCGAATTCCCCTAGCAGCTAGAGACTGTTTTAAAGTCGAAGCTAAGAATGACCAGCAAGCCAGACTGGTCAGGATAAACACACGGCGAGTATTCACAGGATCGCTGAGTCTGGATTTAGAAGCAATGATATATCTTTACAGTTCATCTTGTCGTTTTAAACCAATACGAACCCTCACCCCCAAACTATTGATGGCTTCAATAATCTCAGCGTTCCTGCGCTAACTCAATCTTCCGAAGGAATCCATGTACCTCAGACAGGTACTCGGTAGCATTTGCCGCAAAAATCGAGTTGTGGTTGCCCTGGGGGAAAATCACCAATCGCTTATCGGCCCCACCACCCCAGGCATGAAGACGTTCTGCGTGGGACGGCTCCAAAAGCTGATCATCGATTGCATGCATCACCAGTAGTGGGCCTTTGTACCCCTCAAGCTTTGTGCGCTGATCTAGGCAAGTTGTGATCGCACCAGTGATTTCAGCGGCCTTACCCCCAAAGTAAGTGACTACTTTTTCCAGCGGCCAGAGATCTAATACATCTGCGATGCCGCTCTCAATCACCAGGCCGCCAAGTTTCGGGAGGCGACGAGCTAGTTCGACAGCATACAGGCTACCTAGAGAACGTCCAAAGGCAATCACCCGCTCTGGGGACACCCCAAGTGCTTCTACAATCCGCTCTCCATCACTCAGCATCCCGGCTAAGGCTGGCGTTCCCCCTGAGACTCCGTACCCTCGGTACTCAGCAAAACAGACGTTTACGCCTATATCGGTGAACATTTCACTGCAATAGCGATCGCACTCTGCCGCCAACTCACCATTGCCGTGGAAATACACAACAGTACAAGCCTCTGGATCGATACGGTGTAGGTAGCAACCAAGTTCGATGCCCCCGACATCGACGCGCAGAGTCGGAGTTACTCCTGATGGACGGGGGAAGAAGACCTGCTGGGAGATCAAGGGATGGTCGAGAACAGCATTGAAATCCATGGCAGATGGGGTTTCCTGGTGAGGGCAACGATTGAAGATATACATATTAATTTGCACTCACCGTTCATATTTCTACTGTTTTGCTGGGCACAGAAATAATTTCAAGAAGTTTAAAGCCCTCACCGTTTACGAAATCCAAGGATAAGAAAAAATCAATAGCCCTTACCACTTCAGCCCCGATGAAAGATCCCCTACAGGTTCTATGTATGGGAATAATCCCTACAAACAACTGCAAGAGCATGGAGATTCAGAGGCCAGATCCAAAAACCTGCATCCAATGCGTCTTCAAGCTCTAGACCCGCAGCACAAAGTCAGTGCAAAGCATCTGCCTGCACTGGATCACTGATTCTGCTTTGGGATTGGCGAGTTAAGGCCCACTCTCATCGCCAGCGGTTTTTCGTCGTCGCTCGATGTCATTGCGTAATGCCTTTAAGACTTCGTAGATCGGCTGGATGGCTTCTAGACTCTGCTTGAGCGATTCACCCAGATGACGAGTGCTGACCCAACAGACCAATCGTGCATGGGTGTCGCCCTGACGATAGCGTTCTATCCAATAAGCTTCGCGGGCTTCTGGGGAGAGATTCAATTCAGCCGTGCAGAGATTGATGTCAAAATGCTCGGCTGCCGCCTCTGCCAAGTCTTCCAAGAACTGAGCGCGACTTTCAGCAATGTTTTCATTTGCCTGAAGCGAGGGCAGCAGTTGCGCGGCAAAGAGGGCGAGGGCTTGTTTAATTGCCCCATGGGTTCCCCGATTGCCACCGACACCAAAGAGCGTTTTGCCGAATGCTTCTACTTGACGAGGATTGGGAAGAGTATGGAATTTGACGAACCACTGCCAAATCACTTGCGAGTGACGGGCTAAGGCTTCTAATTGACGGGCATAGTTGGCTCGATTGCCGCCTGGGTGGGTGACACCCATCAACTCTTCAACACTATCCACTACACTCACATAGCGGTTATAAGGAGCTGGCATTGGATCAGAGCGCATCAAGATAATGGTCAGAGGCTTATCCCGACTGACAGGCCGGGGGCGTTGGCAAGCTTGCTCAAGCGAGGCGATCCGTTCATGCTCAATGAGGGCATCGAGCAATGGGTCTTGGTTCTCCACCACCAACTCGTACCCCTGCGGCCCATAAGATTCAAATCGGTAAGGGTTGGGAGACTCAGCGGGAGCAGTCTGCGTGGACTGCTGTTTATCGGTGGCTATAAAGCGTCTAAGCATCCCAGCAAGGCGACTCGAATGACCAATATTGGTTCTGTGTGCTCCACTAAGAATCAAGTAGTCTGTCTGTTTCCAAACAGGGTCATCAATGGCTCTATCTTGATAGCCGTACCAGGCCATGGAGTGCGCATTGCCAGCCGCATCATTGGCTGTGAGCAATCCTGGAATTTGGAAAGTTGCCTGAGCCTCATCGACTTGTTGAGTGTGCTTTTTATGAGAGAACATCAGCACTGAAGCATCTGTCCCCAGAGCCGCAGCTAATGGCAAAACCTGTTTGATGGTGGAAGAAGTCGCCCGACCCATGGGTCCAGACAAAACTTGAATGATTTTTGTGTTCTGCCACTTGGCCTGGACTTTGACGACCTGCATATCCGGGATGAGGATTTCCAGGACTTTTTCATTGGGTGTGGCATCCAAGTTGAGAACACGCTTGGATCTAAGCGCTTTAATCAGGTGATATTGAGGACGAACCAAGTGCAGTAATGTGCGGCGATGCTTACGATTCGCTTCTTCAGATCCTCCTTCACGGGTTGAAGCTGTACCCTCGACGAGTTTGCGTTCTAGAGTCAGATGTTCCCCTGGTCGCTTGAGAATAACCGCTTCATAGAGATCATTCAGGATTTCACTTGTTGCCCGCAGAGGAATAAATTCAAAACCCATCTGCTGGTCTTCCCCGTAGGTCAGAGTATGCAGAGCTTGATTGGTCACTGGGTCAATGGTGTAGCGAGGGCGTTCCCAAGGAAAGTAAGAAGCACTCTCGACTTCTAGCTTGGTGCGATTCCACCGTAAGGGTTTGAGGTCTTTCAGCAGCACTAGATAAGGGGCGATTCTTTCTTTGTCGCACCAGTCCACAAGCCTTGTACCCAACCTGTCATGTTCTTCATCGGTGGCTGTGTTGAATCTTGTCAGGGCGGATTGGATTTCTCCAAATACAGCGACTAGGGCTTGAATTTGTTCCTCGGTATAAAGCGGAGGCAAGGTGTACCATCCTCCAGCTTGACCGCGCTGTAAACTCTCCACCAGTAACTTGATGGCTCTAGAAATCTCCAGGGTTTCAACAAGATGGGTATCGAGAGCTTCATCGCAAACGACTTGCTCAAAGCTTTCTAGTTCATGGGAAGCATTCAACACAGCTTGAATGGTGGCAAAGACCACAGGCATCCGGTGCGCCACACTCAGTGAATCCAAGAAGCCGCAAGTACCCTGTTGTCCGTAATAGCAGTGCTGACAAGCGCCAGCAGAGGGTGAGTGGCGATTACTGCCCAAATCAGCAACGGCTTCATGATGGGCACAAGCAAGAGAACCAGGGGCGACTTGTTCACGAGTCGGAATCTGAGGTTCAAGAGCTTCACGCCCAGTCCGTAAAGCCAACCAGGGCGGAAGCTGACTATCAACACTCGCAGCAGGCAAAACATGATCTGCGAGGGAATCAAAGAGTGCCTTACGATCTTTGAAGACGAGTAAAAGCGATCCACCAAGTCCTTGATGGTAGATGCTTTCAAGTTGCTCGCGCACAGCACGCATTTCTGAGAGGACGACCCAGCGTTCGGGGGTATCAGGAAGAGAAGCAGCCTTTTTAACTTCCAGTCTGGTGAGCTTTTGATGGAGTAAAAGTACCTCGTTAGCTGCTGCAGAGAGCGTGCCTGGGGCTGGAAAAGTGTCATGGGCGAGCTGGACAACTT
>JACMLN010000171.1 GCA_014379585.1 Gloeobacterales cyanobacterium ES-bin-313 | reverse complement strand
CTCTTAGCACAGGATGCTTCGAAGGTTAAAATGATAAAAGTTTACTGGATCAGTTTCCAGCAGTCTTTTGCAATTGCCCAATCTTCTTGGGTGTGGACGACAACAACGCGGATAGAAGATTCGGGGGTTGCAATATCGAGATCGATGGGGGATTGATTGTTTTGCTCCGCATCAAGTTGAATCCCTAAAAACTGAAGCCCTTTGCAAACGGCAGCGCGAATACTCGGGGCATTCTCACCAACTCCCGCTGTAAAGACCAAAGCATCGAGACCACCGAGGACAGCGACCATCGCCCCAATGCCACGAATCAACGAATGGATGTAGAGATCGATGGCGAGTTTTGCCCGTTCATTGCCTTGCTCCATAGCAGCAATCACAGGACGCAAATCAGCGGAGATCCCGGAAATGCCTTTGAGGCCAGATTCTTTATTGAGTACTTTGGTTAGCTCTTCCGCACTGTAGCCTTGATGTTCGATAAGGTGCAGAACTAAGCCAGGATCGAGACTGCCGGAACGACTGCCCATCATCAGACCTTCAAGGGGGGTGAAACCCATGGTGGTATCAATGCTTTTACCACCCTGAATTGCAGCCAAAGAACAACCGTTGCCTAGGTGACAGGTGACGAGTTTCAAAGTGCTGAGATCTCGCTGCAAGATGGTGCTGGTGCGCTCAGAAACGTACTGGTGGCTGATGCCATGAAAACCGTAGCGTTGTAATCCTTTTTCAAACCAGAAGTAAGGACCAGGATAGACGGCAGAGGTTTTGGGCATCTGGGCATGGAAAGCCGTGTCAAACGTAGCGACCTGAGGAATGTTTCCGAAAAATTGTTCGCTGGCCTCAATGCCTTCGAGGTTTGCAGGGTTATGCTCAGGGGCAAATACTGCAAGTTCGGCGATGTCCGATTTCACTTTGGACGCGATCAGCACACTCTGTTGGTATATCGATCCGCCATGCACAACCCGATGGCCGACCCCAGCGACTTCGCTAGGATCAGCAATGACAGCCGTTTCACCCTGCCAGAGCGTTTCTAAAATCTTGCCGATGATCTGAGGGCGATTACCGGTGGACAAGGTCTCTTGGAGCGTTTTACCCGACCCAGTTTTGACTTTGATCTCCGCTGCGCCGGGTGTATGCGTCCAATCGACATGAGCCTCCCAAAGCGGCTTGGGAGGAAGAAGTGGCAAGGGACCGCTCAGGTCGTACAGACAACTTTTCTGACTGCTCGACCCAGCGTTGAGGACGAGGATTTTCACGTTGAACCCTCATTGAAGACATCGGAGCTTTTCATTGAATCATCAACGTTTCACCAGATTGG
Organism: Gloeobacterales cyanobacterium ES-bin-313; assembly: GCA_014379585.1. Classification (GTDB taxonomy): domain Bacteria; phylum Cyanobacteriota; class Cyanobacteriia; order Gloeobacterales; family Gloeobacteraceae; genus JACMLN01. The sequence continues at coordinate 28,393 of JACMLN010000171.1, read as the reverse complement.
CTTCCCAGATCAGTAAGGCCACGTCCAGTTGCGGATTTCGGGCATGTCTTCCCCGTGTTCGCGGATGTAGTGCTTATGCTCCACCAGTTTGTTGAAGAGCCACTGCTTGACATGTGCACCCACATGTTGCAGACTTGGCACCCGGTCGATCACATCATCCACGAGGTTAAAGCGATCTAGATCGTTCAATACCACCATGTCGAAGGGAGTTGTCGTTGTGCCTTCTTCTTTGTAGCCCCGCACATGAATGTTCTTGTGGTTAGTTCGGCGGTAGGTAAGGCGATGAATTAACCAGGGATAGCCGTGGTAGGCAAAGATCACGGGTTTATCTTTGGTGAACAACGAATCGAAATCTGGCGCTGTCAGTCCATGGGAATGTTCGGCGGGATCGTGGAGGGTCATCAGATCCACGACATTCACGACTCGGACTTTGAGGTCTGGGAAGTGTTGGCGCAAGATATCGACAGCAGCCAAAGTTTCGAGGGTCGGGACATCTCCTGCACAGGCCATCACCACATCCGGTTCAGCCCCTTGGTCGTTGCTCGCCCATTCCCAAATGCCGATACCTTTTGTGCAGTGCTTGATCGCCGCATCCATATCTAGATATTGGAGGGTGGGTTGCTTACCGGCGACGATCACGTTGACGTAGTGGCGACTGCGCAGGCAGTGGTCAGTGACGGATAAAAGCGTATTCGCATCGGGTGGTAGATAGACGCGCACAACTTCCGCTTTTTTGTTCATGACATGGTCGATGAAACCAGGATCTTGGTGGGAGAAGCCGTTGTGATCCTGCCGCCAGACGTGGGATGTGAGCAGATAGTTGAGCGAAGCAATCGGTCTACGCCAAGGAATATGGCGGGTCGTCTTCAACCATTTGGCGTGCTGGTTGAACATCGAATCGACAATATGGATAAACGCTTCGTAACAGGAGAACAGACCGTGGCGGCCTGTCAGTAAGTACCCTTCTAGCCAACCTTGGCAGGTATGCTCGCTGAGAATTTCCATTACCCGACCATCAGGAGCCAGGTGATCATCTCCAGGAAGCAGTTCGGCTTCCCAGGTGCGTTCGGTGACAGAAAACAGATCGCTCAGACGGTTCGACGCTGTTTCATCGGGGCCAAAAACCCGGAAATTCTGGCTCTCCAGATTGTTTTGCATCACATCCCGCAGGAATTGACCCATGACGCGGGTTGATTCTGCCAGGGTGGTTCCAGGCTTGGCGACAGGTACGGCGTTGTTACGAAAATCGGGCATTTTCAGATCCCGCAACAAAATGCCGCCATTGGTGTGGGGATTGTCGCCCATGCGCCGTTGTCCCTTGGGAGCAAGTTCGGCAAGCTCCGGGATCAGCCTGCCATTTTGATCGAATAGCTCTTCCGCTCTGTAGCTTTTCAACCAAGTTTCGAGCAAAGTGAGATGCTCAGGTTGTGTAGCTAACTCTGAAAGTGGCACTTGGTGAGAACGCCAGGAACCTTCGGTCTTTTTGCCGTCAACGGTTTTTGGCCCCGTCCAACCCTTGGGACTGCGCAAAATGATCATCGGCCATTGGGGACGCGTCGTATCGTGCTTGGTGCGCGCTTTGTGCTGAATGTCTGTAATTTCGGCGATTACGGCTTCAAGCGTCTCCGCCATCTTTTGATGCATCGCTTCTGGGTCTGAACCTTCGACAAAGTAAGGCTTGTAGCCATAGCCAATAAACAGACTTTCGAGTTCTTCGTGGCTAATGCGAGCCAGCACCGTTGGGTTGGCAATCTTGTAGCCATTCAGGTGCAGAATCGGCAAGACAGCGCCATCGCGGATCGGGTCTAAAAACTTATTTGCGTGCCAGGATGCCGCCAGGGGGCCAGTTTCCGCCTCACCATCGCCAACTACGCAAGCCACAATCAAGTCTGGATTGTCAAAAGCTGCGCCGTAGGCATGGGAAACTGCATAGCCTAATTCGCCGCCTTCATGGATCGATCCGGGGGTCTCCGGAGCGACATGGCTTGGAATCCCACCGGGAAACGAAAACTGTTTAAACAGTTTTTGCAATCCCTCGGCATCTTGAGAAATATTCGGATAGTACTCGCTGTAGGTGCCTTCGAGGTAGGTATTGGCCACCAAGCCAGGGCCACCATGTCCAGGCCCGGCAATATAGAGCATATTCAGGTCGTAGGCTTTAATCATGCGGTTGAGATGAACATAAATAAAGTTCAAGCCAGGGGTCGTTCCCCAATGCCCCAGCAATCGGGGCTTTACATGCTCGATTTTGAGAGGTTCTTTGAGGAGCGCATTGTCAAGAAGATAAATCTGACCCACGGAAAGATAATTAGCAGCTCGCCAGTAGGCATTAATCTTTTGCAATTCTTCTTCTTTTAGCACTGCACTCGTTTTTACCAGGTTGATGGCTGTCATAACTTTTTCCTGAAATTGAGGTGCGTGCAAATAGACTAGTTGAGCCTGTTTAGAATCGTCAACGACTCTAGGGCTGAAGACATTTACAAAATTCTGTTTGAAATCTTTTGCCCTTCTCTGGGCTTGTCTTGGCTCCCGAAGGGGACGAGTCATCACATTTCGCCTTTAAATCGAAAGGAACGCCCAAATCTGGCAAAACCTGTTCTCCTCAAGGTACCTAGATCACTGCTCTGATTCTGCTAGTTACTTTTTGATTTCCCAACGGGCGCCGCGCCAACGATACTGCTGGTCGTATTGTTCGTTATCTTGGGATGAAACCTGGCGTTTTTTGAGACTGCCATTCTCAAGCGTCCATTTTTCGTCCCACTTACCATTGCGGTTGAGGTCAATTTTGAGGCGGTTCCAGGTATTGCCACTGTCGCGGTAGAAACTGACTTTGTAGGTTTGGTTTGGGAAGGCATCTTTCACCTTGTTGCTGCTAGCCGATTGGGTCAAGTAAGTCAGAATGTCACGATCTACAGGACGCAGATCGCCACTAGTAGGCACAGCAACAGAACCAGCATCTACTTTTGCAACTGTCGGTGCTGCTGGCTTGACTTGGGCATCGGAAGGGCTGAAGAGCAACCAGCCAATGCCGCCGATGAGAGCGACTGCGCCAGCAATCACTGTATTTCGGAATGTGGTGAATTTAATCGCTGGCATGACGAAGAACCTCTTGGGAAGAATCGTTGCGAGGCATCATTCCCCGCTCAATCGGTACAGTGCAATTGCAGTAATTGTACAAACATGGAGACGGGCCACGGGCAAGCACAAAACTGCCATCGAGGAAGTTGCCTAGGTACTGGGCGCGGTATCGCCGAGCCGGATAGCAACGCCAAGCCTCTCCCCTATCATCTAGTGTAAATGAGTAGACTCCCGCCCAACAGGGTCTTTCAGTAAATGAGAATGCCAACTCACCCAGTTGATTGTGACCGCCTAATTGGAGTAGCAGGGCTTGTTGCTCAGGGGTGTAGGAAATAATTTCGCGATTTTGTTTTTCGGGCTGCACTTTGAGGCGCAGTCCACGGTTTGCAAACCATTGGTGCAACGCGACAAGACGCGATAGATTTTGGTAAGTAGCAACGCAAGTAATGTTATAGGATCCGCCTTTTGGTAAATGGGTCTGTACAAATTTGGCTTTTTGGGCAAAGCCTTCTAGATCTGCATCGCTCTCCAAATACTCTAAGTGCAAACTTGCCGAAAACACCCGTAGCGCCTCTCCGGCAGCCTCCAGAAAAGCTTCTAATCTTGGCTGGGATGCAGAGAAATTGGTGACGATACTCACAGCGTGACCGATCTGCCGTAGTCCAGCGACAACCTCTAGCAAAGTCGGGTGTAAGAAGGGTTCGCCGCCGGAAATCTTCACTTCCCACGCACCAGATAACTGGGCAAACCCAGCTAAAAAGGCTGCGGTGTCTTTTGCCCAGCGCGTCCGATCGTCCAAAAAACGCTGGGTGCAATAGCTACAGCGATAGTTGCATACCGTATTGATGTTCCAAGTCACCACGCCTTCGGTGGGTCGTGGGGTAGCTAAGTAACCGCCAGAATGCCAGACGGGTTTTGGCGGCCAGGGAGCCGAAGGCATCCGTTCAGCCATAACGAACACCGATGCCTTCGATCATCCCTCGGTTCGCAGGCACTGTGCAGGGACAAATATCATAACGGCAGCGCTCAGGTTGCAGGTGCAACTGACAGTCTCCAGCCAGCACATTGCCTAGGTAGCCTTCGCCGAAGCGCTTGGCCGTGCGGCAAGAAAAAGCGTTGCCCCGCTGATCGAGCACAAAATAATCGACCCCCGCCCAACACAGCCGTCCTCGGTAAGAAGGAGCAAGGTTTGCCTCGTGGGAAGTAGGCTGGCTCCCCGTCATCGTCGTGACTCGGCTTTGATCTTCTGAAGTGTAGGCGTAGGTGCCCGCTTTCGTCTTCATCACCTGGGGAAAGTAGCGCAATCCAGCGGCTTGGACAGCCTCCCGCACGGCTTGCAGGTCTGTCAGGGTGCCAGGGACGAGGACACTATTGACAACCAAAGCAGTTTCGGGTCGCAGCCAACTGCGTAAAAGCACAGCTTTTTCGAGAAAGCCTTCAACACTGATAAATTCCCGATGCAGGCTGGCAGAAATAATCACCAGTTTGTCGCCGACGAGATCGACAAACCGACGCAAAGCCCAGGCAGGAGCAGATAGATTCGTCAGCACTGAGACTCGATGAGGCAGTTGTGCCAGCCCCGGTACAATCCGTCCCAAAAAGCCTGGAAAAGCGAAGGGTTCTCCCCCAGACATCTTGATTTCCCAGGAGCCAGGCAGAGAAGCAAAAAAGGCCAAAAATCCGTCAATCTCTTCATCACTAGGATGTCCCTGGCGGTACTTTTTCGATTGAATACAGTAAGAACAGTCGTAGTTACAAATACCGTTGGTTTGCCACTCAATCGTGCGGGAGCGTTCCATCAGGGTGCTCCTTGGCCAGTGCGCGCCCGAAAAACCGCATCTCCTAACTGTTCGCGCACTTTTTGGCCGACTTTGACATTTTGATTGAGTTTTCCGCACTGGTGGCAACTGGTGAAGTAGTCTCCGTGCATCAGTTTCTCGCGGGTGCGTTGCCACTGCTCACCGTACCACTGCTGTGAGAAATGTCCTTTGTCGAGGTGGCCGACAACAATTTCGCGGGAGCAGCAAAAAAGAATCTGACCGTCCACGGTGATGCGCGCATAGCTCCAGCCCATAAAACAGCCAATCTCAGCAATGGGAGCCGTATCCAGTCCACCTGTTCGCACTTGGGATGCAAAGACATCGAGATTCGTCTCTACTTTTAGATGCTGGGCTACCGCCTGCGCCGCTGGAATCCATTCGGTGAGCAATTGCTCGCGCTGCCTGTCCGTGACGGCACAAGCCTCGGTGCCACCACTTAAGCTTGCAAACTTGTAGGTAATCGACCGTGCGCTGTAGCGGTGGGCGAAGTGAACCATAGCAGCGAGTTCAGGAGCAGTATCCTGGTTAATCACTTGGACATGTTTAAAGCGCTTGCCTGCCCAGGCAAACTTTTCGAGCAACTGGCAGAGCTTTTCAAAATCTCGCACTCCCAAGTTGGGATGAAAAGCGGTGTAAGAGGTCGGAGTGACACCATTCACAGAGATCAGCAGCATATCCACATCGAGATCGAGCAATAGGGTTGCATCGGCAAGCAGAGCGTTGGTAAGTACAGTGACTTGCCAGCCGTGCTGCTTGCAGTTGGCGATCATCCGATAGATCTGGGGATTGACGAACGGGTCTCCCATGCCCGAAAGAATCACCGCTTCAACCGATTCCATTCCAGCGAGATCGGCAGTGAGTGCTTCAAAAGTCGTTAGATCCATCTGCGCTTTTTTCCAGTGCAGGGGGCGGGGAGCTTTGAGCAACGGCGAGTGATCCCAGCAGGTGGTGCAGTTGGTATTGCAACCGTTGGCAAGATCGATATGAACTGTCTGAGGGCCAGTGAATACCTGCCCTTCGGCAATCCCCTGGAGACGGCGCTTGCGTAAGGCGCGAATGGCTTCATTGACCATGTGTGATCTCCTCCGAAGCAGCAGCGAGAACGCTGACTAAAGCTCTTTCCATACCAACATTTCCTTGATGATGACTGAGGATGGCGAGGCCTCGCCATAGGGATTCACCGCGAATGGCCAGCTGGTTCAAAAACTGACACAATTCTTTGGCCAACTCCGTCGTCGCTGTGCGGCGCTCCATCGGTAATAACCTGAGCACGGCCTGGGCACCGCGTTCATCGTCAAAAACGAGCAGTGCCTTAACTACTGAAAGTCCTGTTTCAACGAGTATTTCTGCCTCTTCCAAGTTAGAAACCGGGGGTAGACGGCGTGCCCAGGCGATGAATAGTCGCAAACCGACTTCTTGGTAGTTTTCGAACGCCTCAGTCACCTGCAAGATTAAGTCTCGTCGCTCACTGCCATCGAGATCCTTTGCTTCAAACACCCCCAGCACCGCCTGGAGCAACTCGAATCCGACTCCCCGCTGAGTCATCTCCCGGAAAAAACTGGGGGTACCCAGTTCAAGGGCTTCTTCAAGTGTCGAGCGACTGACCAGTGTTGCCAGCACTTCTACCGCCGCTTCTCGCGCCCAATTGCGCGGTACAAAAGCACGGGCCGCCGCCGCCAACCGCTCGCGGACTGCCACATCGAGCATTTGGGTGATGGCTTCTTGCAGTTGTTGCGGATCTGGACCACCTTGCTCGTTGATCGTCAGTTCCAAGGCGCACCCCTGAGCAATCGCCGCTGTTACCCGCCGCAATTGCTCATCGGCGATTTTTTCTTGGGCATAAAAAATCGTTGGCACCCCAGCGTGAAGTAGCTCATGAAAGCTGTTGTAACCCGCAGCCGAAATCGCAAAGTCTAATCCTGAAAAGTCAGCCGCTGCGCCAAAATCTGTGATCCAAGTCAGCCGAGCACCACGTATCGGTGTCCCCCGGTACAGCGGCCCTGCCCCAATCACAACATGGATCTGCTCGTTTGCAAGCAAAGTATTCACAAGCACAGCAAGAGTACGTTCAGCATTTGGATCGCCACCACCACCTGCACTCACCCAAACTGCCAGATGCTCTGGAGCAACGCCCAAGCGTTTGCGTGCTTCTTTGCGAGGGTACATTTCCTCGGAATCTCGCAACAAAATGGGTCCAAGCGAATAGGCGCGGCTGGCTACTTGGGGAGAGAGTTCCTGCTTCGGGCATCCTGGTTCCTCAGGCACCAAAATCCGGTCGTACAGCGGCAATAACTCTTGAATAGCGGGCTGGTTGGCAAAGCTGTCTTTCATCGCTCTGTGGACGAGTACCCGCACTTTGGGGCCATCAAGGGCGCAGGCCAGTTCGCCAAAAGTACCGCCAGGAAACGTATCGACTAGCAACACATCTGGCTTAATCAAGCCCAGGCTATGCCAGACCCATTGCCGCGCCACACGCAGATAATCATCCTTCGGCAAGCCAGCATCGCGGATCACTGTTTTGCTTGGGATCTTAAAAGCTGCAAAGCCTTCGGCGGTGGCAAGGGCGCAGGCTTCTGAAGATGTCAGTATGTAAATTTCTGGCAACAAACCCGTCAGCCGTGCCAATCGACGCACCCAGCGCAAGATCGCGATCAGCCGCGTAAGATGGCCTAGACCAGAGCCATTCACAGCGTAGGCGACGAGGGTAAGGCGGCGGCTCATGAAGGATCAAAGCCTGAATTGGTCATCGAGAATCCAGAATCAGCGATACGGGTGAAGCGATAGTCGGGGTTTTCGGAGCGAAAGACTTGGACTTCGGGGATAAAGTTACCGTCTATACGTCCATCGGTCATCAGATCCCACCAGAGCATGTCGCGGCTGTAGTCGTAAATGTCGTAGCGGTCGTAGACGTAGATCACGTCGTAGTCGCGCCAGAAGCGTTCGCGCCGATCGCGGATGCGGCCACTGGGATCTTGGAGCCAGAGATCCGATTCTTCCCGCGCAATGCGGAAGTTCTGGTATTTGGGGCGACTAAACTTGGCAACTTTTTTGTTCAGTTTGGTGATAGATGCTTGTAGCTGATTGCGCTCTTGGCCAAATTGTTGATCAGCGAGTTGCTGCAAGTACTCTACTTTTTTCTCAATGCCACCGACACGCTTAATCAAAGCCTCACGGGATGGGTCGCCCCCGGACCAAGCAAATAACTGATCACGATCGACAAACTTCAGGTGTTCTTTGAGGGACTGGCGGCACTCCTGCAAGGTCACTGCCTCTAGGTTCTTGAGACGATAGACAGCCTGGTCGTGACTACTGACGAGATCCTGCACACGCTTGACTTGGGCTTGGGCGGTAGCGAGAAATCCTTGTAGTTCCTTGCGACTTTCAAGGAGCCGGGAATATTCTTCACGGGTGGCTTGGAAATTGTCAAACCCCAAGGCGGCACTGGCTTCATCGCCGTGTTTCCAGTCATTATAAAAGCGCAGCGAACTCCACCAGCGGTAAGGGTAGTTCGGGGTGTCGTAGTTCAGGGCATAAAGCTCATTAAAAAAGGGGGTACGCGAAAAGCGTTCTATGCCCTCGGTGATGGCCTGGACTTGCTGCTGGAGATCACTGAATTGACTGGTATAGGAGCCTGTTACTGGATGAATCAACTCATCGCGATTGCCGTAGAGGCTGTCAGTTTCGATTTGTTGAATTCGCCCAGCGAGGGTTACACGCTCCTCAGCCATTTTCTGGAGTGGATCGCGAACGGTGAACTGACCGTAGCCTGTGCGAGGACGGATTTGGGCGATGGTTTCCCGACTGAGATCCGGCAGGTTCACCGCCGTCAGCTCATCCAGGGCTTGTTCAAAAGAAGTTTCTAGCGATTGCAATTGCTGATGATGGCGGTTGGCAGATTGATCCACTTCCCGCAGTGTCTGCTGCATGGACTGGAGCGTGACCTGACCTTGCTGCACGAATTGTTGGGCGGTGATCGAAGACATAGTGCGGGAGGTGACTCATTCTTGAACCTGAGTTTACGCTACAAGGCGGGCTTCTGTGGTTGCTCTAGGCCATGATCATGTGGAAAAATCCGAATCAGTTATTGACGAACAGGTTTTTGAGTCCGTACCAAACTACAGCGGTAAAAACAGTGCCCACGGCAAAGCTAAACAGCCAGGAAGCTAAAAATTTGAGTGGAAGTCCAGCGCCAAGAAAGAGGATCGTCCAAAAGATTCCACAGATGGCAAATACCACGGCGATCACGATTGCTGGCTGCAGAAACTTCGACATTCAACACTTCTGGAGAGATCCGTTTCTAGTCTGCCCCTTTTTACCCGCAAGCCGTATCCTGATGAATACTTTAGAGAACGCATTTTGCTGAAGTTAGAAAAGATTGTCCGCCGATTTGGCAACGTCACAGTCTTGGATGGAGTGGATCTTGCAGTCGAACCTGGAGAGATTCACGCCCTCGTTGGCGAAAACGGTGCGGGCAAATCGACTCTGATGAAAGTGCTCTGTGGTGCCCTCAGTCCAAGCGGTGGAACGATCCGTTGGCAAGGGAATCCAGTGCAGTTCGCTACCCCACGGGACGCACGCACCTGCGGGATTGCCATGATCCATCAGGAACTGGCTCTTGTTCCCGAACTCTCTGTTGCTGAGAATATCTGTTTGGGGGAGCCGCGCCCTTGGTGGCAACCGATCCATTTTGCCCACCTTGAAAATACGGCTTCGGCAGTACTGGCGCGTTTAGGGCAAAGCTTGGATCCAAGAACGCCCGTTCGCACACTGAGCCTCCCCCAGCAACAATTTGTCGAAACAGCCCGCGCCCTTTTTCAGGAGGCAAAACTGCTGATCCTTGATGAACCGACTGCTGCCCTCGGTGCGCAACAGACTGAGCAACTTTTTGCTGTTCTGCGCCGGATTCAAGCAGGTGGGACAGCGATTATTTATATCTCTCATCGCCTCGAAGAAATTTTTGCCCTGTGCGACCAGATTACAATTCTGCGCAATGGCAGGCGAGTCCACAGTGGATCGGTGAAATCCCTCACCATGGGCGAAGTGGTTCACCACATGGTCGGTAAGTCTGTGAGCGAACAATGTCCAACCCCAACAACAAACGGTGCTGAAATCCTCAGGGTTCAGGGTTTAGAAACACATTCTCTGAAGACCATCGATTTTTCATTGCGCTCCGGTGAAATCCTGGGCATTGTCGGACTGGCGGGTTCCGGACGCTCCCGCCTCCTTCGCACCCTTTTCGGTGCTAACCCCTCGACATCGGGCACCATTCAACTTGCCGGAAAAGTCATTTCTCCCCGCAGTCCCAAAGAAGCGATTGCCCTTGGGATTGGATTACTAGGCGAAGACCGTAAGCGTCAGGGAATCATTCCCCTACGCACGGTGCGAGAGAATATGGCTCTCGGCAGTCTCGATCAGCGTCGCCGCTTCGGGGTTGTTCACGCCCGCCTCGAAAAACAAGGCTGCGAAGATCTCGGCAAAGAGATCCGCCTGCAATCTGGATGTCAAGAAATGGCGATCAGCCATCTGAGTGGGGGCAATCAGCAAAAAGTCTTGCTAGGACGCTGGCTGTTGCGTGGCTGCAAAGTTCTCCTTCTCGACGAACCGACCCGTGGGGTAGACATCGAAGCCAAATCCGAGATCTATCAACTGATCTGCCGCCTCGCAACTTCAGGAACAGGGGTGATCGTCGTCTCTTCAGATCTAAGCGAACTGACCCAACTTTGCGAACGGCTCTTGGTTCTGCGCAATGGAAAATTTGTAGCTGAAGCACTTCCCCCCTACAATTCCCCAGCATTACTTGCTCAAGCTTTGGGTGTCTTATAGTAAAGCGCAATGCATAAACAGTCGATGGCCAAACTAATAGACAGTGGTGGTAGATTTCGACGGGCGGAAGTAGATATGACTGAAAAAAGGCTGGCTGATGTAAATCTCGAATCTTACTTTCCGTCGAACGGGGAATTTTTCCCTTCGCCGGCAGCATGGGAAGATCAGGTGTTTTACTTTCTGATGCTCGATCGGTTTTCTGACAACAAAGAATCGGGCTACCGCGCTATCGCCGGAAATCTGGTCAACACACCAGGTACTGCGCTTTTCACCAAGCTTAATGATACGAGTAACGCCATCAGCAATGACGCTGAAGCTGCTGCTTGGCGTGAGGCAGGCGGGCGATTTGTGGGCGGCAATCTCAAGGGTCTCACCAGCAAAATTGGCTACTTGAAGCGACTTGGGGTAACGACCCTCTAGGTGAGTCCGATATTTAAGCAGGTAAGTTTCCAGCAGACCTACCACGGCTATGGCATCCAGGATTTTTTGCAGGTCGATCCTCATTTCGGAACCCGCGAAGACCTCAAAGAATTGGTACGGGTCGCTCACGAGAATGGCATCTACGTGATTCTCGATATTATCCTCAACCACACAGGCAACGTCTTCAGCTACGACTTCAACGACCAAAGCGCCCGCTACGACTGTAAGACCGTGAATGGCAACAAGCGCTGCAATCCGAGGTGGGATAACCAAAACTACAAAGTCGCTGGTTTCAACGATGTCCAGGGAATTCCGACGTTGCCTTTCGTGAAAAGCGACTCCAACGACCCGACCACCTGGCCTCAGGATACCAACGCCTCTGTCTGGCCAGTTGAGTTTCAAGACCCAGAAGCGTTTACCCAGAAAGGTTTCATCAATAACTTCGACCACGATCCAGAATTCCGCGAAGGCGACTTTTTCGACCTCAAGGATCTGCACCACGGTGAGGGTCGCCCTGACGATTACCGAACCTCAGCCACCCTCAATTACCTCTGCAAGGTCTTCCAGTTCTGGATAACCTTCGCCGACCTTGATGGTTTTCGGATCGACACTGTCAAGCATATGGACGTGGGGGCGACCCGCTACTTCGTCTCAGCGATCCACGAGTACGCCCAAAGCATCAGCAAAGACAACTTCTTCTTAGTCGGCGAGATTACCGGTGGCCGAAAGAACGCCTTCGAGATCCTAGAACTGACGGGCCTCAACGCTGCCCTGGGGATCGATGATATTCCCCAGAAGCTTGAATTTATGGTCAAAGGGACAAGCAACCCAGTCGAGTACTTCGAGTTATTCCGCAACTCTGTGCTGGTCAACAAAGACTCCAATACTTGGTTTCGCGACAAGGTTGTGACGATGTTCGACGACCACGACCAAGTCCGCAAGGGCGAGAACAAGGCGCGTTTCGCCGCTGGGGGTCATACTAAGACTGTCTTCAACGCTCTCGCCCTGAACGCCCTGACTTTGGGTATTCCTTGCATCTACTACGGTAGCGAACAGGGCTTCGACGGTGAAGGCAAAGGCGAGGGGGCTGACCGCTATCTACGCGAAGCCATGTTCGGCGGTGCATTCGGGGCTTTTCGTAGCAAAGATCGGCACTGCTTCGACGAAGACAACTCGATCTACAAGGAACTCGCCCAGGTTCTGGCAATTCGCCGACAGAGCAAAGTTCTGCGCCGTGGTCGCCAATTTCTGCGGGAGATCTCAGGAGATGGTGCAAACTTTGGCCTGCCCGAAATAATCGGCGGCCAGATGCGCTCGGTCGTTCCCTGGTCGCGGATCTTAAGTTCCAAAGAGGTGCTCATCGCCATCAACACGGACGACCAGCAGCCGAGAAAAGCCCTCGTCACCATCGACGCTAACCTCCATCTTTCCGGTGACAAGCTTGTGTGTATCTATTCGACGAACTCTGCCCAGGTAGGCGAACAAGTAGAAGTCAAGTTCATCGCAGGCCGAGCCGTGATTTTGATCGAAGTACCAACAGCAGGGCTAGTCATTTTTGAGTAAACCTAGACAACAAATTGGTGCCTAAAAATGTCTCTATAGCACCTTCAGGAAAATCAAGTTGTATATCACCGGTCTTAACCGTGAAATGGAAACTTGCTTGAAGCACTCACCAAGATGCTAATACCATAAGGAATCTTCGTCTTCTGGGTGGAGATGCGTTCAAGTTCAGTTAGAAATTTCTGTGGTCGTACCAAAAATTACATGGTTTTCTCGCCAGACGGCTTTGGGACCAGCCATCGCGGTTGTCCTCGCTATCGTTATCTTTAGTCTGGTTGCTCCTGGCTTTTTGAGCGTTGCCAATTTGTTGAATGTCTCTCTCCAGACCGCAATCACAGGCATCTTGGCGGTTGGGATGACCATGGTGATTCTCACCGGGGGAATCGACCTATCCATTGGCTCTGTCGTCGCCCTTTCGGGGGTGACTGCCGCCGCTGTTGCCCAAAGCAGCGCCCTAGGTGGGCTGATCGCGGCACTGGCTGTCGGTCTTGGGGTCGGCGCACTGAATGGTGTGCTGGTCGCTGGCTTTCGGGTCGCTCCTTTTGTCGTGACTTTGGCGGGGCTGACGATGGCCCGTGGTCTGGCTTTCTTGCTCACCGGCGGAAGATCCATCGGCAACTTACCACCAAGCTTTAATCTGCTTGGGCAAGGGGCACTTTTTGGAATTCCTTTTCCGGTCTTGTTGATGATCGCCATCGTTGGGGCGGGCTATTTTTTGCTCAGCCGGACGGTGCTGGGTCGTCAGATCTATGCAGTCGGTGGCAATTCTGAAGCCAGTTGGCTCGCTGGTGTGCCTGTGTCTGGGGTCTTGATGGCTGTCTACATTTTGAATGGTTTGCTCACCGGACTCGCTGGGGCAGTGCTTGCGGCTCGGCTTGGCGCTGGGATTCCAAATTCTGGACAACTCTACGAACTCGATGTGATCGCGGCAGTGGTTGTCGGTGGTACGAGTCTTAGCGGTGGACGGGGTGGAGTACTCGGTAGTTTGCTCGGTGCCCTGTTTATTGGCATCCTCAATAATGGTCTGAATCTGGCTGGAGTCGATCCCTACTTGCAAAAAATCGTGTTGGGAGCAGTGATTCTGGGGGCTGTGATGATCGATGGCACGGGGCAGTCCCAGAACCGCTAGAATCAACTCATTGTTCAACTCAGACTAAAAATATATGAGCAATCCTCCGAACGAAGACCTGCGCTTGAGCGCGACGAAGACTATTTGGATGGGCGCAGTTGGAATGCTCGGCATCTGTATTCCCTTAGTCGGTATCGTCGGAGAACCTGGGGTGCTCCTGCCAATATCGGTGATCATTGGTGCATCGATTGTGACTTCGCGCATCTGGAAATCAACACCTTCAGCGCTTCCAACCGAAGGCAATCCGCCCACTCAACTCCCTCAGGGTGAGGCCAAACGCCTCGCTGATCGTATTGCTGACCTGGAAACCATCGTTACCCGTGAAGATTGGGATCTTAAAGAGCGGATCAAACGTCTCGAAAATAAGCCATAAAAGAGTTGGAAGGCCGTCTAGAAAGCGGTTTCGGCGCTATTGTTTTGGTCAAGATAGCGAGTTTGCAAACCTCAAAATAAGCTTCTTACCAGTTCTAAATCTAGGTATGTCTTTGTGCCCACATTTCCGCTCAAAACCGTGAAGGGACTATCCGGTTCACCGATTTGATCAACCACAAGAGCCGCATCAGTAAATTCTTGCTGTGCCGTGTAGCTGTTCACTGTCACAATTGTTTTTAAGTGAGCGCCTAAAGAAGAACGCAAACCCTGGCGAGAGTCTTCGAAGGCGATGCATTGCTCCGGGGAAAGTTGCATTTCTTTTAGTACATAATCGTAAATATCCGGAGCAGGTTTTTTGGCTGGCACAATGTCCCCAGCGCCAATCACTTCAAACCAAGATTGACCTTCTGGCAGAACACTTTCGAGTAGAGCGGTGACGTTAGCGGGGGTCGTGGTCGTAGCGATTGCCAGTCGTAGTCCAGCTGCTTTTGCTTCACTGAGTAGGCGCTTCACCCCTGGACGCAGAGGAATTCCTCCCTCAGCAAGTAGTTCAACGTAATGCTTTGTTTTGGCAAAGTGGAGGCCAGCGATAAATTCTTTGAGGGGCTCAGGGCGGGTAAAGCCTGGTAGGTACTGCTCAATGTAGTGCAAAATCCGCTCTTTCCCGCCGGTCACAGACAATAACTTGCCATAAAGTTCGACGGACCATTCCCAGTCAAGACCCGCTTCAGCGAAGGCGCGATTGAACGAAATCCGGTGGCCATCTCGTTCGGTGTCCGCCAAGGTACCGTCTACATCGAAGATCAATGCCTGTAATTTACTCATGTCACTCATCCAATCTGCCCCTGTATCCTACGATGCCCAGTGGTACAGTTGACGATGCAGATGCGGGAGAAACCAGTGCGACGGCGTTCAGCAATGATCTTGATGGCAGGGAGCCTTGTGGCCTGTGCCCAAACACCCGAAAGTTCCGGAACCGTCGTCGGTGTCTCACTGCTCACCCGCCAGGATTCGTTTTATCGAGAGCTAGAGCGCGGTCTCAAAGAACAAGCCACGAAGCGAGGCTTGACCCTGCGCATCGACGCTGGCGAATTTGACCTTGCCCGCCAACAGAGCCAATTAGAAAATTACACCGTTCAAAAAGTCGCTGCAATCATCGTCTGTCCAACGGATTCTCAGGGAATTGGGCCAGGAATCACCAAAGCAAACCAAGCCAACATCCCCGTTTTTACCGCCGATATTCGCGCTAAAGATGCCCAAGTGATCGCCCATATCGCTTCTGATAATCTCGCTGGAGGCAAGTTGGCTGGAGAGTACTTAGCCAAACGCCTCGGCAATAAAGGCCGCGTTGCCATTATCGACCAACCCTATATTCAATCGGTGATCGAGCGAGTCCAAGGCTTCGAGTCAGCGATCCGTTCCCATGCCGATATCCAAATCGTGGCGCGTTTGAATGGCGATGGTGTGCGGGACAAATCTTTGAAAGCAACCGAAGATTTACTCCAAGCCCAAAAATCCCTTGACGCAATCTTTTGCATCAACGATGAAACCGCCCTCGGCGCTGTTGCGGCCATCGAAGCAGCGGGGCGCAAACAGATTATTGTCGTCGGCTACGATGCTTCCCCTGAGGCGCGAACCTTGATTGCCAGTGGAAGTAGCTCACTACAAGCCGATATCGCCCAAGATCCGTACCATATTGGCCAGCAAACCATCGATGCCGTCGCCGATCATCTCGCAGGCAAAAAAGTCCCTGCTCTGATTCCTGTACCTGTGCAGTTGATCGAGAAGGCGAATGCTAAATCAGGGTAGAGATGGTTACTGCAAACTGGTTAGAGATTCACCAATCCAAGGCGCGAAAAATCAAGCCTTCGGGATAAGGTCAATAATGGTGACTTCCGGTGGGCAACCGATGCTCAGACGACGAAAACGGCCTAGCCCTCGCGAAACATAAAGGTGATTATCCCCTTTCCGATATTCGCCTTCCCAACTGCCAGTGCGCGTGATCGCCTCACCACGAGGTATCGCTCGACTCAGTTCTGGAAGGTAGTGATTGAGACGACTGCGCCACGCAAGTAAAGGGCCCAGGAAGGGCAAGCGCACTTGCCCCCCGTGGGTATGGCCAGATAGTTGCAGATCTACACGCTGTTCAGCCAATTGCCAAAAACTGTCGGGGTTATGGGCAAGTAGCACAGTCGGTTTGCGATTGCGTAACTCAGTAAAGATTTGCCTGGGTTCATAAGGCCCCGTCCAGAAGTCCCCTGTACCAGCTAGAGCAATGCCCCCTACATCCGTCCAGGTGTTTTCGAGGACTTCGATGTTTGCTTTTTTGAAGGCAGTAGTGATGGTGCGGTTAGAAGTGGGTGTACAGTTGTCGTGGTTGCCGAGCACAGCATAGATACCCAGCCGGGAGGGAATTTGCCCAAGGTAAGGAGCTAATGCAGAAATCGGTTCTGGATCGAAGGTGACGTAATCCCCTGTCAGGACGACCAGATCCGCTTTAGCGAGGCGAATCTGCTCGATGGCGTCTTCAATCAGTGACCAACGCACAGTTGGCCCATCATCCCAGTGAATATCGGAGAGTTGCGCAAGGCGAAGCGGACGCTCCAGACCGCGAATCGGTACTTTTAATGTTTCGAGGCTCAGGGAATCGGCTTCCTTGTGGCTATAAGACCAGGTTGCGGGAATGCTAGCTCCGGCAAGCCCCAGACCACCGAGTAAAAGTTGACGCCGCTTAAGCATAGGGTTGAGAAATATATTCTCCAGCATAGGCGACTGGATTGGGGTGTGTCAGGAAGGCGCAAAAAAATCCTGCTTTCGATGGAGACCAACAAAAGCAGGATTTTCAGAAGTTTTGTTGGTTAGGGACGGCTTGGCAGCACCAAATTCTTGGCCAATCCAAGCTTTTCGAGTGTCCAGATCACCATGTAGGTCATGTCCACTTCCCACCAAGCCATACCGTGGCGCGCAGAGCGTGGCATCGCGTGATGGTTGTTGTGCCAGCCTTCGCCGTAGGTCAAGATCGCAGTCCACCAAAGATTGGTCGAATGGTCGCTTGTCTCGTGGCTGCGGTAGCCCCACTTGTGGCAAGCCGAGTTGGTGAGCCAGGTGCAGTGGTAGACGACGACGGCACGGACGAAAATCCCGTAGACCACAAAAGACCAGCCACCGATCAAGAAGAGCAATCCAGCAAACACAAACTGTAAAGCCAGCATGTACTTGTTCAAGAAGCGGTAGACAGGATCGCGCGCGAGGTCTTTGGCAAAGCGGGAGTAATGTTCGTAGCGCTTGTGCTCTTCGGGCATCTGGAAGATCCAGCCCATGTGGCTCCACCAAAATCCCTTGTTGGAATCGTGGGGATCACTGGCGGTATCGGAGTGGGCGTGGTGCATCCGGTGATTTGAGACCCAATGGATCGGACCACCTTGCATACTGAGAGTGCCAAGCAGCGCCAGAAAATATTCGAGGGGCTTGGGGACACTAAAACTGCGGTGGCTCAAAAGTCGGTGAAAACAAAGGGTGATCCCCAAACCACCCAAGGCCCAATGCAAAAAGAGGGTCAGCAGCAGAGCCGACCAAGAGAAGCAGGTAAAGGCGAACAGCGCTCCGAGGTGAATGACAGCAAAAAAGCCGACATTCGTCCAGGAAATCGGGGCTGCTTCTGGTTGCGGGAGGGTCTGGGCGGTCATAGGCTCCACAGTTAAGATTCTTTGCTTTCTATCTAAAGGATACCATTTTGCGCGATCAGTTCAGTCGGGCTGATGGCGACTGAACTGCTTGACAATCGCACTCTGTAAACCTTCTAAGGTGTATTCTGTTGCTTCGATATCGACTCTTCCGAAGTGCTCGAAACAGGCTTTGCTGGTTTGGGGACCGATGGAAGCAATGCTGACCCCTTTTAAGAGGCTGGTAATCTGCTCCCCAGTCAGCAGTTGCACAAAATTATGAACTGTTTTTGTACTTGCGAAAGTCACGCAATCTATCTGTCCGGCGCGGAGTGCGGCCAGACAGTCTGGGTCGGTGTTTTTTGGGCACTCGCTTCTGTAACCTGCGACTTCATCCACGAGTGCGCCCCAGGCAATCAGTTGTTGGGTAATCACTTCGCGTCCGCCACTTTCGACTCTGACAAAGAGGATACGAGCACCCAAGAGCTTTTCACACTCCGGAAACTCAGCAAGTAAAGCATCCGCCACGTAGCTTTTGGGCATAAAATCTGGCCGCAACCCAAATTCAGCAGCAACTTTGGCCGTTTTGGGGCCAACCACAGCCACGCGCACATCGGCGAGGGCACGCAGATCCAGACCGTGAAACTTGAGGCGTTCGAAGAAGGCGACAACCCCATTGGCAGAAGTCAAAATCAGCCAGCTGTAGGCGCGAATTTCGGCAATGGCACGATCTAGCGCCTCCCAACTCGTCGGTGCAGTGACTTCGAGGGCAGGCATTTCCAAAACCTCTGCACCGAGGGAGCGTAGAGCCAAACTAAACTCTGTGGCTTGTTCTACGGCACGGGTGACTAAGATACGACGACCAAAAAGGGGACGGCGATCGAACCAAAGAAATTTTTCGCGGTGTCGCACCACTGGGCCAATGACGATTACGGCTGGGCCTGTTTCCTGAACAACTTGCTGGGCAATCGTTTCGAGCGTGCCAACAATCGTGCGCTGTTCTGGACGGCCAGCCCAGTAGATGACAGCCACAGGCATCGCTGGCGGACGGCCACAATCCATTAAATGCTTGGCAATGGTTGACAGATTGCGGGTGCCCATCAAGATGACCAACGTATCGATCTGCGCAAGCGCCCGCCAAGGCAAACTCTCAGCTTGATGGGCACTCAGCACACAAAAGTGCTGGCTCCACGCTTTGTCCGTCAGTGGGATCCCAGCCAGCAGCGGTGCAGCGAGGGCAGTACTGATCCCAGGCACGACCTCAAAGTCGAAACCCGCAAGGCTCAATGCTTCTAGCTCTTCAACGGCGCGCCCAAAAATGAAAGAATCCCCAGATTTGAGGCGGACAACCCGACTGCCTGCACGGGCATGGAAAAGGAGGAGCGCTGAGATTTCTGTTTGATCCAGACTCGGCTGGCCAGCACGCTTGCCGACATCGAGACGCAGAGCGTTCTGGGGTGCTAGAGCCAGCAACTGTGGATCGACGAGATCGTCGTAAAGCACCACCTCGGCTTTGGCAAGGACGTCAACGGCTCTGAGGGTGAGATAGTCTCGACCACCAGGGCCAGCACCGACAAGGAAGACCTGACTCACAGGCGGCGCTGCTGGCGCAAGTAGCGTTCGATGAAGTTATCGAGGGCACCATTCATCACGCCTTCGACATCGGAGGTCTCTTCTTCGGTGCGCAGATCTTTGACCATCTTGTAGGGATGAAAGACGTAGGAGCGGATCTGATTGCCCCAGGCAGCATCGACGGCTCCACCGCGAATTTCGCTGATCTTTTGTTGGCGCTTTTCTTCTTCGAGCACCAAAAGCCGGGATTTGAGCAGCGCCATCGCCTTGTTGCGGTTCTGCAACTGGGAACGTTCCTGGGTACAGCGCACCGAGATTCCCGTCTCTAGGTGGGTGATGCGGACTGCCGTTTCCACCTTGTTGACGTTTTGGCCACCAGCGCCACCGGAACGGCTGGTACTGATCTCGATGTCTTCTGAGCGAATCTCTAGTTCGACCGAATCGTCCAGAATCGGCATCACTTCCACACCCGCAAAGCTCGTCTGGCGCTTGTCGTTGGCATTAAAGGGCGAGATGCGCACAAGGCGGTGGGTGCCTTTCTCAGCAGTCAAGTAGCCGTAGGCGTAGAGACCCTCGATCTCGATGGTGGCCGATTTGATCCCTGCTTCTTCCCCTTCGGAGAGTTCAACCATGGCCACTTTGTAGCCCCGCGCCTCTGCCCAACGGGTATACATGCGCAGGAGCATCTCCGCCCAATCTTGAGCATCGGTTCCCCCAGCTCCAGCGTTGATGGAAACTACCGCTCCCCGTGCATCGTAGGGGCCACTGAGCAACTGTTCGAGTTCCCAGCGGTCTAATTCTTGTTTGAGTTGGGAGACAGTACTCTCAGCTTCTGGAATGAGCGATTCATCCCCAGTCTCCGCCACAAGCTCTAAAACAACTTCCGTGTCTTCGAGGGAGGCTTGCCAGCGGTAAAACTGGTCGAGGGGCAGTTTGAGATTATTCAAGTCTTGAAGCAATTTCTGAGCCGATTCGGGATTGTCCCAAAAACTCGGATCGCCGGACTGCTGCTCTAAGGCAGCGATTCGCATTTTGCGCTGATCAACTTCAAAGATAGTCCTGGGTCTTGCCCAGGCGTGAAGTGAGAGCTTCGATATCGCGCTTGAGATCGACAACGTCCATAGGATTCTGCAATGTGGTAGTGCTTGCATCCTAGCAAAGTCCAAAAAAAGAGGGACAGAGCGCACCCTATCCCTCGCCAATTCAGCAGTTAAGAACTTTAATGAGCGGCAAGCACACCTTGGCGGCGGGCGTTGTTGATCGCCTGAATCGCTGTGTGGGCATTCAGCTTGCGGAAAATATGGAGTACATGGCGGTCTACAGTATTCAAAGAAATGTAGAGTTGGCGGGCAATCTGAGGTCGGGTCATTCCCTCCGCCAGTAGTGCAAGGACTTCACACTCGCGGGACGTGAGCGATGGTTCTGCAATCCTGGTGTCGATCATCATCAGTAACACTCTCAAAACAGGCTGGGCAATCCTAGGGAGTAAGCCCAAAACCATCAAGTGCAATTTTATTTTTGGGTGGCACTCACCTTGCCAGTACGCAGATCGAAATCCAAAAGATAGATAGAGGATGTTTTTTGTGCAGGCAATTTGTAAAAACTTGATGTTGAAGCAGTCTTAATTGTTTCTGCATCGACTGCTTCGTCACCGCTCGATTGGAGAAGCTGTAAACCGACTTTCTGGGGTGCTCCCGCTTCAACTTTTACACTGAGAATAATATTTTTTTGAGCCCGTGCTGTGATTTTCGGTTTCCATTGTTGCTGCAAGGTTTGGGCGAGAGCCTCTTGGCCTTGGGCACTCTGCGTTGATCGTAGGGTGATGGCATTCGGTGCCGTATGACCAAGGGTCATGAAGACCGTGATCCCGATGCCGACAACCAAACTGGCTGCCAGCATGCCGATCCATGGTTTTGACCGAGCGGGCCGGGGTTTCTCGATGACGACCATCGGGATTTCTTCGATTGCCACTTGCTCCCAAATCCGGTCGATCTCATCATCCAAATCGGCTTCTTCTGCGCAAAAATCTTCAAGATCTTGCTGAAAATTGTAGGGATGATTCGTGAGCAAACGTGGCAGAGTACGTTCTAGGCGTTCATCGAAGGCAGCATCGTCAGGAGTTAGCATCGGCTTGTGACTAGTCATCCGGTAAACAATCGCGGAAAAATGTGGGGCTGAGTACCTCGCGCAGACGCTTGTAGGCTTGGTGAAGTAACTGACTAATGCGTGCAGAGCTGATCCCTGCTTCGTCTGCTAGTTCTTTGCGGGTACGATTACCAAAGAATAGCCCAATAACAACCATCCGCTCTCCAGCAGTTAAGCAATTGAGGCTTTGATGGAGGGTTTCGCGGCAGGTATCTTCCATGTCTAGGGG
This sequence comes from Gloeobacterales cyanobacterium ES-bin-313, assembly GCA_014379585.1. Taxonomy (GTDB): domain Bacteria; phylum Cyanobacteriota; class Cyanobacteriia; order Gloeobacterales; family Gloeobacteraceae; genus JACMLN01. The sequence continues at coordinate 6,583 of JACMLN010000171.1, read as the reverse complement.
CTTCGCTGCAGCCGGGAGATCCAGAAATTCTTCTTTCTCAGCACCGGGGCGAATCGGACAGTTTAAAGAAAGGGCAGGGACAAGGCGTGGGTCGCGGCGAAGGATGACTTTGCGGCCAGTGTCGGACATCTGACGCATTTTCAAGATTTCAGAACGCAATTGAGAAGGATCAAGACCCTCGACCAAACGGCCAATCAAGTTCGTGGGTGGCGATTGAAGACCATTGAGGCGGGCTTGCAGTGCGGCAATGTACAGCTCTATCTTGACGGTTCGGTAGCCAATTTCCTCAAGATGCTGCTTGAAAATTGGGCGAACACATTGGTACTTCACCCAGCTTTCAAAGGAACTCTTGGTGGCATCGTAGGTAGAAAGCTTACTTTCGATGCGGCTAAGCGTGAGGTTGACCAGATCATCAAGTTCGCTCAGGCTGTCTTCCGCAAGCATTTGGAGCAAGAACTGGCGCGCCATCGATCCACAGAGGCGCAGAATCTCTGCCAGGATGCCTTTTGCTCGCAACCCCTGAAACTCTCCTGGGGTGACATTCAACGTCTGCCACTGTTGGACAAGGCGTTGGGACTGCGCTCTTCTACTTTGGGAGGGTGTCTCGCCAGCGTCAGGACGGACGCGATCTGTAAGGCGAAGATTTTGCATGGTGGAAACCGTCTGAAAGTGAGGTTCGAGGGATCGAAGCACGGAGCTTCATAGTTAGCTATAGCTCCTAAAGAACGCGGTTATGCCGATACGACCTAGGCAGGTCACCGCCAGTTACTAGTCTGACACCACATCCAGATTTGTAAACTTCACCATTGGTCTAAGCCAAGATTATTAATAATTCCCCCTCCCAAAACCCGATTGCCGTCGTACCAGACGGCTGCTTGGCCGGGAGAAATGGCAAATTGGGGGTCTTCATTGAAGACAATGCGCACTTGATGGTCGATTAAGGGAATCACCGTCGCATTCACAGGTTCAGCTCGATAGCGCACTTGTACTTGGGCAGTGATCGGCGCTTGAGGTTCGCCCATCGAGAGCCAATTGACTTGGTGGACGTGGCATTCAGTGCGCAGCACACTGTCCCGTGGGCCGACGACGACGCGATTGTTAGTCGTATCTACAGCCACCACGTAGAGAGGTTGGGGTGCCGCAATGCCCAATCCCTTGCGCTGACCGACCGTGTAATGGTGCGCGCCATCGTGTTCACCTAGAACTTTACCTTCGAGATCGACGATGGCACCACGCCGCGTTTCGATGTGGGTATCCAAAAAGTTCCGCATCGACCCAGCCGTCTCCACCAAGCACAGATCCATACTTTCTGGCTTGTGGGCAACGCTCAAGCCGAACTGTTCGGCGATAGTGCGGGTTTCATCCTTCGTCAGTTCGCCCAAGGGAAAGACTGCACTGGCCAACTGTGCTTGATTGAGGTCATACAAAAAGTAGGATTGATCCTTGGCGCGATCCACAGCCCGGTCTAGCCAATACCGTCCCGTTTCCGGGTCAAAGCCCGTGCGAGCGTAGTGCCCTGTGGCCAATTTGTCGATCCCCAGCTTTTGGCGGGCATAGTCGAGGAGCAGCCCAAACTTGAGTTCGCGGTTGCAGCGCGAGCAGGGCAATGGCGTGATCCCTGCCTCGTAACCTTGAACCACAAAGTTAACGATGGTCGCTTCAAATTCTTGACGGGTATCGACAATATGATGGGGAATGCCGAGTTGATCGCAGACCCGCGCCGCATCCTGCATCCCATCAGAGCAGCAGGCACCCTTGCCCTTCATGAGCCAAAGGGTCACTCCACAAACGCGATATCCTGATTTTTGCGCCAGCGCGGCTGCCACAGAACTATCGACCCCCCCGGAGAGGCCCACAACGATCTTTGTGCCTGTCAAAACTGCTGATGTCATCGGAATATTCTGGCCAGAATCTTTATTATTTCATTTCGAACCGGAAATGTCCTCCGGTAGCTGGCTCATCTCCTCAAGGTTCAGGATTTCACCCAGCTGCTCTGCACTCAAGAGTCCACGGGCGATGACGATTTCACGCAGGGATTTGCCCGTTTTGAGGGATTCTTGGGCAACTGCTGCTGCTGCTAAGTAACCAATATGGGGGTTCAAAGCGGTGACGAGGGCGAGGGATCCCTCGGCGTAGACGAGACAGCGTTCTGGATAGGCAATAATGCCAACAATGCAGCGCTCGGCGAACAGGTTGAGGGCGTTTGTGAGGATCTGGAGACTGTGGCCTAGGTCGTAGGCGATCAGGGGCATCATCACATTCAGTTCGAGTTGACCTGCTTGGGCTGCTAGGGTGATGGTTTGGTCGTAGCCGATCACCTGAAAGCAAACCATGGTCAGCATTTCACAGAGCACTGGATTGTACTTACCGGGCATGATCGATGAACCGGGTTGCACTGGGGGCAACTTGATCTCACTCAAACCAGTACGCGGGCCAGAATCGAGCAATCGCAGGTCGTTGGCAATTTTGACTAAGTCCTGAGCCAGGTTACGCAGGCTTCCTGAAATCGCCACAAAAGCACCCATACTCTGCATTGCAGCCATGGGACGCAGCGCTGGGACGAGGGGGAAACCTGTCAATTCTGAAAGTGTTTGAATCACGGCGCGGCGGTACTGTGGATGGGTATTCAGCCCTGTGCCAGCGGCACTCCCTCCCAAACCCAATACGTAAAGTTCTTGAAAGCTTTGCTCAAGGCGGCCACGGTGTTCTGTAAGAATCTGGGCGTAGGCGAAAAATTCATCCCCAAGGCGCACAGGTACCGCATCTTGAAGGTGGGTACGACCCGACTTGATCACCCCTTGAAATTCCCTTCCCTTGGCCTCGAAAGCCTGGATCAGTGCCTCTAAAGCCGCAAAGAAAAGATCGCGGCCCAACAGAGCCGCTAGCCGAATCGCGGTCGGGATCACATCGTTGGTGGATTGGCCATAGTTCACGTGATCGTTCGGGCTGACCTGCTTGTAGTCGCCGCGCTGAAACCCAAGCAGTTCGAGGGCACGGTTGGCGAGCACTTCGTTGACATTCATGTGATGGGATGTGCCCGCCCCAGCTTGAAAAATATCCACCACAAACTGGTCAACGAGTTTTCCATCGAGGACTTCGTCACAGGCACGGACAATTCCGTCGGCGACGACTGAGGGAATACAGTCGAGCTGACCATTAACGAGGGCTGCTGCTTTTTTGATCCAAATGCAGGCACGCACATAGTTTGGAAGAGGCTTCAAGCCGCTGACGGGGAAATTTTCTAGGGCACGTTGGGTCTGAATCCCATAGTAGGCATCCGCCGCCAAAGTCCGCTCTCCCATGGAATCTCGTTCAATCCGTTCAGCCATCTTCATCTTGCTCCTGTTACCGTCGTCTATGGTGACACGTCCTGAGAAAAATTCCGTGTGCAACAGCTTGATGTTTGGCGATAGAAGAGGTGAACTAAATACAGGTTCCTGCTAGTGCCAAAGCCTATGCTCTCGCTGCCAATTCGTTTTAGCCCCTTAATCTATACCAGTGTGCCGGGGTCGGGTTTCGGTTTGCAGGCAGATCAAAGTATTCCTGTGGAAGCCAAAGAAATTTTCTTGAACAAGATTGTCAATCGCCATTGGGACGCTTATGCCCCTCCAGAACCGGGATCTAGCGCGCTCTACCTTTACCAAATCTCTCCTGAAGAGCATCTTTTTGGTTGGTTGTATTGCGACGGCCAAGATGACTTTGGTCGTACCCATGTGCCCTATTTTTTGGCGTACTACTACCGAGGTGCACTCAATTTCCAGCAGATGGAAACGATCCTGAACTATTTACAATTTGGGCCTGAAACAATACCAACGTCCATGGAGCCGATGCTTGCCCCAAATCTTTGGAATTATGAACCCAGTCGGCCTGGGGTGCGTATTCCAGTGGCCGTTCGTGAGGCAGTGGCCGTGGAGACTACGATGGGAAAGTTACTTGACCTCTATGGGCCAGACAAAAAGATTTTTGGTTGGCAGCTAGAAACAAGTTTAGTAAAACCAATTCCAGAACTGCCAGCCCTCAAAACGCGCCTCGACAACCGCCGCAAGATGGATCAAAGAATGCTTTTTGTGATCCTTGTCTTGGGAGTTAGTATTGTCACCGCCGCAGCTGCCTCTCGCTTGCTATCCCCTAAACCACCTGCACATTCACCAGTACAGACGCAACCAGTAAGTACAGAAAAAACTGTAGGCACTACGCAGTTGACGGCGGCAGACGCAACCACACCGCGCAAACGCTGAAAATCACGAAGCAAACGCAGACGCGTTACGTCAGAATTGCGCCGCCCATAAGGGCATCGAGTCGCCGTTGGAGTTCTTCTTTGAGTTGTGGATAGGCGGTCAGATTTGGATCACTTTCGATCAGTTTTTGGGCTTCTGTGCGCGCTAGTTCGAGGGAATCTTGGTCTTCGATCAACGAACTGAGCACCATATCCGGTAGACCCGATTGCCGCGCTCCCATGACTTCGCCAGGGCCACGCATCCGCAGATCCATCTCGGCAATAAAAAAGCCGTCGTTGGATTGCTCCAAGACGCGCAGACGCTGTAAAGAGGCTTCTGTCTTCGAAGCCGTCATCAACAGACAATAGCTCTGGCTGGCTCCTCTGCCGACCCGTCCACGCAACTGGTGCAACTGAGCGAGGCCGAAGCGTTCGGCATGTTCAATGAGCATGACACTGGCATTGGGCACATCCACCCCGACTTCAACGACTGTAGTTGAAACAAGAATATTCGTTTCTCGATTGCGGAAACGATTGATCACCGCTTCTTTCTCTTCAGATTTCATCCGACCGTGGAGCAGACCCAGGCTAAATTCTGGGAACACTTTTTCTTTGAGGCGTTGGTGCTCGTCGAAGGCAGAACGCAGATCCACTTTTTCTGATTCTTCGATCAGGGGTAGGACGACATAAATTTGGCGGCCTTCCACCACCTGGCGGCGGATCAGATCGTAAATCTGGGTGCGCTCGGATGGGGTGACAACGCTAGTTTGAATCGGTTTACGACCTGGTGGTAATTCATCAATTTGGGATACGTCGAGATCCCCATGAAGCGTGAGAGCGAGGGTACGTGGGATTGGCGTAGCGGTCATGGTCAAAACATCGGGGTTCCGACCTTTATTTTGCAAAGTCGCTCGCTGGTTGACTCCGAAGCGGTGCTGTTCGTCGATCACCGCCAAACCCAGATTGGCAAACTGCACGGTTTCTTGAATCAGGGCATGGGTACCAACGACGATACTCAGTTCCCCCGTTTGTAGTTGACGAAGCACCTCCCGGCGCTGGGCAGTCCGGGTCGATCCGGTCAACAATTCCACGGGTAGGTGCAACTGGGTTAGCCATTGCAAGAGCTTTTGGTAATGCTGCTCGGCGAGGACTTCGGTGGGAGCCATGAGAGCTGCTTGATAGCCCGACTGGATCGCCGCCAAGATCGCGATCACCGCGACCACCGTTTTGCCGGAACCAACATCACCTTGTACTAAACGATTCATCGGTTCAGGACTGGCGAGATCCTGCAACACTTCATCCACTACCCGCTTTTGAGCATTGGTAAGCGTAAACGGCAGAATCTCATAAAACTTTTCGAGCAATGCGCCACCCACCTCAAAACTGATCCCAACAGCCTGGGTCTTTTGTTGCAAACGCCTCTTGAGAAGGCCCAACTGCAAAAAGAAAAATTCATCAAAAACGAGGCGGCGGCGGGCGGCGAGCTTTTGGGTATCGCTGGGTGGGAAATGCACAGCTCGGATCGCTTCAGACAGACCAAGTAGGCTAAGCCGCTCTTGGATCGCCTTTGGCAGGGGGTCGATCAAGGCATCGGCAAATTTGAGGGCGGCTGTAATCGCTCGACGCACTACACCAGCACCAACACCGTCCACAAGCGGATAGACAGGCACAATCTTGCCAAGGGGTTGTTCTGTTTCCCCATCGTCAAGAACCTCAAGCTGGGCATCTTGAAGGGTGAACCCGGCTGGCCCTTTTTTGACCAAACCACTGGCTGCAATCGTCGCTCCACGGGGGAATTGACGCATCTGGACTTCCTGCCAGCCCCGATTGGTATAGCGAGCGCCCGCATAGAATCGGGCAATTTTCATCTGGCTTGTGCCGTCCCCCAACACGATCTCGAAGATGGCAAGCTTATGGTTGCGGGGGCTGGTAAAACAGTTGACTCGTCGCACTTGGCCGAGGAGGGTAACCGATTGACCGGCCTGGCATTCTTTGATGGTTGTGCGGTTGGAGTAGTCTAGGTAATCACGGGGATAGTAGCGCAAGAGATCTTGAATCGTCAGCAAACCGAGTTTGGCCAGTTGCGCAGCGAGTTTTGGGCCGATTCCCGTCAAAGTCGAGACAGATCGCGCCAGAACTTTGGCTTCTGGAGGAGCAGGGCTGGCTGGTTTTTCGAGATTGCGGCGCACCCGATGTAGAAATCGGCGGGTCTCAGCGACGAGATGTTGTCGCTCATCGGCGTTCATCGTGCCGTAGGCTTCAAATTGTTGCCCAAGGGCTTGCCATCGCTGTGGTTCTTCGATCTCCTCCAACAACTTTGGCACTTCTGGCAAGCTGGTACTCAAAAATTCCGAAAAGTACTGCTTG